>NZ_JAEHCA010000045.1:0-22035 GCF_016483345.1 Bacillus cereus group sp. N24
ATTTTTCTGCGTTAGGAAGTTCTCAGCTTTCCTTCCTTCTCTGTATAACCGGGTAAAATAACTCGTGTCCTTTTCTTTGCTTTTATAAAACATCCATTTATTGTTATTTAATATATCTTATTCATTTTATTTTTGCAAGTGTTAAATAATATTATTTATTTAATTTAAAAAAGTGAAACCAAAAAAAATTTGGTTTCACTTCTCAATTTTACCAATCTTGTGGTTCGTAATTTAAATCTGAAAATAGACGTCTTTTCTCTTTCTTCGATAAATCTCTCCACTGCCCAACTGGTAAATTATTCAATTCTATATTCATAATTCTCGTACGTTTTAACGTATATACTTGATAACCTAAAGCTTCACACATACGGCGAATTTGACGATTCAGCCCTTGTGTCAAAATAATTTGGAACTCATATTTTGATAACTGTGTAACCTCACAAGGAAGTGTTTTTGTACCTAAAATTTTAACTCCTGCTGCCATTTTTTCTAAGAAATCAGGTGTAATTGGCTTATCTACTGAAACGATATATTCTTTCTCATGCTTGTTTTCAGCACGTAAAATCTCATTAACGATATCGCCATCATTCGTTAACAAAATTAAACCGTCTGAGTCTTTATCTAGACGCCCAATATGACTAATACGTAAAGGGTGATTCACTAAATCAATAATATTACCTTTTACTGCTTTTTCACTTGTACATGTAATACCTACTGGTTTATTTAAAGCGATATACACATGGTCTCGAGCAATACGAAGTTGCTCTCCATTCACTCGTACATCATCACCTGGATTTACTTGGTCACCAATTTTTGCAACCTTACCGTTAATAATTACTCTTCTCTCATTAATTAATTTATCTGCTCCACGTCGAGACGCTTTTCCAGCTTCACTAATAAATTTATTGATACGCAAGTTAGGCACATCCTTTTCATAAAAAATTTCAAGCTCACACTGCTTCTACCGTACAATACAAAAGGGTAAGCCTCCTATTTTAACTTAAATATATTAACATGAAAGGGCATATGACGTCTTCTATTAATTTCTTGTTTACAAGAAATTATCTTTATTATACATTCATTTATACACTTTTTCTGCACTTAATATACAAGCCATTCTTCCTTACATACAGCTTGTTTACTTCTTATCTCTTCTATATCTTCATGAATGTTAGCCAGTTTATACAACATGAGAAAACCCTCTTCCACATAATATTGATGCGCCATTTCATCTTCCCAATAAGTTAATACTATGTAACGAGTTTCATTTTTTAAAGACTTCGCAACTACTCCACCTAACATCCCTTTTGCATTCTCCATTCCTTTATTCCAAATTGTTTCTTGCTTATGTAAAAAATGATTTTCTTTTTCTCCCTTTACATCACATATGGCAACTCTTACGAATGATCCTTCTGTAACAACGTTTTGCAAAGGCTTATCATTTATATCATACAACGTTTGAAATAGTTCAATTTCACATGAAAGAAACGTATCTTTTTGATTACTATTTAAATAAATTGTATCGTGAGCACCGTTCATAAATGATTGATATGCACTTCTATCTTCCCATAAAGTAAATACACATGCCTCATCTTCATTCCATCCACCAAATTGCCCATGAAAACCATCTAAATGTTGTAAATCACGCCATTTTTCTTGAGCAGCCGAAAACATCTCCCTTTTCTTTTCTTCCACTCTGCAAAATATTGTTTTTAGTAACATTTCTAATTCCCCCTCATAATACAAGCTCTCTTACAATAATCAGTTTACATAACAAAACTATGGTAACTACAAATTTCTACTTTTGTACAAATAATCATTTTTTTGCACTATATCTATCAAACCATCTATCTATTTTCATTTCAAATAATTCGGAATATAAAAAATGTAGCTCTATACGAATTACATCGAAATCTTTTCTCCCTTGTATATCTATTGCTCAAATAAATAATACGTAATTTCTCTCGGATAATGTTATACATTTACCTTTCGTTCCACTTTTTTAAAACTAACTATGCTGGCTCCCATCCACTTGCCTTTATAATAAGCATTACACTTATATATGTATAAACCTCCTCATTATCATCATTAATATGGATTGCTGACATTGGTACTGGAAATTTTTCAATTTTAGATTCTTTGTCTACATAAATGAGTGCAAATAAAGTGAAACTTTAATCATTGTAGGATTCTTCATCCCCCACCTAACTTCTTTGCTTTCGCTGCATTTTGAAGTGGGGGTCTTACTGCCCGTTAATGCGAGATACACCAATTAATAACATAGCCGTTACAATATTTAAAACTAGTTTTCTTTTATTCATTTTCACTAAAATTCCCCTTTCTTACATATTCCTTTCATCTTTTTACTAATTTTAATTAGTTACGTATAAAAAAGATGTAATTCAAATCACTTCTAACTTTATTTTCTCTATTTAAAACAACATTATTGTTATATATTATAATTATAAGTTTTTAAATTTTGGAGGCGTTACATATTGAAGAAAATTCTTTTTACTAAATGGACAGTAGTTATTTCTATTTTCATCATTTTCGGTACGATTTTCTACGTAACTAATGGTAAAAATAAAACTGATAATGAAAAAGAAACTGTAGAAACAGTGGATACAAAAACTTTCAAAACTAAATTACAACCTAAAATTAAGGAATTGACTACTAATTATAATGACATTATCGAAAAAGATTGGTTGCCTGCCTGGGAAGAGATGAACACGAACGGAGATTCAGTGGATAGAAATAAACTATTAGTTACAATGAGTGCTGTTTCCAAACAGTATGAAACACTTATGAACGAAATAGACACGATAAAAATCGAAGAAAACATAACGGATATACATATACAAAAACAACTAATCCAATTCACAACTCAGTTTAAATCCGCATCAAATTACATGAAAAATGCAGCAGATTTAATTATTGATCAATACAATAATTCTACTCCGGCCAATGAAATAATTGAAAATACAAAACAGGCTTTAGGGCTTGCCGACCAACATATTGTCATCGCTTTATCTACTTTAAATGAAGTTAAAGATAAATTAGGAATTTCTAAAAAATAAAACTGTTTACTATTTTAAAATAAAAAAAGATTGCAATTCACAGTTTGTCTGTCTATAATATTTTTATTGATTTACATTCAATGTGTATATTAATTTTATAATTCGGATGAACCATTCAGGAGAAGGTCAATTGATCTACCGACGGGGCAAAAAGTTGTAATACCAACTTTGAAACTCTCAGGTCTTGGTTACAAGTAGAACTGCATGGGGACGAATCTCTGGAGAGACTCCCTCTCGCTTTTAATAGCGCGGAGGAAAAAGAGCGCCGAAGGAGCAAATCCGCTATTTTAGCGGATAATCTCTCAGGTAAAAAGGACAGAGACAAGCGAAGGAAAATGCCGATTTGTATCGGTTTATTTTTCTATTCCTTGTTTCTCCAGAGACCATTTCATTTACTTGAAGTGGTTTTTATTTTTTCTAAAAAAGGAGAATAAAGATGGAGACAGTAAGTAAAGTATTAGAACAAATGAATCATTACGTGTGGGGATTACCAACTTTGTTGCTACTCGTTGGTACTGGTATCATTCTCACAGTGCGTTTGAAAGGTTTACAGTTTAGTAAACTATTATACGCTCACAAAATAGCATTTAAAAAGTCAGAAGATACGTCATCTTCTGGAGATATTAGCCACTTCCAAGCACTCATGACAGCTATGGCCGCAACGATTGGTATGGGAAATATCGCCGGTGTTGCAACAGCTGTTACAATTGGTGGTCCTGGTGCAATTTTTTGGATGTGGATTACCGCTTTATTCGGAATGGCAACAAAGTATGCCGAAGCAATTCTAGCAGTGAAATACCGTGTTAGTAATGAAAATGGTGAATATTCAGGTGGACCAATGTATTATTTAGAGCGTGGCTTAGGTAAGAAATGGCTTGCTGTTTTATTCGCTATATTCGGTACAACTGCTTCTTTCGGGATCGGTAATATGGTGCAATCTAACTCAGTTGCAGAGGCAATGCGAATTAATTTCTCTTTCCCCCCTGCTTTAACTGGTATATTAATGTCATTTTTAATCGCTATTGTTATTTTAGGCGGTGTAAAAAAAATTGGGAAAGTAACGGGATTTATCGTTCCTATTAAAGCTTTCTTTTATATAATTGCTGGTCTTATTATTATTTTCTATCACTTTGACCAAATTCCAGAAGCATTTTCACTTATTTTTTCTGGTGCATTTCAAGGTACAGCAGCCGCAGGTGGTTTTATTGGAGCAACAGTCGCATCAGCTATTCAAATCGGAATGGCGCGCGGTGTATTTGCGAACGAAGCTGGTTTAGGTAGTGCTCCTATTGCGGCCGCTGCAGCAAAAACAGATTCACCTGCAAAACAGGCTTTAGTTTCTATGACTGGTACTTTTCTTGATACATTTATCGTCTGTACAATTACAGGACTTGTATTAATTACAACTGGGGCATGGAAATCAGGTAAAACCGGTGTTGAAGCTACAACACTTGCATTCCAATCTGTATTCGGCACCGCTGGTAGTATGATCCTTGGTATTGCCATAATTTTATTCGCCTACTCTACTATTTTAGGCTGGTCATATTACGGTGAGAAATGTGTCGCTTATTTATTTGGAGAAGGTGCTGTTCGATATTATAAAGCAATCTTTATCGTGATGATTGCGATTGGTGCCAATTTAAAACTTGGCATCGTATGGACATTTGCTGATATTGCAAATGGACTTATGGCAATTCCAAACTTAATCGGATTAATCGGATTAAGTGGTATCGTTGTCGCTGAAACAAATCGCTTTTTACAAGCAGAAAAATTGAAAGAAAATCATAGAAAACAGGCAAGTTAATCTATGTTTAAAATAACTGCAGTTCAAATTTCACTATAAATATTAATTTTATATAGAATACAGCCCTACATTTTGAAAAAGAAATTGGTCAAAATGTAGGGCTTTTTATTTTTCAAGTAAACTTCATTTAAATTGATCAGTGTTGGTTACTCTAAAAATCATTAGCATCACACATAAATTATAGTGAAGTAATGCTAAAATAGAACAAAACTCAACATAAATATCTCTGTAAGAATCCCCTCTTTTTTTAAGCAGTATTATCAAAAAACTTTAAAGTCCAGTTGATTATATACAAATCACAACTTAATAACCAGAAAATCATAAAAGGAAAACTATTGAAGATTATGTAATATAAAGGTAATCTATAGATAGACGATTCTAAGATGTTATTCGGAGAAAACTTCTTAGTTAAGTATGTTAACTTGTTTGCACTAAATTTTACAAATAAAGGGGTATTAAGAATCATGAAAGCAAAGAAATTAGTAAGTTTAGCATTACCAGTTATGTTATTAAGTGGTTGTATTACAATTGAAACTGATAGTAAGAAAGCGGAACCAAAGAAAGAAGAAACGCAAAAGATGGAGAAAGAGAGTAAGTCAACCGATAGTAAAAAAGATGATAGCTTATCTGCAGCGAATAGTAAAGATGCAAACAGTAACTCATCAAGTAGTAAACCAAGTTCTTCTTCTAACAATTCAAACTCATCTACTTCCTCTAGTTCATCAACTGCAAAGTTAAGTGGTTCAGAAGTTGAGAAATACAAGTCAGAAATAGTAGAAAATGCTACTAAAGTTGATGATGTTTTGAAATTAATGGAAAAGGTAGCAAGTTCAGATGTTAAGTCATATAGTCAAAAGAAAAGTGAAGTACAATTAAGTATAGGTGGAGCAAAAGCATATGTAACAAAGTTAAGAAACCTCCAAGCACCGCCTGAGTTAAAAGTAGAACAAGAAAATATAAAACAATCAATGGAACTTTATAATGAAGCATTTGCACTTCTTTTTGATGCAATAGAAGAACAAAACGAAAGTAAGATGAATCAGTCATTAACGAAAGCTAAAGATGGTTCAAAGCTTTTTGAGGAAGCAACAGATAGTATTTCTAGAAAAACACAGTAAGGCTGAAATCAAGGTAAATAGATACGGCTAATTTATTAACTAAGGATAAGGGGCATTTAATCATGAAAGCAAAGAAACTACTAGGATTAACCATACCAGTTATGTTGTTAATGAACGGTTGCATAAAAATAGAAGAGTCTAAACCTGCTAAGACAGAAGAGTCTAAAACCGCTAAGACGGATTCTGAAGTTAAGACTTCTAAAGAAGCTGACTCTAGTACTTCAAAGCAGTCAACTTCTGATGTGAAGAAAGTAAGAGTATTAGCAGACGACTATCCTATGTATTTAATTGATTTAGGAAATGAGTTTGATAGACTATTCAAAGAGTACAATAATATAGTTGGGGAAGCTAGCAAAGGCAATAAGACACGAAAAGACGTATTAGTTAGTGTCGAAAACATCTTTAAAGCAATTGATAAGTTTGAAGAAATCGACCCACCGAACAAGTATATAGATGCTCAAAAGGATATTGAGAAAGCAACCGCTAAGTACAGAAAAGCCTTTGAGGGAGTAGAACGTATTTTCTCACAAAACACAGAGAAAAATACTGGTGGTAAAACTGACAAAGAAGTAATTGAAAACGCTGAAAAGTTAGTTAAAGAAGGCGACAAATACTGGATTGAAGTATATAACAACATGAAAAACGAAGTAACGAAGGCGAACGGTGGCGGAATATCTGCTAGTGAGAAAACAGGAATAGACGATAATTCAGGTGTTAACGAAGCAAACGTTAAGAGTAAAGTAACAGACGGAACTGAGTTAATTGCTGACTGGGGACTTGAAACTTCTAGTGGTTTCCTAGTAACATTTATCATAAAAGGTGGAAATACTTTTGAGTTATATACAGCAGGAACTTACCCAAACAAGGACAATGTTACGGAAGGAACATGGTCTTACGATAAAAACTCTATGACTTTTGAATTACATATAACAAAGCGAATGGACAACGGTAAAGAAGTCACTGTTTCTAAGAAAGACATACCTTATATGGTACAGAATTTCGATGGTAAGACCTTACAATTATTAAATAAAGAAACAAATAACACAACAAGATATGTGAAACAAAGTTTCTAATAGACAAGAAATAGAGTCACTCCCTCTTAACCACTTAGATTTCTTTTATCAAGATGGATAAAACGTAACAACTATTTATAAATGGTATAACTTCATTTGGAAATCACAATTAATCTATGAAAAAAGGAATGACTCATGCATAATGAGCATTCCTTTTTTCGTTCTCTTACTCAATCAATATCATTTAAAATAAATTTATATCAATCTTCCCCCCTTTTTATTCCAATAAAAGTTTTTCACATAAATGTCATAAATCGTATGGTCTAACTATATAGTTGAAAAGGAATGCGACATTACAGTGTCGCTGAACACTCATCCAAGAAAAGGGAGGAAAAATCTTTTGAAAAACAAAATCATTGTTTTCCTATCTGTTTTATCATTTATTATTGGTGGTTTCTTCTTTAACACAAATACTTCAAGTGCTGAAACATCATCTACTGATTACGTCCCTAACCAATTAATCGTTAAGTTCAAACAAAACGCCACTTTAAGTAATGTGCAATCTTTTCACAAATCTGTCGGTGCTAACGTTTTATCTAAAGATGATACATTAGGTTTTGAAGTCGTTCAATTTTCAAAAGGTACTGTAAAAGAAAAAATAAAGAGTTATAAAAACAATCCAGATGTGGAATATGCAGAGCCGAATTATTACGTTCACGCCTTTTGGAATCCAAACGATCCATATTTTAAAAATCAATATGGATTACAAAAGATCCAAGCTCCACAAGCTTGGGATAGCCAACGAAGTGATCCTGGTGTAAAAGTAGCTATTATTGATACAGGAGTTCAAGGCTCACACCCTGATTTAGCTTCTAAAGTAATTTACGGACATGATTATGTTGATAACGACAATACATCTGATGATGGTAATGGTCATGGTACACATTGCGCTGGAATTACTGGAGCACTTACGAATAATAGTGTCGGAATTGCTGGTGTTGCCCCGCAGACTTCCATTTACGCTGTTCGCGTATTAGATAATCAAGGAAGCGGGACTCTTGATGCTGTAGCGCAAGGTATTAGAGAAGCTGCTGATTCAGGTGCAAAAGTAATTAGTTTAAGCTTAGGCGCTCCAAATGGTGGAACTGCTTTACAACAAGCCGTTCAATATGCATGGAATAAAGGCTCTGTTATAGTTGCAGCTGCTGGCAATGCTGGAAATACAAAAGCTAATTATCCTGCTTATTACAGCGAAGTAATTGCAGTTGCTTCTACCGATCAATCAGATAAAAAATCTTCATTTTCTACTTATGGTAGCTGGGTAGATGTTGCAGCTCCAGGTTCAAATATATATTCCACATATAAAGGAAGCACCTATCAATCATTAAGTGGTACATCTATGGCAACACCTCAAGTTGCAGGAGTCGCTGCTCTTTTAGCAAATCAAGGATATAGCAATACACAAATCCGCCAAATTATTGAGTCAACTTCTGATAAAATTAGTGGTACAGGTACGTACTGGAAAAACGGTAGAGTCAATGCATATAAGGCTGTACAATACGCTAAGCAATTACAAGAAAATAAAGCTTCATAAGAAATACAGTGAAACTTTAATTATTGGAGGTTTTGTACATCCCAAATGATTATTTTCCCACACTAATCGGTACTTTATAGGCAGTTCATGCAGGATAAAATAGAAGGAGAGACTTTTACAATTAAAGTCTCTCCTTCTTACAAACTATATTACTCCCCCTCTTTCTGAATCATATGTAAATACAGTACAAAATCCATCATTGTCGATGAATGACCAAGTTGACGGATCATTGCTGTTATATTTCCTCTATGATATGTACCATGATTTACGACGTGTTGCAC
Organism: Bacillus cereus group sp. N24; assembly: GCF_016483345.1. NCBI lineage: Bacteria > Bacillati > Bacillota > Bacilli > Caryophanales > Bacillaceae > Bacillus > Bacillus cereus group sp. N24. The sequence continues at coordinate 8,888 of NZ_JAEHCA010000045.1, forward strand.
TAATTCTAAAATTGAAGTATGTAGTGTCCCTGCATATGGATTCTTAATAACAAATTCAGCATGTACATCTTGTTGTGTACTTAGAAATTCTTTATACTGATTAGCCATATTTAAAAACATTTCTTCTAATTCATTTAGCGATTTTGTATCGATTTGTTTTTTTAACTTTTCACGATCTTGTATTGCTTCATTCATACTTCTGCCATGTAATATGTGTAACCACACTTGATCTGTAATATAAATATGCGCAAAAGTATCCTGAATTGACGGAAATACACTCTGTATCTGTTCATTAAAAATTGTCTCATAGTTTGGTAACTCTTTTAGTCGATTGAATAATCTTGTATTCGCCCAAACATGATAATCAAACTGTTTTAACATATAATCTTTCAATTTAAATCGCCTCCTTATTGTATAAAACGAATGTTTTGCTCCTTCATTTCCGATTCTCTATCAGCTTTTACAATCCCTTTTTCTTCAATTTCATGTTTATTTATAGTTTTATATTTTACATACGTATGAAATTCCGTTTTAAATGGATACGGTGTAATTCGAATCGTTTCTTCATCAACCCATTCAGCTTGAATAAGTTTCTCCTCCTTACTATTAAACATTTCTGTTCCTTCAAAACCATCTTTAAATAAATCGATTTCCTCTTTCTTTTTTACACCAGGTTTATTCATACATACGTATAAAGAAAGTTCATCACAAAACTTTAGTAATCTATAGTGTTTATCAAACAGCTTGTACCGGTCTTTTGTTAACGTTTTCAAAATTCTTTTTTGTCGTTCCAATTCATGTTTATAAAAAGACAGCATCTCTTCATCTTCCTCATTTAATGGGAATGATAAAAAGTGTTTACTACACAGTAATGCCCCGTATGGATTAGAATTTTCAATTTCATTCAAACCAATCGTATAAAAAACAAATCGTAATGAACTTGGACAATCCATAAATGTATACGGAATATTTTTAGCATCATTCAAAATTGGTACTTTATCAAGTTCTATCCATCCTCTATCATGTTCATATATTGCATCAATTGTCTCTTTTAAGTATGTTGTATCTTCAAAAAAACCTTCTTTTATATGCCTAGCAATCTCTCCAGCCAAAAAACCATGATCATGTTGACGAATTAATATACTCTCTTTCTCACTCTTTTCACGAAAAATCATACGTATATTCCCCCTCATCCTCATACTATTGCTTTTTGTATGCATCAATTCTTAATTAATCCCCAATTATTAGCAGGGATTCAGTCTCTTGCAACGAAATTAACATAACTATATAGTATTCTTTCTAACCATAAAACTAGCTTTATCTTTACTATCCATTATACTAAAACATTCATTCTAAAAAAATTTTTATGAGGTGAAAACATGAATAAAACAGAATTAATTAAAAATGTGGCACAAACAGCTGATATTTCTCAAAAGGATGCTTCTGCAGCTGTACAATCCGTATTTGACACAATTGCTAACGCATTACAATCTGGCGATAAAGTTCAATTAATCGGTTTTGGAACGTTTGAAGTGCGCGAAAGATCTGCTCGTACAGGGCGTAACCCACAAACTGGGGAAGAAATTCAAATTGCGGCTGGTAAAGTTCCAGCATTTAAAGCAGGTAAAGAATTAAAAGAAGCTGTTAAATAAACAAGAAACCAGCCATTTTATAGGCTGGTTTCTTGTTTATTTCTTATTTAAGCAAGTCCTTTATATTTTCTGCATGATACACTTCACAAATATAAAATACACATTTGCAGTTACTTACAATTTGATATTTTCTAGTTGGATACACATTCGCCGCAACAGAACATCCATCAAACAATTCGATAATATTTCCAGATGGCTGATATCCTTCATATAATACGTTTCTTCTTACTTCCATTTTTTCTATCAGGTTTTCAACAGGAATAGTTCCACTTTCTAATTCACTTTTTATTGTATCTGGTAAAAAAGAAGTGTCCGCAAAAATTAGATTTTCAGATAACACCTTACCTTTATAACTAACATTAGATACACGATAAAGAAATGTTCCGTTTTTATCAAAGAAATTCTTTGCTTCTTTCGGAATGTACTGCCTATCTATTGCCTCTTGTTCTAGAACATCAAACTGAACTGTATCATTCAAAAGCTTTTCTAAAGCAAGAATAGATGATGTATCTCCAGAAAATAAAATATTTTTAATTGCTTGTACATTATAAGTGAATTCATTTGTTCTACTTTCCGCCACTAACATGAGGAACACCTCTTCTATAAAATATTTTATTAAACTTATTTATAATTTAATAGCGCTACCGCGTCTAACTGCGTAATTTCAGTTACTTCTTTACTAAATATTGCAATGGAAGCCATATAATCTAAACTAGGCCTTACATCTTCCATCCTTGTATTTTCTGTTAACTCTTGTCTATCCTTAAAAACCAACAATTTAGGAGGATCATTTGGAGCTGATACAGTAATTTCAACTGGTGGAATCAATAGTCCTTCACCTGTCGCTTTCAGCACAGCTTCTTTTCGAGTCCAATACGTTAAAAATCCTTCTAATCGCTGTTCATTAGGTAATTTCATAACTTGTGCTATTTCAATATCTGTTAATACGCCCTCTGCCATTTTCATCACATCTACATTTGGATTCATTTGTTCAACATCAACACCGACAGATGCAGATTTTGTAAATGCAACGACAACCCACTCACCCGAATGTGAAACTGATAATTGTGGCATACCTTCTGGTAATTGCGGCCTACCATGTTGTAACTTACATACTGGGCACATTCGATCAATCGGCACTTGAACTGGCGACATAGAAAGTAGCTTTCCAAGAACTAACCTACTAATTACGCAACCCATTATAAAACGTGCACGATCTGCCGAATGATGATATGAATTTGCTTTCTCTCGCTCTACATCATTTAGTAAATTGTAATGCCATGATTGTAAATCTGAAATTCTTGCCCACCATATTTGACAATCATTCTCATTCAAAGTTGGTATAGAATCTACAACTTTACTTTCTATCATGTAAAATCTCCTTTTTACTACTAATATCAATTTCAATTAAAGTAGCATACATATATTGCTATTCATTGACGAGTTCTTTCTCTTTTTGTGATACTGATAACATTTTTTCTTTCTTCTTTGACATTACCTCTTTATCAGAAATACGTAAAGAAAATAGTAATGCTATAAGTAAAAATAGTGCTGATCCAATTAATGCCGCTTGATATGGCAAGAAATCTGATTGTGCGTTATTCTGTACGTTATTACTTCCAAAACCAGACAGTATACTAGCTAAAACAGCAACTCCTATTGCAGATCCTAATCGGTTTTGCACATTGAATATAGTAGTTGCTCTACCCATAGAAGGTGGTGTGATATTGTTAAAAGCAGAAAATTGAACTGCACCGACAGACTGCCCTAAGAAAATACCTATGCCAAACAATAATGCCCGTATTTGCCATGGATTCGTATCATGATTTACAAAACTTAATAATACAAATATAACCGCGGTACTTATTAGTCCAATAGAGATTACCTTTCGAGCACCTAATTTCTTATACGTCCATGGTACAATTTGCGAAGAAATCATTAATCCAATCGCCTCTGGGAATGTCGTAAGACCTGATTCCAGCGCAGAAACTCCGATTACATTTTGATACATAAGCGGAAAAACAAATAGCATTCCAAGTAAACCAGCAGATGAAAACAAGGATATGAGACTCATTTTTCTAAAAACGGGTTCTTTTAATAAGCGTAAATCTAACATCGGTTGCTTTACTTTCAATTCTACTATTATAAACAGTGAAATGAATACAATCCCAGCTATCCCAGTACTTATTATTTCTGGAGAAATCCATCCTTTTGACGGCCCTTGACTGAGTGCATAGATGAGCATCGCAAAACCTGGTGCTGAAAGAACAAAACCGAGAGAATCAAAACGACCAGCTGATTTTTCAATATGCTCTGCTAAAAATAGAAGTCCAAATAGCAACGCAATAATACCAAACGGCAAATTAATATAAAATGCCCAGCGCCAGGACATTTGATCTACAAAGAAACCACCAATAATTGGTCCAATCGCTGGTGCAACAGCAATTGGCAGTACAATAAATCGAGAAATTTTTGGTCTTTCCTCTGGTGAAAATGTTCGGAATAACATCGCCATCCCGACCGGTGTTAAAAGCCCGCCACCAGCACCTTGAATGATACGAAAAATATTTAATGAAGTAATATCATTCGCAATTCCACATAATGCAGATGCAATTGTAAAAACGAAAAGGGCAGTTAAAAATACTCTTTTCGTACCAAAACGATCGCCTAACCAACCAGAAATCGGAAGAAAAACAGCTAAGCTAACTAAATACCCAACATTTACTGTACCCATTGCAGATGGGGGTACTTGCAGTTCTTTGCTTATCGTTTGCAATGCTACATTCACAATTGTTGCATCCATCGCAGCCATAAACATCGCTGTTATATAAACGATGCTTACAACTACTTTTGGATTTATTTTTACTTTCATTATTGTTTTCCTACTAATATTTTTTCGCTAATTTGATTTTTTTTCGGCTCTAAATCATTCCAGTTTACTTCAACGTATTCTAAGCAAACTTGTCTGCTAGCTTCTTCATGTACGACATTCCATCCAATTGGTACATCGAGAAAGGCAGGCCAGAGAGAATACTGGCCCTCCTCATTCATTAATACTTTATATGTGTAATTATCATTTTCAAATGGATTCGTCATACTCTATTTACCCCTTTCTTATTCTGTAAATATTTCGCTAGTACTTGCCCAATTTCTGTAAGCGGCCCTGGCTGACATAAATCTTTATGTCTACAATCAATATCATGTTGCACGATATCTCCATCTAAATAATTTAGCCATGTATTTGGAGAAATGGGATCAAACCAGTCTGGTATAACAGTAGACCTAAAGAATAAAATATCCCCGTTATAAACTTTCGGTACGTACTTCCCTAACAACCCTACCGAATTTACATATGTTTCTTTCAAGTTTAAAATAGTCTCTTCTTCAAGACTCGCTAATGCACTTCCATCTTTGCGAAGTATTGCAATCGCACTTTCCATAGTCAGTGGTTTACCATCCATGTTATCTGGATCATATCCCCCTAAAGCAAGTAATGCGATTAACGCTTCCTCTTCAGTAGGCGCTTCCGTATTCGGTAAGAAGTGACCAGGATAAGAATCAAGCATAACGAGTAATTCTACTTCTTCCCCTTCATTTTGTAGTTGCGCCGCCATTGCATGAACAACATTACCTCCAAGTGACCAACCGAGTAAACGATACGGTCCGTGAGGCTGTACTTCACGAACATGTTTCAAATAATCCGCCGCCATCTCCTCTAAGCTTTTTGGAAGTTCTTCATTTTCAGCGATACCACGTGCTTGTACACCATAGATTGGATAATCTGTTCCTAAAGATTTCATAAGTCCTGCATAGCACCAACTTAATCCACCTGCTGGATGTACACAAAATAGTGGTAATTGCTCTCCGCTTGCTCGTAATGGAAGTAACACATCAAGTGCACTTTGACCATTCCCCATTTCAAGTCTTTCAGCAAGCCCCGCAACAGTAGGTGCTGCAAATAAAGTTCCAATATTCAGTTCAACGCCAAGTGCCTCTTTCATGCGACTCATAAGCTGCACTGCAAGGAGTGAATGGCCACCAAGATCAAAGAATCCGTCATCAATTCCAATTTGAGGTACACTTAGCACTTCTGTAAACAAGTCACATAGCATTTCTTCTTGCGGTGTTCTTGGACCACGACTAGAAGATGATGCGATAAATTCTGGAGCTGGCAATGCCTTTCTATCTAATTTACCGTTTGGAGTTAAAGGTAACTCATTTACTACTACAAAAGCGTATGGAACCATATAATCTGGTAAACTACCTCCAGCATGCTGACGCATTTCATTCGTATCAATCGTTTCATTATTTGATGCGACGATATAAGCAACTAATCGTTTATCCCCAGGTTGATCCTCCCGGACAATAACGGCTACTTGTTCAACTTTATCGTGTTTCATTATAACCGCTTCTATTTCCCCTAATTCAATTCGGAATCCACGAATTTTAATTTGATGATCTGCACGTCCTATATAATCTAGCGTCCCATCTTGACGCCAGCGCGCTAAGTCTCCTGTTCGATACATTCTTGTACCTGGTTTACCAAATGGATCTGCGATAAAACGTTCAGCGGTTAATGCTGCTCTTCCTAAATATCCACGAGCTAGTCCAGCACCTGCAACATACATTTCTCCAACTACTCCTGGTGGCACTGGTTGTAAATAGGTATCTAATACGTATACTTTAAGATCTGGTATACTGCAACCAATTAAACTATTTGCTCGTAAAGAAACGATACTCTCATCTAACTCAATATAACTAACATGTACCGTCGTCTCCGTTATACCGTACATATTAATAAGTTTCGGTGCGTTATGAGGATGACGACTATACCAATCTTCTAATCGACTTAGTTCAAGTGCTTCTCCACCAAAAACAACATATCGTAAAGATAGTTTTTGACCAACCTCTTCATTTTCACGATCTGCTTGCATCAATTGATAAAATGCTGATGGAGTTTGGTTTAAAACAGTAACCTTTTCCTTAACAAGAAGCTGTAAAAATTCTTTCGGCGAGCGACTTACAGTATGTGGTACTACAACTAAACGCCCTCCATATAATAAAGGTCCCCAAATTTCCCAAACCGAGAAATCAAAAGCATATGAATGGAACATCGTCCACACATCGTCTGCGTCAAATTGGAACCAATGATCAGTTGCTCCTAAAAGTCTTACTACATTTTGATGAGGTATCATAACTCCTTTCGGTCTACCTGTTGAGCCTGACGTATAAATAACGTAAGCAATATGTGAAGGAGATAACGGCTTCAGGCGCTCCATTTCATCAATATTGTCTTCACTATATTTCTCAATTTCTTCTATTACGTTCACATCATCAACTAAAATCTTTAGTGACTCATCACAGTCAATTTCTACACTTGAATTTGTTAATACACATGATGGTTTCGCATCGTGTAGCATAAATGAAATACGATCTGACGGATAATCTGGATCTAACGGAAGGTATCCGGCACCTGCTTTAAGAACAGCAAGTAAGCTTACAACCATATTTAAAGATCTCGGCATCGCTAAAGCAACGAGTTGATCCGGCCCGATACCTTTTGCTATTAACGAACGAGCTATTTTATTTGCTTTTCTATTTAACTCTTCATACGTTAGCTTTTCATCTTCAAAGACGACAGCAATAGAATTTGGATTTACATGAGCCTGCTTTTCAAATAATTGTGGCAATGTCATTTCAGGCACAATTTGAAAACCACCATTCCACTTTTCTAAAACTGTATTTCGCTCTGCTAAAGTTAATATTTCTAATCTACCAATTGATTGATCCGGATGTTTCGCTGCATCATCTAATAATAGAATGAATCGTTCTATTATTTTTTGAACCGTTTCACGTTTATATAAATCGGTACTAAACTCTAACAATCCGTGTAAGCCGTTTGGAGTACCATCCACTCCATTACTCTCGCTAATTTCAAATGTTAAATCAAACTTTGCAGAACCAACACTTTGAATTTCAAGACTCGCCTCTAAATCCGGGATATCAAACGTCGCTTCAGGCGTATTTTGGAAAGCTAACATAACTTGAAACAGCGGATGACTATTTCGAGTACGTACTGGGTTTAACACTTCAACGAGTCGTTCAAATGGAACATCTTGATTTTCATAAGCTGCCAGATTTATCTGCTTTACTCTATTTAATAATTCTTTAAAACTTGGATCTCCTGATGTATTTGTACGTAACACTAATGTATTTACAAATAAACCAACTATATTTGATAGCGCATCGTCATTTCTTCCGGCAATCGGACTTCCAATTGGTATATCAGTTCCAGCACCTAATCTTGTAAATAGCGCGCTTAGTCCTGCTTGCAACACCATAAACAAACTAACCCCATTTTTACGACCAAGCTCTACTAACCTACTATGCATACCTTCATCTATATGAAAATGAATTGTTTCCCCGCGATAACTCGTTTCCATCGGACGCTGGTAATCTGTAGGCAACTCCATTTGATCTGGTAAACCTTTCAGTTCCTCTTTCCAAAAATCTAATTGTGTTGAAATAAGACTTTCTGGTGTCGTTTCATCACCTAGTAGTTGCTGTTGCCAAAGTGCATAATCTGCGTATTGAACTGGAAGTGTCTCCAGTTGAACTTTGTCACCTTGACATCTTGCTTTATAAGCCGCTGTAAAGTCTCTCGTTAACGGTTGTAATGACCATCCATCTCCTACAATATGATGTAAAAGAATTAGTAAAACATGTTCGCTGTCACTTACTTTAAAAAGTTGTAAACGAACTGCTGGCTCAACATCGAGATTAAAGCTATGTCTTACCGCCTCTGAAAGCACACTTTCTAATTCATCTTTACATGTTTTTGTTATAATCATTTCTAGATTTAAGTCTTCCATATTTAAAATTTTCTGATAGGAACTACCTAATACGTTAGGGAAAATTGTTCTTAGTGTTTCATGTTTCTTCACTACATCATAAAAGGCACCTTGCAGTGCTTCCTCGTTCAATTTTCCAGACATACGAATGACTAACGGAATATTATAAGTAGGACTTGGACCTTCTAAACAATTTAAAAACCATAATCTACGCTGTGCAAATGAAAGTGGAACTTCATTTGGTCTATTTCCTTTCTTAATAGCTGGTCTTGCGCTTTTTGCACGATCCAATTGTTTCGCTAATTCAGCAACAGTTGGCGATTCAAATAGTTTTCCAATTCCTAATTCCACACTTAACGTTTCACGAATTCTTACCATTAGACGCGATGCAAGAAGCGAATGGCCACCCATTTCAAAGAAGTTATCATCAATGCTAATTCGCGAAACACCAAGTACTTCTGCAAATAAATCACATAATATTTCTTCTTTTGGATTTCTAGCAACTCTCTCATTGTTCATTCCATTAAAATCAGGAGCAGGTAATTTCTTTCTGTCAACCTTACCATTTGGTGTTAACGGTAATTCTTCTAGCACAACAAATGCTGATGGTACCATATAATTCGCTAAACTTTCTGAAACATAAGAGCGAATTTCTGAAAGATGAATCATTTCCTTCTCTTCAGCAACGATATACGCAATAATCCGTTTATCATTTGGATGATCTTCTCGTACCATTACTACCGCTTGTTGAACATTTTCATGCCTTTGTAATACCATTTCTATTTCAGCTAATTCAATTCGGAAACCACGAATTTTAATTTGATGATCTGCGCGACTCATGTATTCTAGCACACCGTCGTTACGCCATTTCACAAGATCACCTGTGCGGTACATAAGCTTCCCTGGTTCTCCATATGGATTTGCAACAAATCGTTCAGCCGTTAACGCAGGTTTTCCTAAATATCCGCTTGCAAGTCCTTCTCCTGCAATATATAATTCACCGATAACTCCAGGTGGAACAGGTTGTAATCCTGCATCCAACACATACACTTCTGTATTCCAAATTGGTCTTCCAATAGGAGGTATACCATTTTCACTTTCATCAATGTTCATGAAAGTAGACCAAATAGTCGACTCAGTTGGTCCATATAAGTTAGTTATAGAGCAACCTAATTCCTTTAATGTATTTGCTACATGTGCCGGAAGAGCTTCACCACCAACAAGTACGTTTAGCCTTTGTAACCTCTCTGGATATTCAGTTATTAACGCCTGCCAGAGCGTCGGTGTAGCTTGCATAATTGTCGCTCTTTCTTCTTGTAACAATGTCGTTAACGCAGAAGGCTCTTGGATTACCTCTTTTTGTGCAATTGTTAAACTTGCACCACTAATAAGAGGTAAATAAATTTCTAGCGCAGAAATATCAAATGCAAACGTGGTAACTGCTAATAAATGATCGTTTTCATTTAATGAAAACATATCTTTCATAGCTAATAAGAAGTTACTCAAACCTTTCATAGGAACAATTACACCTTTTGGATTTCCTGTTGATCCTGAAGTGTAAATTGTATAAGCTCGGTTTAAAAGTGATTCATCAATTTCAAATGGCATATTCATATGAGAATATGTTTTTAACGCTATTTTCATTTCTTCACTATCTAATTCGATTTTTTTTATATCATTTTCTATAACTACAGTTGATGAAACAAATGAATGCGTTATGATACAAACTGGTTTTGCATCATTTACTATATAATGAATTCGCTCGGCTGGGTATTCTGGATCTATTGGTAAATACGCTGCACCAGCCTTTAGAACTGCTAGCATACTAACTACCATTTCTATTGATCTTGGAAATACTAAAGCTACAAACTGATTTGGTCGTATTCCTTCTTCTACTAAATAGTGTGCTAGTTCATTCGCTCGTTCATTTAGCTCTTTATACGTAAGTTTTATTCCGTTACAAGTAACCGCTATTTTATTCGGATTTTTTTGTACTTGCTTTTCAAATAATAAAGGTAGATTGATTAGCTCTTCAGCTTCCTTCGTTTCATTCCATTCCAATAAAACTTTATGATTTTCTTCAGTAAGAGTAATGTTTATTTTTCCAATCGGCTCGTTTTTCTCGTAATTATTGACTACTACTTCTAATAGATTCATAAATCTTTCTTTATGCAACGCTAGTTCCATATCGCTATATACTTCTGGATTCGCATCAAAATGAACCATTAACTCATTTTCATCGAAACGTTTATATACATTTATCGTTAAATCATCGACAGGTCCTGCTGATAAGTTATGCGTAATACCACGCTTCCCAGCAAAATTAAGCCCGTAATCAAATGGCATAACATTCACTAACGGTCCAAACAACCTTTGATTTTCACCTAGTAACTTTAAGTCTCTTCTTAATTCCTCATGACGGTATTTATGATGGCGACGTACATCTCGGATTTCTTTAGAAACTTGCTGCAATAATTCCGCAAGAGTTATATTTGGAGTTATAGTGAGACGAAGTGGAACTAAATTCATTACCATGCTTGGTGTATGAATAGATACAGAACCAAGACGCCCCATCATTGGTAAACCTAAAACAATATCATTTGCACCTGTTAATTTATGCATGTAAATACTTGTTACGGCTACAACAAATTCGGGCCAACTCGTTAACGAAATATTAATATCTTCTAGTAAAGTTTTCGTACTAGCATTTGATAAATAAGCAGTTTCCCGTAAAAATCCATTTGATGTTCTCGGCGCTCTTTCTGCCAAACTTACAACTTCTGGTTCATCTGCAAACTTATCTAACCAAAAAGTACGATCCTCCTGAAATTGTTTAGACTCACGATACTCATTATCTTCTTGTACAATTTTTGCAAGAGAGCCAAATGGCTTTTCATTCTTATTTGTTTCTTCTATAAGTGATGTATACTCATTGGCTATCTTTTGACTAAGAAGTGAAAATCCATAGCCATCCATCACAATGTGATGGATGCGCTGATACCAAAAGAAACGATTATTTTCAATTTGGATAAGTGCTTCAGTAAATAATTTATCCTCTTTTAAATCCACGGGCATAGATAAATCATTTTTCATCCATACTTTAGCAGCTTCTTCAGGATTTTCTTCTTTACGAACGTCAATAAAATGCATATGAAACTTTGATTTCTCAATAACTTGCCATGGACCAATTTCATCCTCTTCGAAGCGAACATGAAGTGCTTCTGCTTCTGTTACAACTTTACGTACTGCTAACTCGAAAGTTTCTTGATTAATATTTCCGTTTATTTCAACATATTCTCCAGTATTATAAATCGGATTAAACGGGTCTAATTGCTGTGCAAACCACATACCAGACTGCGCAGATGATAACGAATGACGAATCTTTTGACTGTTAGGCATTCTTTACTACCCCTTTATTATGTAATCTATTTGTTACAGAGCCTTTGCTGCTTGTGAAGATAGTAAACGGTACCAACCTGCAACAGTTGGATGTTCTGCTAAATCCGCAAAAGTGATTTCTTTCCCTTCACGACGCCACTTCTCTACTAAACTCATAATTCTGACCGAATCAAGTCCTCTATTTAATAAGTCTTCATCAATTTCAATACTCTCTACTGGCTCACGAAGTAGTTGGGCAACTAGTTCATGCACTTCCTGTAAAGTGATTCCTTCACTCTCATCACTTTTTACACTTTGTAAATCTTTTAACAGTAAGTTTGTTGATGTCGTTACTGCACATCTATTAGATGCATACTCCAATGCTTGTTTATGATGGTCTAGTGAAAAATCAGCAACTGCATCTGCGACAAAAAATGGCTCTATACCATCCATAAATGCTTCGCAAGCTGTTAAAAGACAGCCGATATGCGCATAAATACCGCAAATAATAAGTTGATCTCTTCCCTGTTCATTTAAAATTTCTAATAGATTTGTCTTTTTAAATGCACTATATCTCCATTTTGTCAGGAATATATCATCTTCATCAGGAGTAAGTTCATCGACAATTTTCTTTTTGTCTGGTCCAGCAGGAATACCGTCACCCCAAAAATCTTGTAATAACCCTCGTTGTTCTAACGTTTGTCCACCAGGTTGTGCTGTATACACAACTGGTATACCAAGTTCTTTACATCTTTCTCTGATCACCTTAATATTTGAAATGAGTTCTACTTTTGGCGATTCTTTATCGCTATATGCATCAAGAAAATATTCTTGCATGTCATGGATTAGAAGAACCGCACGTTTCGGATCTGGCGTCCAATTCACTTTATTTTTTGGTAGTTCTGATTCCATTGGCATTTTATATACTGAAATAGATGGGATAGCCATCTAATCACTTCCTTCCGATTTTAATAGTTTTTTATCGTTTTACTGTAATAAGTTTTTCAGCAATGGCTTTACGTAATTCTTTTTTGCTTACTTTTCCAACACCTGTTTGCGGGAATGATTCAATAAATTCAATTCGATCTGGAATCTTATAAGCCGCTATACCACGTTCTCTTAAAAACGTTTTTAATTCACTTACAGTTGGAGCTTGTCCGCGAGCTATAACAAAAGCGCAAGTACGTTCACCTAAATAATCGTCAGGCATAGATACAATTGCTACATCATGTACTGCATCATGTGCTAATAGATGATTTTCAACCTC
>NZ_JAEHCA010000046.1:0-21859 GCF_016483345.1 Bacillus cereus group sp. N24
GGATTAGTTGACTAGGTACACCAAGTGGTAACTTGTAAACATAATTCATACTTATATCATCTTTAATTTCTTTTATATAAATGGGGTATTGTAATTCACCTTTATGCTGTACGCATACCTTTGTAATTTCAAAAAACATTGCAATTTTTTTCTTATCATTCGGTCCATTACTTTGGTAAAAATAAGCTACAGTTATAAAGGTTGCTGGAATTAATAAAAGTGATAACATTTCCTCCATACCTCCTTAAGGTAGTTGAGCTTGTGTGGAAGCTTAGAAAAAACGTTCAAGATGCGTAAGTATAATCATTTTCAACTACCAGATGTAATTCTAACGTAGAAACACATCTAGTATATCCATTAGAACATACCAAACAGTTCCAATTAGTAGACATTTAAGACCCGCACGTAGCAACCAACCTGGAAGGTAAAAACCTTTCTTTTTCAAAAATTTAATCCCTAAAACTGAAGCTCCTGTCACGCCATACACAATACCTAATTCTCCAATGATTGTCATATTAACCCCATCCTTTTGGTTTAATGGACAAATTCCCTTTACCATCCTTAAAAAGTTGATACTCATCTAATAGCTCATTCCAGGAGACAGCCTGTTCATCACCATATAAATCTTCTTCGATTTTTTGACTTAAGTAATAATAAAATTTGTATTGCCGATCTAAATAAACATCATAGCGCAACATATGATCTCGTATAGCACAAACATTTTCTTCCTTGTTAGTCTCGTTATACATTTGTTTAAGCATTTGTGAAGAGTAAAGATACGGAGTACTATATAACATTTGATAATGATTCATATTTCCTCACCATCCATATAAAATTCTAGGCACATTAATAAATATGATAAAAGCTCCACTTTTTGAATTTGTACCTAAAAAAAGTACAAAAATACGCCATTCCTATTTACGAATGACGTTTGACAAACAAGCTTTAATTATTTAGATCTACGTTATAAAAGTACTAATACTAATAACATTAAATCATAATTCAAATGTACCCAATATCCCATATGTGCGTTTTGGTACTTCACGAATACTATTAGATGAGGTAAAGCAGGTATACCGATAAAAAAAATACACTGTATAAGATTAAAATTATAGGTTGGAAGGTGTAATATCCCAAAAATTATACTTGCTAACAAAAAAGATATAATTATAATTGTGCGTTCGTGAGAGGTAACATATTGGAGCAATTTATAACAACCTAGTAATAACGAAATAAAAATTAAATTTTCACCGAATAGCTGAATAAACAGCACAAATATACGAAACAAAATCAGCTTCCGTTCACCTACAAAACCTTGATTTGTAGCAAATTCAAATGATGTAATTGTACTAATTGTTAATGCAACAAACATTATTATAAAAATGATATATAGAGCAATCCACCATGTTTTTTTATACTGATGCAATGTGAATTTTTTAAAAATCTTTTGAATATCAAACCTAAAAATCCAGAAAAATGGAATCGCAATTGGTATCGTATAAAAACATGATTGCAGCATCGCTTTCACATATTTGCTTGTTTCACCAAACAGGTTTGTATATAAAAAATTCCATAAAGGCGTGTAAATTAAGATGAAGCTTATTAGAATTAACAAAAGCAATTGGTACAACTTTTTTGTCTGTACAACAGATTGAAGGTAGTGGTTCGCTTCCTCAAAATTAAAGGTTAAATCTAATAACTTATGTTTTTTTACTTGTTTACTTAATTCTATATCGCTTTTCGCCATTTCCATCCCCCTATTAGAATGTATTAAAGGTTATCTTCCTTACTAAAAAAACAGCAAAATTGGAATCTATGCTATAATGATACCAGGTAAATGCGAGGTTAGGGTGGAAGGGCTATCCTCTTTTTTTCCAATTGGAAAAGAAGGGGGGTGAACTAGCCATGGAAGTTTTTCTTGAGTTTCTAAAAGAGATGATAAAAGCTGTTATTCGAGAAATTACAGCTCACTTATTTAAAAAGAAATTTTTAGATCAACGAAAAACCACCCTTTCTTCTCGCCGTCCAAAGCAAAAGAAAAAGGGTGGTTTTCGTAAATATAAGCGTTAATTGATAGCCACCACCTTGACGGTAGCAGTTACCCAAAGATGAGCACATGTTAGCGCATGTTGCTCTCTTTTTTTATTGTATGATTTTATTGACTGGAGTATACCTTTGTTTGTACTTATATTATATCATGTGGAAAGTGTTTTGCAATCTATACAGATCCTATTCAAAAATATGATATCCACCGCTTTCATTTAGTTAACAGGCGTACACTTATTTTGTAGATTATTTATGCTGTCTTCAGTATCCTTCCAACCTAACTCTTTTAACTTCAGGACAAGTGGATGCCATTTACTTAGTGTACAATACCACTCTTCTCTTCCTTTAAGTTCATTATAACGTGACTCAATTGAACTTGCTCCTTTAATTTGGTAAAAGAATTGAATAACTTCTTCTCTTTTTACATGTGTAAAAACAAATGTATCACCATGTACATAGCTATTTTCCCACACTAAATTTAATATTTTTGAATATCCTTCCGTTTCAAAAAAATCTTTAAACCACTTACGCATTGACACGTAAGTTTTCATAACTTCTTTTGAAAACTTATTAGGATATAAATCATGTAACATCAAATACGGATTGTTGCTCCAATACTCATAAACTGGCATACCTATTCTGTGTTTTTTCATCCATGTTATATCGTATACTCTTAATAACTGTTCATCCGTTAGTTTTTCTTTCTCCTCAATAGTCCATCGTAATGCCTCTAATCCTTTTTCTTTCGTCCAAAAGTTTTTTGAGACCTTCTGTAGTTCCCACTCTTTAAATCGATTTGGGTATAAATCGTTTAACATTTCATAAGAGTTGCTCCAATGTTTATTTAATGGGGTCACAAGTCTATGTCTCACCAGCCATTGATTACTATAGATTTGTAATAACTGTTCATCTGTTAGTTTTTCTCTCTCTTCAATAGTCCATCGTAGTGCTTCTAATCCTTTTTCCTTGGTCCAAAAGTTTCTAGGTACTACACTAAATTCCCACTCTTTAAAACGGCCTGGATATAATTCGTTTAACATCATATATGGACTTAAATTCCAATATGTCATAAGAGGTGTAATTAGTCGCTGTTTTTTCACCCATGCTATATTGTGAATTTTTTTAAGTTGCTCATCTGTTAATCTTTCTTTCACTTCAATAGTCCATCGTAATGCTTCTAGTGCTTTTTCCTTCGTCCAAAAATTTGTAGGAACATTCTTTAGTTCCCATTGCTTAAAACGGTTTGGATATAGCTCATTTAACATTGCATAGGGACTACAGTTCCAATACTTACAGCAAGGTGTAAGTATTCTTTTTTCTTGCAGCCACTTATCACTATAAACTTTTAGCAATTGTTCACCTGTTAACTGTTCTTTTTCTTCAATAGTCCATCGTAATGCCTCAATTGCCGTTTCTTTTGTCCAAAAGTTACTTGGGGTATAACTTAACTCCCATTCTTTGAAGCGGTTTGGATACAAATCATTTAACATTGCGTAGGGACTTCCATTGTATACTAAGGTTACCATACCGTTTAATTTGTATTTTTTAATAACCTTTCCACTCCAACCTTTTTTTATCTCTTCTGTATCCCAATTCAAAATTACTTCAATTAAGTATTTTGTGACTCTTCTTGCCAAAAGTTTTTTATCGCCTTCACTCCAAACATAATAAGGAAAACCATCTCTTTTTCCATTTAACACTTCTTGGTAAATTTCTTCTATTGTTAATACACTATTTGAGCTTCTATGACTAAGTTCCACATCTTGAGGGACTATAGAACGGAGTTGCTGAATTCGCTTATACGCCTTTATTACTTCATGAGTAAAGCGAGCTGGATAAGCATCATGCAATAAATTGTATGGATTATTACTCCAATACATTGCTAAGGGAGTAGTTAGTCCGTTTCGCTTAATCCATTCCATATTATATTCTTGTAAAAATTCTTCGTTAGATACATTTCCTTTTTCCTGTAATTTTTCTCTAATTACTTTCAAGGTAATCTCTTTTGTCCAATAATTATTAGAAACCTTTTTCATTTCCCATTTTTTGAAATCTCCTGGGTATAATTCATTCAGCATTGCGTAAATATTCCCATTCCAATATTTATTAAATGGTGTTATTAACCGATGCATTTTAAGCCACTCTGTATTCATAATCTGTATTAAATTTTCTTTAATTAACTTCTCTTTACTTTCAATATTCCATTTGATAACTTCTATTGATTTTTCTTTTGTCCAAAAATTTGTAGGAACATTCTCTAATTCCCATTCTTTAAAACGTCCTGGGTATAATTCATTCAACATTGCATAGGGACTCGCATTCCAATACTTATTACAAGGGGTACTTAGTTTGTGTTCCTGTAACCATTTTGTTCCATATACTCGTAACAACTGTTCATCTGTTAATTTTTCTTTTTCCTCAATAGTCCACTTTAAAGCTTCTAACCCTTTTCCTTTTGTCCAAAAATTAACAGGGGCCATTTTCATATCCCATTCTTTAAACATCCCTGGATATAGGGCATTGAGAAAAGCATAGGGACTTCCATTCCAATATCTTTTCATTGGTGTATTTAATTTATGTCGATTTAACCATGGTTGATTATATACACATAGTAGTTCTTTATTTGTTAACTTTTCTTTTTCTTCGATTGTCCAACGTAAAGCCTCTAACCCTTTTTCTTTTGTCCAAAAATTACTTGGTGTAACTTTAAACATCCATTCCTTAAAACGATTCGGATACAAGGCGTTTAACATGCTGTATGGGCTATTTCTCCAATGAATTTGACAGGCTGGAGCTAAATTATGTTGTTTTAACCAATTGATATTGTACACTTCAAATAATTGTTCATCTGTTAATTTTTCTTTTTCTTCAATAGTCCATCGTAACGCTTCTAAAGCGTTTTCCTTTGTCCAAAAGTTACTTGGAGTATGTTTCATTTCCCATTCCCGAAACTTCCCTGGATATAAAGCATTTAGCATAATGTAGGGACTATGATTAAAAAATTTAGCACATGGTGATATTATTTTATGTCGAGTTAGCCATTTAGTCCCATAGACTTGTAATAATTGTTCATCTGTTAGCTTTTCTTTTGTTTCAATAGTCCACTTTAAAGCTTCTAACCCTTTTTCTTTTGTCCAAAAATTAAGAGGGGCCATTTTAAATTCCCATTCTTTAAAACGATCTGGATATGCATCATTCAACATTGCATATGGGCTTCCTCGATAAATCATACAAACAGCACCATCTAATTTGTATTTTTTAATTAGTTTTTTATTCCATCTTTCTTTTAACATTTTGTCATCCCAATTAAGGACTATCTCTACTAAGTATTTTATTACTCTTTTGACTAAATTTTTGTCTATATCTTCACTCCATGTATATGGTGGAAACTGTTTTCTTTTACCATCTAATAATTCTTGATAAATATCCTCAATTTTGATTGCACTCAAGAAAACACCCTCTTCTGAAAATTTTTGATATTATATCTATTTTACATGAAAAAGATCTTTCACCTCAAAACAACTTTATAAAGTTGTTTTGCTTTTGATTGCTACACTTTGTGTAGGTATCTTTTCTTGAAAAAAGACACCCCCCTGAGTGCCGTCGAATGTAAAGCATCTACTCTTATTAATATCGATTCAAATTTCCCCATAACCTATATAGTTTTAATTTCAGTCTAAACGGGGATTAGTAAAAGATGTATATAGCTTCTATACAATCTGTGATATATGCATATGAAACTACAGATGATATTGAATTGAAACATATTCTTTATCTGTACTTGTATAGGGGATAAGCTAAAAATAACAAATTTGGTTTTATAAATGGTTCTTCTTTTAAGGTAAGAAGTATTACAGTAATAAAAATTAATATATAAAGCAAACAACATTCTTATGTTTGTTTGTTTTATATATTAATTGTTTTATATGTTTTATATGTTTATATGTTTTAGGATGCTGAAACATGTTGATATATAAGGGATTATAGCACTTAAACATAACAAAAATGGTTTTAAAGATAACAAATTTGGTTTTACCTATAACAAAAATGGTTCTAAAGATAACAAATTTGGTTACCTATCTATAACAAAAATGGTTTTAAAGATAACAAATTTGGTTTTACCTATAACAAAAATGGTTTTAAAGATAACAAATTTGGTTGCCTATCTATAACAAGAATGGTTCTAAAGATAACAAATTTGGTTATCTATCTATAACAAAAGTGGTTCTAAAGATAACAAATTTGGTTCCATTCTATATATTCTTATAATTTTATAAAGGTTAATTTTCATTATTTGAGCACTTTACATAAGATGATTATGTAAGTACTCAAATATCTTATATTCAGAAATCCAATGTTTTATTGGTAAAAAATTAACTATAACAAAAGGTCTTTATTTGTTATAGTTAATTTAGCAGTAGAGGTAAGAAAGGAAGGACGTATGTAGATATGTCTATAAATCAAGACTTACAAATTAAAGAGAATAATATTGTTTCTAAATCAAATACCTTGATAGAAGCTAATTCACGTTTGAATTTAGTTGAACAAAAGATGTTACTATGTTTGGCTAGTAATATTGAACCCAATGATCGGGATTTTAAAACATATACATTCCCAATTAAACAATTTCATGATCTACTCGGTTTGAATGGATCTACTAAATATACAGAGTTAAGTAAAATTACAAAGGAATTGTTATCTAAAGTAATTGAAATTCGAGCAGGGGAAGAATTAATACAAGTATCTTGGCTTTCTTCAGCAATTTACAATAGAAATAAAGGGACAATTGATATGCGTTTTGATCCTTTATTAAAGCCATTCTTATTAGAATTAAGTAGCAAATTTACAAGCTATAGATTGGCTAATGTTGTTAAATTAAAAAGTACATATGCTATACGTATTTATGAATTACTTAAGCAATACGAAGATCTAAAAGAACGTACAATTAGTCTGGAAAATTTAAGATATTACTTAGATGCAATGGATGTATACCCTAACTATGCAAATTTCAAACAACGTGTGTTGAAGCCCTCTCAAAAAGAATTAAACCAAAAAACAGATATTTCTTTTGAATTTGAGGAAATTAAATTAGGTAGGAAAGTACAAAAAATTAGATTCATCATCCGTGCTCAGAAAAAGAAAGATTCTGATATAGTTCATTTTGAAAAGAAATTAGATAAATTTCAACAGCCAAATACATTCGAACAAAAAATTAAAAGATTTGAAGAACGCTGTAAAGAAAAAGTGTTTCCAAAAGTGTTTGAGAAATGGGCAGCGCATAAAGAGATTGTATTAGAGATAATTGAGGATATACGTTTTCGTTCTGATATTGATTCACCAATCGGTTATGTAGAATTTATTCTCAATTCTCGATTAAAAGAACTGTCCGATAAACAAATATCACACGAAAGTATTCAAAATGAAGATGAGTCTAATAATACTTTACTAGAAATTGATACTATTATAGATTCAGTTATTACTAAATATTCAACATCTACAGGGACTGTAGCTACATTTTTAGTTAAAGATACAACAATCGAAGAATTGGTGAAAGTAGTTGCATTAGAAGAAGCTGAAGCTATTTGGAAAGAAAAAGAAACGTTTGTTATGGATAAAATTTATGAATTTATTAAAAAGAATAGAAGTAAGAAAAGATACTAGTGTGACATAAAAAAGTTCTTTCATTCCGAAGGAACTTTTTTTATAAGGAAAATTTATCATCATTAGTGGGGATACTAATTTTCACCTTATACATAATAGGATATAAGATGAAAATTAAATTGGGTATTTTCCATACTCCTCATTCGTTTTACAATTTAATACCAGAGGGGATATTGTTGCAAATATTAATAGATTGAATATTCCGTTAATTATTGAAAAATGCTTCTTAGTAATATGGACAATTGCATTATTTGGTATTATATATTATAAGAATATTCCCTTTATTTTACGGGATTATGGAATGATGGGGGAGAAATATATGAACGTTCATGTGAAAGGGAATGAACAAGTGATACAAACTTTAAATGAATGGTACTTTAAAATTCGAGCAAGAGATCTTGATGCGGCGATTAGTTTAAAAGATAAGATCGACTTAGTTATAAATGAATATAAAGAAGAGAAAATTTTGATGTTACATTACTACCTGATAGATTTTCGGCATAATTATCTACTTAATAATCTAGGAATTTCTACTGACAGTTTTGACATTATTGAAACATTTGATATACCACAAGATAATTCTTTAACATATTATTATCATTTTTTCAAAGCAATTTACTATAACGCAATCGGAAATTATCAATCTTCCCAAAAATTCTATGATAAAGCAGAATCATTGTTAAAATATATCAATAATGAATTAGAGATTGCTGAATTTCATTATATGTTAGGATATAAATTTTATGAAACATACAAAGGCTTTTTAGCCTTACAAGAATTATCAAAAGCTAAAGGAATATTTTCTAAATATGCTGAATGTGAAAATAACGTTGCTTTTTGTAATAATCTCTTGGGGTTAACTTATGCAGATTTAGATGAATTTGAACTTGCGAACAAGTACTATACATTAGCATTAAACGCCTTCAAAAACATTAAAGAAGAGACCTTCATCTTAATGGTAAAACAAAACATAGCCTTAATGCACGCTAAACAGGATCGTCCCGATTTAGCAATTCAGTTTCTTTCAGAAGTTAATAAAAAGATGTTAAACAACTACAAAGCTTTATTCGTTGAGGCAAGAGAATATGTTAAATTACTCGAAAAGGATGTAGCTTGTGAGCGTATTGAGCGAGGGATAAACATCTGTAAAAATCTTGGTATCGAAGAGTATTTACATCATTTTCGCATCTTACAAGCATTAAATGATGATGTAGATGCTTCAAAATTAGAAATTATTATTTTAGAAGGTGTTGAATATTTTGAAAAACAAAAAATGACAGAGTATACTAAAGAATATCAAGAGCATTTAGCGCATAAGTATTATGAGCAAAAGAACTACCTCAAATCGTGCGAATATTTCGAGTTGTCAAGAAAAACGAAGAATATATTTAAAAAGGGTGATTTAAATGAAGAAACTACATCATAAATCTTTTGGATTGTTATTAGCTGTGGCTTTAATATTTAGTGTACAAACTCCGGTAAGCAAAGTTGCCCAAGACCTGATTGTTCAATATGCACATGGAAATGGAGGGGGATAATCCCCTCTATTTTAATTTACACAAAAAATAAATTTTAGATTTAATTTGCTTTATTAAAATCTTTTAAAATAAGGAAAGTTGCTCTTCCTCATTTTGAATACTAATTTTAACTTTAAATGTATAATACTTTCCCATTCTGGACTCGATCTCCTTTTCTACTTGTTTGATAGCAGCATCGGGGGTATTTGCTGTAATGTATACAATATCCGGTGCATACACTTCACTATTTGGAGATATAATTGTAAATTCCACTGGGTACTTTTCCATAATCCTCATTCCTTCTTACGCTTCAATATTATAAAAAATATCCTAAAATACATATGGCAAATATAACACTACCTACAACTATAATTAAGGATATTATTCCAAACAACAAATAACCGAGATAATAAAACCCTAAACAAGTAAAAATAATAATCAATAGAATACCTATGATTTGTAAAAAAGCTGATTTAAATAAGAACAATATAATAAGAATAAATACCCAAAACAGCAAAGAATTAAAAATTTGAGGGTGCTTTTTTTGTTTACTACTTGGCATTTCCATAAACTCACCACTTTCATTGTGTAAAAGTATGTATTAAATAAAACATTTCTTATTTAAAATACAAAAAGGGAGTGCCTTCTCTAATAAGTAAGCACTCCCTCATGTCATTATGCATCTTGTTGTTTTTTGCTTCTTCTCATAAAAATGTAATTTTTAAAATTCATTTTAGAAAATTATTAATTCGTCCACTTGTTGATATCTATATTTCTTTTTATAGGCTTATTTACTGGATCTTCTTGAGTTTTTTCTTTCGATTTTTCAATATGAACATTTTTCGGCTGATTATCTTCATTTGCGTTTACTATTAAGCTTTCAACTTCTTCAATTACATTACCCTCTTCTGGTTGTTTGTACGTTAAAGGTGATTTGGAAGGTAAACCTCTCGGGATATCTCCTTGTAACATACCTTTTGCACTTAACAAGTCTTTAGCCATTCCAAGCTTTATTTCTTCGTTATCGACACTTTGTGTCCCGTATAACGCTATAAAATGTTCTAACACCTTTCTTGTAGCTTCATTAGGGTTTTCCTGTGATTCTATCCAAACAAATAGTTCTGGACATCTTTGACGCATTTTCTCCGATAATGGAATTTGAATCGCTTTTGGTTTAGCCATCATAATCACCTATTTTACTTGTTCTTTTTGAAATGCAATTGAACTAAATACTGTCATGCCTTTAACATTCATTTCCGTTGCGTTCTTAGCATCAATCCATAATATTTTAATTTTTTTAGAATCACAAATTTCTTTTAAGTCTTCGAAAAGATTTTCTTTTAATTGGATACTTCCACCGCCATAGACAACTACGACTTCTACATCATATTTTAAATCTTGTAATTTAGTTTCCGCAGTATCTAATACCTCATCAGCTAAATTAAATTTAGCTCTTGCTAAGAACTTTTTAGCATCTTCGTAATATTTAGGATGCTCTTCTTTTAGATATCCGGCAAACTCTTGTCTTTCTATAGAAAAACCCCATTCATCTTCAAAATCTTTTTTAGCACGTTCAATCGCATGACCTATACCATGTCTTTCTCCCGAACTGTGATCATTATCATAATCATAACCTTTTGTAACAACATATTCTGTTGTTCCATCGCCAATGTCTATGTGTAGAAGACGTTTTTCTTGGAAGTATTCACCCGTTATATCTTTCATATCATAAGTTTCTTTAAACTCATTAAATATGTCATCATTTCTATAATTCCCATTACCATCCTCAATTAAAGCAAATAGGGCAATAGTCCCTTCTTGTACAACAATTACTTTTTCAAATTTCAAAGTTACATAAACTCTCAAATCACCCACAGTTACCGTTACATGGTGACTACTATTTGTAAATCTTTCGGAGAGTTGTTTTGCTTTTTCTTTTGTCCATTCACTAGCTGGTAAAGCTGTAACCATAGAAACAATTGCTTCTATATTTGTGCCTTCTTCTATAGAGTTTTGATCTTTAAACATATCTTGAACCGAACGACAAGCAATTGCACTAACTGTTGTCATAATTGTAGTATCTTGTCTATGCTTACCACGGTTTGATTTAATGTTAAGATTCTGAAGATCTTCACCAGAGCGAATGGCACGTTCTCCCACAAACACCCTTTGAGATACTTGACCTTTCAAAGCTGATGAATTAACAGTAACATCCATATTATGAATTAATCCATGCACTAATTCTTCAATTTTTTTATCTTGCGGAACAGGCTCTTTATACACATAACTATATGTGTTTGGAAATTTCATCATTTCTCCATTAATTGTAATCTTCTTCTCGGAATTCCCATTGTCGTCTTCTACAAAATAATTGAATTTCATTTATATTACCCCTTTCTTATTGAAAAGAATTTATTTTAAATTATTTTAACTTATCTTAATTACATTTTACTATAATTAACCAGAAAACACAACATAAATAAATCAAAACAAATCTTTTTAAATGATTTTAAATTATTTTAATTTAAAATCATTTAAAATCAAGGTGGAACTTGGAGGAAAGGTGATCTAGTAAGTTTAAAATAAATTATTATAATTTAAAATGATTTATTTCAAATGTGCTATTTCCAAAATTCCCACCACTTTTTTTCTTTTTGTTTGTTTTGAGATGCTACTAAAAGTTGTTTAGTTTCTTGTATCTCTCTAACATGGGTTAATAGCAAATTATCTCGTTCATTGTATCTGTTCTCCATGCGCTCTAACCGTTCGGCATTCATGATCTCAATACGTTCGAGCTGTTGAATTTTCTCTTTTAGTAATATCTGTTCTTGAAGTAATTGTTCTATAAATCCTTTAGGTAAATTCATTACGTTCTCTGATAGAACGCTAGGCGTTCTGTTATCATCCTCTAAATCATTATCTGTTTCAACTTCAGCAAAAGGAACAGATAAAACAACCTTCACGGCCCCTTCAATACTCATTCCAGCCTCTTGTATCAGCTTTTTCATCTGTTCTAGTACTTTAATATCCTTTGCAACAAAAGCACGACTATTTTTTGCACCTTTTACAAAAGAATATTGCTCCTGTTCTAAAGCTATACACCATTTCCTAAGCGTACTTGTACCTATTTCTAAGCGTTCGGCAACATCTTTTGTCCAAAATGAGCGTTCTTGCAACTGTTCGCCCTCCTTTATTTTTTATATAGAACGCTTCCACATTAATTGTTAAAAATCCTATAATTTAATTTTTTTCTATATAAAGGGAATCCCTAAACTTCGTTAAAAATTGCTATTTAAAATTAAAACGTGTGCCTTTTTCACAAAAATTCAAATAAATGCGTTTGTAATATGTTTTAAATTGTAAATTAATAGGGAATCTCTTTAGCTTATTTTAAGATTTCTTTAATTATCATCAGTAAAAAGTATTTCCTCCCTAAGGAGTGACAAAATTCACTTTTTAAAATACAAATTAAATATGAAATTACTTTATTTATTAAATCTTGTTTTAAAAAAGTAAAACCAATAAATACATTAGAAATAAAATATAGCCTTTGATGTCTACTCTGACAAGTGATCTAGAATTATAGCTTAGTAAATTTCTAGGTTAAAATGTGGGTGAATTTCGGGGTATTAATTTTTAAAAGGGAGGGCTTTTTTCACTAGAATTTTCAGCGGGATATGAAAATTCTGATGTAAAATGTGGTTGTTTTTTTCTTTAAGTGTTTGATGAAGCCTAAAGAAAGTTGAGGATCAATAAAGACATAACGAATAGCCTTGCTATGTATGATTTTTTCAAGCAAGGCTAAATAATAATTATTTTTTTACGGTTTAAGATTTGTTTAACTTTTGTAATAAGGCGTCTACTTTAGGATCATCGAGCCAATTATAAAATGGGATTGTACTAGTTTTCTTTTTATCTACTCCCATATTTGCAAGAAGTTTTTGAGATTCAACTATTCTTTGTTTTTGATAAGATTCTAATGTCTCACTAAATATTTTCATAAAATGAGCAGGGGCGCTATAATCAGCTTTGTTATCTTTAAACCAGTCAACAGATTCCTTAAAAGCCCATTCACCAGACGATTCTAAGTTATCTAAATCTCGTGGCAATCTTAGAGCAATAACATAAGCATCATTTTCAGTTAAATTTGTTATGCGCTGACTCATTATATGGTGGTAAGCTCTTTTCTGATCTTTGCTTAAGTAAGTGCTTAAGTCTTCCTCTCGCTTCTGAGTAGAAGTAGGTTCAGATTGTAATTCTTTTTCCGGTCCGATATCAAAAATATTTAATCCATTAGAAGAAACAGATATTTGAGTTTCATCTTCAGATTTACTTTTTTCTTTTGAATTTTTTTTCTTTAAAAACTCTGTGAAAGTAGAGCATATATCAATAGCTAAAGCCCATTTCACTTTAAAGTATTCAATGATTTTTAAATAATTATTATGTATAGTCAAGATGTAAACGGAAGGAGCGATTTTTCCGTGCCGTCTTACCTTTATTTGGTGGCATACTCCTAAATCTTGTAGCCAATTCAACACGTAATTAATAATTGGTTTAGAAATACCCGATTTTTTACAAATATGTTCTTGTCTTACTTGGGCATAACCTTCTTGTACTAAATAAGATAGAATAGTCTCAAAGGCTTCAAACTGTCTTTTGGTCAGGTAATCTTTTGTGGTAACACCTTCATCGTCATGGACAATATTATCAATATACGTAGTAACTTTCTTGATTGATTGATTGATAGTTCCCGGTGTTTTGGATAAATGTTTAATTCGAGGACTTAATTCAGCTTTTGCTCGACTAAGCAAAAAATTGTTTAATAACACAGAAAAAACCTCCTGTTTTTTTCCCCCACAAAGAAATAGAAAAGTGCCGGGAAAATAGAGGTTTTTATTCACATTATATATATTAAGTGCTATAATAGTTGTAGATAATATATATTTTAATATGTATAAAACCCCTACTCTCTTAGGATTTTTAATTGATTCAGCCGCCAAACTGAAAGATCAATTAAAAATGGCTTGTGGTAGGGTTTTTTTATTTGTAATAATTTATAATGATTTAACCGAAAAAATTTAATTATACATTAATTTTATAACTATTAAGTTAGAATATCAATCTAATAATTAGTATTTTTTACTTAAATAGGTTGTTTGTTAATGAATTCAATTAAACTAAGACGTAAATTATACAAACTAAAGGTCTCTAATATTTAGAGACCTTTTTTTGGAGTTCATGTTGAAGATAATTGGTAAAATTAACAAAGTCTATATGTAATTGGTCATATTTGTATCCAA
The DNA here is from genome assembly GCF_016483345.1 of Bacillus cereus group sp. N24. NCBI lineage: Bacteria > Bacillati > Bacillota > Bacilli > Caryophanales > Bacillaceae > Bacillus > Bacillus cereus group sp. N24. Next base: position 14,525 of record NZ_JAEHCA010000046.1, read on the forward strand.
AAAATCTAAGGTATTCAGTCAGCTCTTTTTCTAAGCGTTCTTGTTTTTCATCAGGTAATAAAAGAATTTCTTGATGTAACTCTTTTACTTTTGCATATATGTCTTGTTTTTTTTCATGTTCACTAATCGTTAAATATAATTCTACATTATTAATTATATCTTGTTTATGCTCAATTTTTTCTGTAGGTGCTTCATTATTTAGAGTAGCTGTGTCGCTTATTCCTATTAAATAATCAGCGCTGACATCAAAAATTTGTGCTAATGCAGCTAGGATATTGTAAGGGGGCTCTGATCCTTTCTTTTCCCAATTCGAAACAGATGCAGAGCTAAAAGAAGATCCTACAACTTCACTTAATTTTTCCCCTAACTCCTTCATTGACCAACTACGTTCTTGGCGTAATTTTCGTAAACGCTCGCTAAAAATATTCATATTTTTAGTCCTTTCATATAAATTCATATTCCAGATGTGTTAAAAATACTAAAATGAGTAAAAAATACATATTATTTTGTATATATTTAAGTAAATAGAACTAAAATATTTTATTTTTTAGTAAATTTTACTTGTTTTTCACTTTAAAAGTGATGTATACTTAATTTATACTAATCGAGAGGAGGTATTTAATACTTATGTTATTAATTGAACGGCAATCAAAAGATTACTCTCTAACACAACTCGGTCAAAAAGTTAATATTAAACCTCAAGTTCTTCATGCGATCGAGAAAGGAAAAACAAGTGTTAATTCAGAAAGAGCAGAAAAAATTGCTAAGTTTTTTAATAAACCGGTCGAATACTTTTTTATACCAACTTACTACCGAGTTCGAGAATAAATAAAAAAGGTTAAAGTTACTAAATAAAGTTCCAAAGTAACCATATAAGTTTAATTATAGTAAAAAAAACTAGTAATTCAAATAGAATTAATGATTCAAAAATTGATCTTTGAAAACTGCATATCATTTGAGGGAGCTGTTAGTATGTTGAAACGATCGTATCAAGCGTTACTCATTGCTATGAGTATGCTTCTAATTGTCTTAAATTTTGTATTTCCACTTACTAAGGCAAGTGCTGAAGTTATCAATCATGAGAAGTACGAAATGGATTGGAGTTTTAGTCCCATGTATGGGAAAAACCTACGGACAGAGTTGTTGAAGAATACGAATGGGCAAATTGCGTATTGCTTAACGTATGGAAAATTAAGTCCAAACGGTAATGATCTTCCGGAAATGGGGCGTACAGATGATATTGTGTATCGAGTTCTTCTAAATGGATATCCACAAAAGAGTCCAGAAGAATTAGGTGTTTCAAACTGGAAAGAAGCGCATTATGCGACACAGCTTAGTGTTTGGACAGCGTTGGGTCAAATTGACTTTAATGAAGTTCAGCATCGTAATGGAAATGTTGCGAAAGCTGTAAAAGCTATTATTGGTGGTGCAAATGCAAGCCAGGAAACACAAGACTTGTACATGAATGTAACACCAACAGACAATCAAGAAGCAAAGTTAAACGGTGAGTACTTTGAAACGACTGTGTATCAAGTTGAAAGTAACGCTAAGAACGGTGTATTTACAGTTCAACTAGCTAATGCACCTAATGGAACGAAAGTTGTATCTACAAAAGGTGAAGCGAAACAACAATTCAATTTCGGAGAACAATTCCGTATTCTAATACCGAAATCCTCTCAAACAGGTAACTTTTCCTTAAAAGTAACATCTAATCTTTCTAATTTGCAGGCAGTCGCTTATCAAGGAACAGATAAAGTCCAAGATGCAACAGTCCTTTTAGAAAAAAATGAGGAAAGAGTGAGCGCCGATCTACAAGTAAACTGGAAATCTCTTGGTGGATTGAAAGTTGTAAAAGTGGGAGAACAAAAAGAATTGCTACATGGTGCAGTATTTGAAGTCATGAATAGTGCAAATCAAAAAGTAAGCACTATGACTACGAATGAGCAAGGATCAGCAAGCCTTTCTGGTTTAGAAATTGGAACTTATACTCTTAAAGAGGTAAAATCACCTACTGGTTATGTACTGAATGGGCAGCCACAACAAATTGAAGTTAAAACAGGTGAGGTTGCAACAATTACAGTGCAAAATACTAAGGTAAAAGGAAACATGGAGATTAAAAAACTAAGTGATAGTGGAAAAACGCTTCCAAAAGTAGAATTCACAGTGTACACAGCAGAGGGAAAAGAAATCACAAAAGCAACTACCAACGAGCAAGGGATTGCACAAGTGAAGGATCTTCCGTATGGAAAGTATTATTTTGTTGAGACAAAAGGGGTAGAAGGATACCTTCTTAATCAAACTAAATATCCATTCGAGATTAAAGAGCAAGGAAAAACACTAAGATTCACAGTCGAAAATAAAGAAGTAAAAGGAAACGTGCAACTTCTAAAAGTAGATGGAGAGAATCCAGATAAAAAATTAGAAGGTGCGGTGTTCATTCTTCAAGATAGTAAAGGGAAAAAAATGAGTGAACACAAAAGTGATAAAAACGGTTTGATTGAAGTGAAAGACTTACCATTTGGAGCATACTCATTTATTGAGAAGCAAGCACCAACTGGTTATGTTTTAACGAAAGAATCTATTCCTTTTAGTATCTCGGAACAAGGAAAGACAATCATGCTAACAGCGAAAAATAAGCAGATCACAGGAGAATTGGAGATTAGCAAGGTAGATATTGCAGATGGCAACAATAAGCTTCCGAACGCTGAATTTACTATCTTTAACGAACAAGGAAAAGAAGTTGCAAAAGGAAAAACGGATGAAAACGGCATCGCAAAATTCAAGATTCCATATGGAAAGTTCACGTATAAAGAAACATTCGCACCAGACGGCTATTTACTGAATGAAGAAATATTCTCTTTTGAAATTAAAGAGAATGGTCAAATTATTAAGCACACGGTGAAGGATCAGAAGAAACCGACACCACCTACACCAGTGACACCAAAACCAGAACAGCCAGAACAACCACAAAAACCAGAAATACCACAAAAGCCAGAGCAACCAGAAGCACCACAACCGCAGGTACCGGAACAACCAAAAGTAACCGAAAAGCCTGTCATTCCACAACTAGAGAAACCACACCAGATTGTTATGAAACCACAACTAGAACAAACGCCAAAGAAAATTGAAACGTATCTTCCGACAACAGGCGGTAAAGCCGAAAATCCATACATAAAATGGATTGGTCTTGCATGTGTCGTACTCGGCTTAATTGGAGCTGTATTTGCAGTAAGAAACCGTAAGAAAGCTCAATCATGATATGAAAGAATATGAAGCTTATTTTAGTGAAGTAGATGAAAATCCGTTAGGCTTTGCTATTGGATGTCGGAATGCATGTATACTCGTAATTCCCATTTGGACGGTTATTTTTTGGATAGGGAGCAAGATATAAAAAACCGAAAGGGAGATGAAATGAAATGTCAGGAATCTACATCGGTAATGTTAAGCAAAACCCTATTAATCCATTGGATATAAAAAATATATATGAAACAGGAAAAAATCTAGTGGTTTTAGGGAAACCCGGAAAAGGAACGAATTATCGTAAAGGTGATTGGCTTTCTAAAGAACTCATGCAAGCTATTTCTATTGCTCAAACTGTAATCAAGCCGAAAGAACGGTATGATTTCTGGATAGAATCCGCTACAAAATTATTAGCAGGAAGTATCTTGTATTTAAATCAACGGCATGGAGATTTGTACTACTTAGATTTAGAGAAGGTTAGTGAATTTGCACAACAAGCAAAAGAAAATGATAACTATCTTTTAGAGTTAAGTGAGCTATTAAAGAAAGATCATCCGGCTTATCAAATATTTAGCGTATTAGCTTTATCAGCAAAAGAAACAAGGCAAGGTACAATCAGTACACTTTTACGGATTTTAGATGAACAGCAAGAGCAACATGAGAATTTAGAAAAACAGAGAGATTATTTTTGGTTTCAATACTAGTCATAAGCGGATATTGAAATAGGAAGGAGTGCAATACATGTTAGGCGTAGCTAAGAAGTATACAAAGGTGATTAGAGCGTTGAAAGAACTGAATGAAGGGGAAAAGGTTGCAGGTGTCATAAAAGCTCGTTTTGGAGCTTATAAATCGGTCATAGAAGGTGTGAAGGAAACAACCGATGATTTTATTTTCATTTTTGATCCGAAAGGCATCTTTTATGAAGATACCCATCACGAAAAACGAAAACAAGGATATCACACCATCAAACATGATTTACTAACTGGTTATGAAACGCTTGAAATGGATGTAAAGCAAAAATCCGTTGTGTACATCAGTGTAGAAACGGAAATAAGTACGTATCAAGAGAGAGGAGAAGCATTATCTAATTTTCTTCAGTATCTAACAGAATGCAAGAATATAAGACCAATTCACCTGGTATTTCACCAATATGATTTGTACCCAATCCCTCATATGGAGCAGTTTTTAAAAGAAAGCGCAACATACCACATTCAGCATTCAATCGTAGTTGAATCTCAATCCGCATTACAGCACATATACGGAAAAGAGGCAGCACAACGCATTATCACTTCGTACAACACAACAATCCTAGCATGATATGAAGCACTCGTTCACTATTTTATCCTATCTAGATGGCTAGAAAACCATACAAGGGAGAACCGCTTTTCTCCCTTCTTTATTAAAAATAGGAGGCGTTCATATGGGAAAAGAACAAAGGCTCACATTCTATGATATTGCCGCATCACAAGCTCATAGTGTTAAAACTTTTGATGGAAAAACATACGAACTGAAAGGCACCATCGCAATTGAAAATAGCACAGGAAGCATCGAAAAGGTGGCTCAAATTTATTATCAAGTGCGCTCGGTTAGAGATGAACATCAAAACTTAATTGCTAAACGAAAAAATAAACATGCGGAATTAGTAGCTGTAAAACAAAAGTGTAAATAAAAAAAGCGATTTTGAAGTGTGCTGAGAACATAGCACAAAGTAAGTTGTTCTTTGACAATTTAGATATATATTGTATATCTCTTCCTTTCAGTAATGATGTAGAAAGGTGAAATATACATTATATATGCGTGCCTCCCCTCAAAAGGTCACTAGAGGGGTTAGGTATACGATTATCGTTAGGTGAGTAAGAACGTAAAACTCATCTGTGACCACTGGGAAATACATTGTATCAAAAATCTGTTTGCGCTAGTGATCGTGAGGAATATCCCATTTTGACATTCTGAAGAAGCGATGAGCCATACAAACAGTAGATACATAAGGTTCTACGTTCATGCCAAAATACGTAGTGCAGTATTGGGCATATAGAGGCTAGGTCGGGGTTAGTTTCTATACGCATGCCAATACAGGGTTCGTCATTCCAGCCATAAATGATATTTCCATTTTCTATCCCACTTTCCTTTAAATGTTATAAAATAAAGACAGATGTTGAAGTTAAAATGTGTCTCATCACACTTCAAAATCGCTTATTAAAATATGACATAGGGAGGAACATGCATGAGTCGTAAAGGGTGGATCATTTCCGCTGTTGTTGGACTGTTAATTGCAATTGGTATTGGTTCAACATTTGTCTTTAGTTCGGGAAAAGGGGAAGTAATGGAACTTAGTCCGTTAGAAATGAAGAAGTTCATGAGTGAGGATGGCACAGGTTTTGTAATATTAAATAATGATAAGAAAACAAGAGCAGATATACTTTTTAAAGTCGAAAAATTAGCAAAGCAAAACGATATATTGGTTAGGGAATTATTCGGAGGTAGAGAGGATGTTCCAAGAACAAGTAATCAACATGACTTCGGCTTGTCACAAAAGCGTGATACTCTAGCTTACTATGAAAAAGGAGAGTTGAAGAAATCAATAAAGTTTGAAGAAATTAAACCATCTGATTTTGAAAAAGAAGTTACCTACTTTGTTCAAAATTGCAAAGAACAATATCAGAAGTAATCACATAATCATTGAAAGGTGGTGATATAGTGGCGGTTACACAGAGGGAATTAAAAAAAGAAAAAGATATGGTAGCAAACCTATTAAGAGCCAATGGTCAGGATTATAACCATTGGCTTCATTTACATCATCAGAAATACATCGAAGAAAATCAAGATTTAGTAATGAAAGCTTTACAAGCTTATAAGGCAACATCAACAGAAGTAAAGGAAGATAGCAAGGCGAATGAATCAAGTCAGCTTAGTAACGTATAAGCACTTAAAAATGAAAAGGGAGTGAATGTATATGTCAATGTTGGAAACATTATCTCAAATGTTAGTGTTAGGTGATGCGATGGATGGTCTAATTAATACAGGTAATTCTTTTATTGCATGGATGCAAAGAGGGGCAATGGTTAGTACAGCGATTGTATTTTGCTGGGGCGCTTATCTATTAATTTGGGGCGGTGAACGAGGAAGACATAAATGTATTTGGTGGTTTCTGGGTGGGGCAGCCGGACTCGTTATTGTAATGGGATGCCAATACTTAGCAGAGAGCGTAAATAGCAATGTGAAATTTGGTCAAATCTTATTCCCGTTTTTCTGGATGAAATAGTGAAAAAATATAAATAAGGCAATGAGGAGGCTATGCAAAGGGTATGGCTTTTTTTGTTGCCTTTTTTCATTGAAATTTTATTAAAAAGGAGATGTTTCTTGTGGAGATTCTTTTTAAATGTAAAAAATGTAGTAAAAAAAATAATATTTCCAATTTAAATGGTACATGTGGGAATTGTGATAATAACAGGTTAGAAAATTTTAAAATTATCATAACTAGAGGGAAGTTAAGAGGTATGAGTGGAATGCAAACCCTATCTAGAGCAAAAGAAATATTAAAATCGGCATTGAATAAAGAAAAAATTTTGTTAATAGACCCCAAAAGTAACTTTAATAAGATTTGAATTTTATTAAGAAATTAGGAGGGGAATTATGGGGGTGCCGAGTGTATTTGAAAGTGCTCTGGTTATTGGTGATATACAACCAATTATCTCAATGCTAAAACCAGAAGCATTCTTAAGAGCTGTGATATTTTTCATAGTTATTTGGATATTGATTTCTGTTTTTTGTATCTATCATAAGTACGCAACCAATAAAGCTGAAAATCATAATTCAAGAGATGAGTCGAAGTGAATTTTAATTAAACGGAAGAAAGGAGAAGCCATGTTTGTCATTTTTAAGAGTAGCAATGGAACAGAAATTGAGTCGGGTAAGCAATATTCGTTTCATGAAGCTTATATCTTAACGAAGCGATTAGAACGAGTTTATAGAGAGGCAGGGCGGCAAGAACATATTGATTTCGATTTGTTAGATGGTCATTCCAATGAAATTTATAACGGTACGTTATCACTTGGTTCGAGATATGCAGATCATATTTTTGATCACATTTCTAAA
>NZ_JAEHCA010000047.1:0-21404 GCF_016483345.1 Bacillus cereus group sp. N24
AAAGTTAGTTTGTCTAGCATCTAAAAATAAAAATTGACGTTTCACGTTGTTTGTTTCGTTCAGTTTTCAAAGAACTAAAAGCGGGTGAAGAGAATCGAACTCTCGACCAGAGCTTGGAAGGCTCTTGTTTTACCACTAAACTACACCCGCGTGGTCGGGAAGACAGGATTTGAACCTGCGACCCCCTGGTCCCAAACCAGGTGCTCTACCAAGCTGAGCCACTTCCCGTAATTGGCGCGCCCGAGAGGAGTCGAACCCCTAACCTCTTGATCCGTAGTCAAACGCTCTATCCAATTGAGCTACGGGCGCTTATCCATGATGTTTTTTCGTCGTTGTCTTTTGGCGACTCAATTATCTTATCATACTACATTTTCAAATGCAAGTACTTTTTTAAGATTTTTTTCGATGCGGCCGAGAGGACTTGAACCTCCACGGGGTTTCCCCCACTAGGCCCTCAACCTAGCGCGTCTGCCGTTCCGCCACGACCGCGCGGAAAAAACAAAAGTGAGCCATGAAGGATTCGAACCTTCGACCCTCTGATTAAAAGTCAGATGCTCTACCAACTGAGCTAATGGCTCGTAAATGGCTGGGCTAGCTGGATTCGAACCAGCGCATGACGGAGTCAAAGTCCGTTGCCTTACCGCTTGGCTATAGCCCAATGAAATAGTTATCTTCTTTCCAAAGACAAATGTTATTGTACCATAATGTCCAATAAAAAACAACTGCTATGTAGCAGAAGTTAAAATGGCGGTCCCGACCGGGGTCGAACCGGCGATCTCCTGCGTGACAGGCAGGCATGTTAACCACTACACCACGGGACCATTTGGTTGCGGGGACAGGATTTGAACCTGCGACCTTCGGGTTATGAGCCCGACGAGCTACCGTACTGCTCCACCCCGCGATAATACTATTCATATAAATTTATATGGTGGAGGATGACGGGATCGAACCGCCGACCCCCTGCTTGTAAGGCAGGTGCTCTCCCAGCTGAGCTAATCCTCCAAAGTGGTGACCCGTACGGGATTCGAACCCGTGTTACCGCCGTGAAAGGGCGGTGTCTTAACCACTTGACCAACGGGCCAATATGTATGGCAGAGAAGAAGGGATTCGAACCCTCGCACCGCGTTAGCGATCTACTCCCTTAGCAGGGGAGCCCCTTGAGCCACTTGGGTACTTCTCTGTATGGCTCCGCAGGTAGGACTCGAACCTACGACCGATCGGTTAACAGCCGATAGCTCTACCACTGAGCTACTGCGGAATAATGAAGACAATTTGTATCTTATAAAACTTCTCATCGTAAGTCAAGATGTTTTTTAACAATATCTTGCACAAACGTGACATGTTTATAATATACTGGATTGCGTTTTCACTGTCAAGATGTTTTCGCTACCGGTTTTAGTTTTCCCTTACACTTTCCACAGACATATCTTTTTGTATTTATTTGACGTCTTCTTACATATTGAAGCGAACACTCCATACATTCATACATATAAACCTTCTTTTCCTTCTCTTCATTAATCATTCGCTTACAAAAACGTGGTGCACCTACCTTTTTTAATAGTTCACGAAAATCCCTATCCCGATGCTTATATCCTCTCCCTGTAATATGCAAGTGATAATGACAAAGTTCATGTTTAATAATCCCGACTAATTCTTCTTTACCATACATTTCATAATATCGATAATTCAGTTCGATATTGTGACTCTTCAATAGATAACGTCCACCAGTTGTACGTAATCTATTATTAAACATCGCTTTATGTAAGAATGGCATCCCGAAGTATCGTAGGGATACTTCTTCCACTAGCTGCTGAATTTCTTTCTCATGCATTCTCATTCCTCCTAAACAAAAAAATATTTTTACACTTTTCTCCCTTCCTATACATATATTAAATAGTACATATACCCATCCTCATTCAAGAAGCGTGGTTTCTAAAAATACGACATTAATAGAAATCCACTCATTAACCTCTCGTCAATAGTACCTTAACTACAAAGGTAAATTTTTGAGAGTAGGATTATACAAGGAGGGATTCCTATGCCTACATGGCTAAAAAAACAAATGCAACGTGCATATTTTGAAAAAAACCGGTATCAAATTAAATTGCTAAATGAATGCTGGTTTTATTATAGCAAAATACATCAAAGCTCATAATCCATTACACTTTCTACTCCATAAAAAAAGAGCAGTTTTATCTGCTCTCTTTTCTTACTATTCAATCGGTAACATAGATAATGCAACACGACTTTTTTTTGTATCAATATCATCTACCCATACTTTTACGATTTGCCCTACAGATACAACATCTAATGGATGCTTTACAAACTGTTTGCTTAATTTAGAAATATGCACTAAACCATCTTGTTTTACACCAATGTCAACAAAAGCACCAAAATCAACAACGTTACGAACCGTCCCTTCCAGTTCCATACCACGCTGTAAATCTTCTAATTTCAAAATCCCTTTTTTCAGAAGTGGTTTTGGCAATTCATCCCTCATGTCTCGCTCTGGACTAATTAAGGCATCAATAATATCAACCAATGTCGGCTCACCGATCTCCGTCTCTTGAGATAATTTAGAAACATCCACTCCCTCTAAACTCTCCTGCAAGTTCGGTTTCCCTACATCGTTCTTCGATAACCCTAGACTCTTTAGTAGCAATTCGACATTTTTATATTGTTCTGGATGAATCCCTGTACGATCTAACGGATTCGCGCCTTCTAATATACGTAAAAAACCAATACACTGTTCATATGTTTTCGCGCCTAAACGAGGGATTTTCTTTAATTCAGTACGCTTCGTAAATTTCCCATCTTCCTCACGCTTAGCTACAATATTTTTCGCAACTGTTTTTGATAACCCCGAAACATATTGTAACAACGCAACTGAAGCTGTATTTACATTCACACCAACTTGGTTAACTGCTGTCTCTACCACAAATGTTAACGATTCATTTAATCTCTTTTGAGTTACATCATGTTGATATTGCCCCACCCCTACCGATTTAGGGTCAATTTTCACGAGCTCAGCAAGTGGATCTTGCAGGCGTCTTCCAATTGAAACCGCGCTTCTTTCTTCAACTTGGAAATCAGGGAATTCCTCACGAGCTAAATCGGAAGCCGAATACACACTTGCCCCTGCTTCATTTACAATAATATAAAAAACATCCTGTTTCACACTTTGTAATACATCTACTATAAACTCTTCCGTTTCTCTAGAAGCTGTGCCGTTCCCAATTGCAATCATTTCAACTTGATATTTATCTATAATAGAAAGTACTTTCGTTTTTGCATCATCATATTTACGAACAGGTGGATGCGGATAAATAACATCGATATATAGAACTTTCCCCGTATCATCTACTACAGCTAATTTACAACCAGTTCTATATGCAGGGTCTACGGCTAGCACAACCTTCCCTTTCATTGGAGGTTGTAATAATAAATTACGTAAGTTCTCAGAGAAAATATGTATCGCTTGTTCTTCAGCTGTTTCTGTTAATTCTTTTCGAATTTCTCTTTCGATCGAAGATTGAATTAATCGTTTATAACCATCCTCAATCGCTAATTGTACATAATGCGCACTTTTTGAATCGTTATCACGGATTACTTTCTTATATAAGAAAGTTATTATCTCATCTACTGGTGGAACAACAGAAACTCTCAATATATCTTCTTTCTCACCACGATTCATCGCTAATACACGATGCGGTACTACTTTCTGCAACGGTTCTTCATAACTGTAATACATTTCATATATATTCTTTTCATCTTTTTCTTCGTCTTTTACAACCGAAGACATAACACCTTTTCTAAAAGTAACATTCCGAATCCAACTACGATACGCAGCTTCATCTGAAACGATTTCTGCAATAATGTCTTGCGCACCTTGCAACGCCTCTTCTGCAGATTCCACTTCTTTTTCTGCATTAACAAATTCCATAGCCTTTTTAGCCGGATCTTCTTTTTTATATAACAATAACCATTCAGCTAGCGGTTCTAATCCTTTTTCTTTTGCAATCGTCGCTTTCGTTCTTCTTTTCTCTTTATAAGGACGATATAAATCTTCTACTTCCTGTAGTTTCGTTGCGGCAACAATATGACGGCGCAACTCTTCGGTTAGCTTACCCTTTTCACCAATAAGACGAAGAACCTCTTCTTTCCTATCTTCAAGCTGCATCATATATTGCCATCTCTCTAAGATTGCACGAATTTGCACCTCATCTAAAGAGCCTGTCCATTCTTTTCGGTAACGAGCAATAAATGGAACTGTGTTACCTTCTTCTGTTAATTGAATAACATGACGAACTTGCTTTTCGGTAAAGCCTAATTCTTTCACTAACATTTTCATTAACGCTTGTCGATTATCTACCATTTCCATATACAACCGTAACCTCCTCTATAATAAAAAAAAGTTGCCCTTCAAAGAGAGCAACTTAAACTGCCGATTTAAAAATCTATTAGTCCTAAACTAATTTGTAACGCTTCATCTACACGAATCATCATCACTTCATCCAAATGAGTGATTTTGTCCGTTAAGCGTTGCTTATCGATTGTTCGAATCTGCTCAAGTAAAATAACAGAATCTCTCTCAAATCCATACTTTTTCGCATCAATTTCCACATGAGTGGGTAATTTCGCTTTTTGAATCTGTGCAGTAATAGCCGCTACAATCACCGTTGGACTAAAACGATTTCCGATGTCATTTTGAATGACAAGAACCGGACGAACGCCTCCTTGCTCAGAACCAACAACTGGGGAAAGGTCTGCAAAATACACGTCGCCGCGTTTTACAATCAAAATATTACCCCCCGCTAACTAAGCGTTCTACCGTATGAGCTGCTTCATACTCTGCTAAGAAAGCTTCAGATGCAATACCAAGATTAATTTTTCCCATTTCAATGTACCCACGTCGCATTGATTCATGTTGGTAGCGTTTCTTCGTCTTATGTTGACGCAATAACAGTTGTGTTGCCTGGCAAATTAGTTCATGGCGATTCTTATTCTCTTGTTTTCCAATTCCGTCCAATTCCGTTACCATTTGCTTTGGCAACCGAACCACGATTTCAGTAGTTACACTTGATTCGGACACAAAAATACACCTCCACCGTCAACTACACACCCAAATATATATATGACACCTATTGTAATAATACCATTGTATGGAGCCTGTTGCAAAGACTTCCTTATTCCTTGCTTATGTTTTCCAATTCACAGGAAAAACATTCATCTTCTATTATTTTTCATCTTATTTTAAACAAGGAACAAAAGAATTCCTATGCAAAACTTATATTAAAAGTGATTATAAGTAAAAGCTTCTCATCAAAAAGAGCATATTTTCCATCAATAAAAAGCTCACTTAAATGACAAGAAGCAAATTAGATGATCTTCTATATATTATTCAAATAATTGATGATTTCTACAACTTTACCATGTCGTATAAATATTCTCGGCACACGGAAACTAATCGTTGCAATAATTTCATAATTAATAGTCCCGGAATATTCAGCAACCTCTGTAGCGCTAATATATTCATCACCTTGTCGTCCAATGAGTGTAACTTTCGTACCAAGCGGGACTTCACAAGGAAGATGAATCATGAATTGATCCATTGTTACTCTCCCTACAATCGGTACTCTTTTACCATCCACAAGCACTTCAAATCCTTGTAATCTTCTAAGCCAGCCATCTGCATATCCAATCGCAACAGTTGCAATCCATTCTTCAGTTTTTGTTCGGTAAGTGACGTTATAACTAATTCCATCCCCTTTAATCACCTGTTTAATATGAGCAACTTTCGTATGCAATGATAACGCCGGTTCTAATTTAAATGGTAAAAAAGGACGTATTTCTACAGATGGGGATAATCCATACATCGCAATACCAATTCGTACTGCATTAAATGTAATTCCTTGAAAACGTAAAGTTGCAGCACTATTAGCTGTATGGACAAATTTAGGATCCACTCCGAATTCCTTCAACCAACTTAACTGCTGCAAGAACGTGTTATATTGCTTATCAAAATACGAAGTCTCAACCTCATCTGCTGTTGCAAAATGCGTATATACCCCTTCTAACTCTAAAAATGGTGCACCTTCTAAACTCTTTAAGAATTCTTTTAATTCTTTGCGTTCGCGTATTCCAATTCTCCCCATACCACTATCAAAATTAATATGGAATTTCATTATAGATGAACCATCCCATAGTTTGATGGCTTCTTCCACCCATTCTTTTTGAAAAACAGTTAATGCTACATCATTTTCAGCAGCTACATTTATATCTCGAGGCGGGGAAGGACCTAGCACTAAAATTGGTACGGTAATACCAGCCCTTCTAAGAACTAAGGCTTCATCTAAAAAAGCAACTGCTAATCTTGTTGCACCTGCTTCTAATGCCGTTTTAGCCACCGGTACATAATCGTGCCCATATGCATTCGCTTTAACTACAGCAAAAATCTCAACATTACTCGGAATGAACTCTTTAATATGCGTAATATTGTTATAAATCGCATCTAAATCCACTTCCACCCAAGTATCACGGTAAAATGACGCTTCTTCCATAAATACACTTCCTTATACACGATATGCGAAGCTTATTCTTTTATATGCTTCTTTTATGAAATCCACCTTCAAACTAAGAAAAGACGTGGTGCACATATATCACCACGTCTAAGAAGTTTACTTCACCTGCTTCGCTGTAACTGAACGAGCTACCATTAACAACTCATTCGGCTCTAAACCTTTAGACACGAGCATATATTCTACTCCGTTATGTGACCACGTTACAGATTCTTTCGTCAATGCACCAATCGTAAACCCAAGATCAACCGGCTCTCCACTTACACTTACCGCTGACGAAGCCTCTGCAACTTTTGCCTTTTCTTGTATTAAGGTAAAGGATTTCTTATTTCCAGTGTATGTGAGTATCGCACGCTTGCCACTGTCTGTCTTCAACTCTTTTTCGTCTTTCAGAGTCATGCCTTGCGGCGTATCACGCGGATACAAAATAGCAAATGGTTTGTCTTCTTTCGCTGTTGTTTGAACATCTACTTGCGCTCTAGACATATTTTGTTTCGTATCAAATGCACCTTTATCAAATTTCGCATCGAATTTCACTTTAGAGAAATCTACTTTCACAAGAACATTTTGATCATTATCCATTAATTTCACCGAAACTGGTGTTAAATCGCTTTTCTTCAATGCAATCTCTTGTTTCGGTAACATATTTTGATGTTGATAGTTTGTTTTTGTTTTGAAAATATAATATTTATCTGTTTTCTCGAAAGTAAGGTTTTTCTTATCCTGCAAAATATCTCTTACAAGTGATTCATATAAATAGGCCTGGCTACTATTTTGCGGCCAATCACTTTGAAAACGGAAACTCTTATTAAGCGCTGGCGTTAATACAAATACCCCTTCTTCATTTCTTAAAATAATTTGGCTCTGATCTTTTTTTGCATTCTGTAAATTCACACGATAAAAAGAAGGTTCTTTATGCCAAATTTCCACGTTATACTCCTGAGGCTCATTCCCTGTTTTAATAGTTAATTTCGCTTCAGCTTGATAACTTTTCATCCCTTTCACTTTCGCTTCTAAATCTCTCACGACATCATCTTGTTTCTTTTCCATACAGCCCGCCAACACAAAAACGGTCAATAAACCGACAAGAACTAAAAACAGACGCCTTTTCATCACTTCAGCCCCTTTGCCCCTATAAATGAATGGAAGGTGTACCTTCCTTATCGCTACCTCAAATATATGAGACAAGGATATGAAATATGCAGACTAGCGTGACGAGCTTTCTAAAACAACTTGCGCAACAGCAAATTCCTTACTATGACTAATTGATAAATGAACAATATGCTCTGTATTTGCAATAAGAAGCGGCTTACCTCTATCATCATTTTTCACTTCAATATCTAAAAAACTCACTTCTTTCCCGATACCAGTGCCTACCGCTTTTGAATACGCCTCTTTCGCTGCAAATCTTCCCGCTACAAACTCTATAAGGCGACTCCCTTTCAGTTCCATAGCAACATTACGTTCACTTTCAGTTAAAATACGTTCCATAAATTTAAGCTTTCCATCTAGCATTTTTTCAATTCGATTCAATTCAATAATATCTATTCCAATCCCTACAATCATTTCGAAATCCCCTTCTTCTATTTAGCTTTCTTCTTTCATATTGTAAGAATAACAGAGAATCATTCTGATGCAAAAGGAGTGATACTACCAGCATGCTAATACGACCCACTCGCATTTCCTTAAATCCAATCATCCTCTCTTTACTTCTTATTCAACTATTCATGATGATGTTAGGCGACTTCTTTCTCTTTCCAATGGCAGCTAACAATGAATATATTACTAAAGGAGAATGGTGGCGTGTCATAACTTCTCTGCTCGTACACGTGGACTTACAACATTTTCTTTCTAATAGTATTTGCTTATTTATTCTTGGCTCTTCTATCGAAAAACAACTCGGACACATTTCTTTTATCATTCTATTTTTTCTTCCCGGTATTTCCGGAAATATCGCTTCTTATATTATTATGCCTCCTGAATACATTCATACGGGAGCATCTGGTGGGATTTTCGGGTTACTAGGCGCCCAACTATTTTTATTGTACAATCGATACCGCCCTTCACATTCAAAAGAAATTGCTATTTTCTCAATCATGATACTTATATTACTATTATTTACTTTCTTTAATCCTTTCGCCAATCCTATAAGCCATTTAGCAGGATTAATAACCGGTGGTATTTTAACTCCTTTTTTAACAAAAAAATTCGATGGTGCTGAGCTTATTTAATGTAAAAGCTCGCACCATCGATAATTTCCACATCTATTTGTTTACTTAAGTCTCTCATGAGTTGAAATAAAGACTCATCCTTCTGCTTCGCCTCAATCATACAATCAATTTGCCCAACACTTCCCTTAATCCTTCTTAAAAAAGATAAGAATGCATCAACATCAATAAAATCAGCGTGTGCCCTCGGGTCTTTCTCATCTCTAGGACTGGAGATATGCATTTTAACTGGTAACAAAGATGTTTCCCACGTATGAACAACACGCGCCCAATCTTCATGCCAATCTTCTCGTTCATTGTTCATCGTATGATGATGCAAATCAAACACGACCGGAATGTCTAATTTTTCTCCTAAATACAATGTTTCCGCTAGCGTGAAGGTTGTATCATCATTTTCTAACATGATCATTTCTTGAATACCCCTTGGAACGTTAGACCAATTTTCTATAAAGCGTTCTAATGCGAGCTCTTTATCTTTATAACCTCCTCCAACATGTAATACACATCGTTGCTTATGTTCAATCCCCATACCTTTTAACATTTTTTTGTGCATCTGCAAAGTTTTTACTGACTGTTTAAAAATACTTTCCTCCGGTGAATTTAGTACAACAAAGTGATCCGGATGGAAATCAATACGCATATTCATACGAATTGCGTATTCACCTAGCACTTTTAAACTTTCTTTTAATGGACGAATATAGTTCCACTCTAACAACTCCTCATGATTCGCTAAAGGAATAAGCTTAGAACTAAGTCGAAAGAAAGATATATCATGCCCCTTATTATGCTTTAATAACCGCAAGCAATTTTCCAAATTCGAATTAGCGATTCTTTCAAGTTTACGAATCGCAGCCTCTCGATCATCAATCCGTTGAAACTGTGCATATGTCATCGTTTGAGATGGAGATGCGTTCTTCAAATGCACACTCATCGCAACATACCCAAGCCTTACAAGCATATCGTACCTCTTTTCTACATGAGTTATTATGTAGTATGTACAATTTTAGAAATAAAAAAAGAGAATGCCAACAAAGGGCATTCTCTTTTTTTATTAAGCTTGTGGACGGCTATGATGTTTTCTTTCGCCGCGTCCATTTGAAGAAGATCCAGGGCGACCTTGACCTTCACCTCTACGACCACGGTTACCATCACGGCCACCATCACGATTGCGATCACGGTTACGACCATCGCCACTGCGTCCGTCACGGTTACGGTCACGGTTACGACCATCGCCACTGCGTCCATCACGACTACGATTACGGTTACCATCACGGTATCCGCCTCCGTTACCACCGCGTTTTTTAGAACCGCCACCTCTTGAAACAACTGGTGGTTCTGATGTTAAAGCGATTGGTGTTGTATCTGGCTCTTTTGTCATCATTTTTAAAGCAGCAGCTACTACTGTTACAGAGTCGTTCTCTTCTAACATTTCTTCTGCAATACGCTTGTAGTATGATAAGTTATCATTTTCAATTGTGCTTTGAAGTTTTTCAGCGATTAAACGTTGTTGACCTTCTAGTGCCTCGTCAAGTGTCGGTGCTTCCATACGGTCAACCTTACGTTTTGTTGTACGCTCGATATTTTTTAATTGTCCTGATTCACGTGGTGTTACAAATAACATTGCAATACCTTTTTTACCTGCACGGCCAGTACGACCGATACGGTGAACGTATGATTCTGGATCTTGTGGGATATCGAAGTTGTATACGTGTGTTACGCCTGAAATATCAAGACCACGCGCAGCAACATCTGTTGCAACAAGAACTTCAATAGCACCTTCTTTAAATTTACGTAATACAGACATACGTTTCGCTTGTGTTAAGTCACCATGAATACCTTCTGCTGCATAACCACGTAAGTTTAATGCTTCTGATAATTCATCAACACGACGCTTTGTACGACCGAATACGATCGCAAGCTCTGGAGATTGAATATCTAGTAAGCGCGTTAATACGTCAAACTTTTTCTTTTCTTGCACTTCTAAATAGAACTGCTGAATGTTTGGCATTGTTACTTCTTTTGCTTTTACTTTAATGTGTTGAGGCTCAGTCATGAAACGCTCAGCAATACGACGGATTGGATCTGGCATTGTCGCTGAGAATAATAATGTTTGATGTGTTTCTGGCACATCTGTTAAAATTGCTTCAATATCTTCAATGAAGCCCATGTTTAACATTTCATCCGCTTCATCAAGAACAACAGTCTCAACGTTTTGTAGGCGAAGTGTTTTACGGTTAATATGATCTAAAATACGACCCGGCGTACCAACAATAATGTGTGGGTGTTTTTTTAGAGCACGAATTTGGCGGTTAATATCTTGACCACCATAAATTGGTAAAATACGAACGCGTTTATGTTTACCAATTTTGTATAGCTCTTCTCCAACTTGAATTGCTAATTCACGCGTTGGCGCGATAACAATACCTTGAACTGCTTCTTTACGAGTATCTACTTTATCTAATAGCGGTAATCCAAATGCTGCTGTTTTCCCTGTACCTGTCTGCGCTTGCCCAATAATATCTTTACCTTGCAATGCATGTGGGATTGTTTCAGCTTGAATCGGCGTAGCCTCTTCAAAGCCCATACTTTCAACAGATTGCAATAAAGATTCACTTAATCCTAATTCTCGAAATGTTGTCAATGTTACTTCTCCTTTTCTATCCTATACTTATCATTTAAAAAAAGGCATTTTCCGAATTGGCGGAAAAGCCCTTTTCCTGAATGCTCACGTATATAAACGGGCGTATTTCTACACGAAAATACTTCTAAACGTTATTACACTTTATCAATTATAAGTTTTGTATGTGCAAAAAGCAAACCCAACTGTTACCTTATTTTCATATTCAGGACTTTTTTTCTTCACTTTTATTTTTTAACATCCTCTGTAAGCGCTTATTATAAGTTTCTTCTATTTTCGTGACTATCATCCCTATTTATATTCACCAATTATTTCAACATCGTAATAACTTCTTCTAATTTCATACCACGAGATGCTTTAACTAATACAACATCGTTATTACCAACTACCGCCTGTAAATCTTTTACAAGCTCTTCTTTATTATGATAGGCCTTTACACGTTCACCAGGGAAATTAATTTCCGCTCCCTCAGCAATTTGAGCCCCTAATCTACCATATGTGAATACATATGAGATTTTTGCTGGGTCAATTAATTTACCTACTTCATAATGAAATTGAACCTCTTGGTCTCCAAGCTCTAACATATCACCAAGCACGACGATTTTTTGAAAAAAACCATCTAAACCATTCATTAAATGGAATGCTGCTTCCATAGCTGTCGGACTTGCATTGTAAGCATCATTGATAATTGTTAACCCACTATCCTTTTTTACAATTTCCATGCGCATACCTGTCATTTGAAGTGTTACTAAACCTTGTTTCATTTCTTCCCATGTCACACCAAAATGTTTCGCAATCGCCATGGAAGCAAGTGTATTATACACATTATGTTTCCCTAACACTGGTATATAGAATGAAATGTTTTCTTCTCTATTCATTTTAAAATGTGTGCCAGTTGCCTGTAATGTTACAGTCGTTGGATAGTAATCGTTTGCTCTCGCATCACCAAATGTTACTGTTTCCGTCGCTAAATTCATTTCAGGAACACGATTTGTTAATAATGGCTCATCTCCGTTATATACGAACACTCCGCCTTCTTGTAATCCTGCCACAATTTCTAATTTCGCTTCTGCAATTGCCTCACGAGAGCCTAAATCCATTAAATGCGCCTCACCAATGTTCGTAATGATAGCTGCATTAGGACGAGCTAACTTAGATAAGAATTCAATTTCTCCTCGGCTTGACATACCCATTTCTAATACAGCAACTTCCGTATTTTCTTCTAGGTTTAAAATAGTAAGAGGTAAACCGATATGGTTATTGAAATTACCTTCTGTTTTTTGAACTTTGAATTTAGTCGCAAGAAGGCTTGTTACAATATCTTTCGTAGATGTTTTACCGTTACTACCTGTCACACCAATAACTTTAACATCCAATTGATCGCGATAGTTTTTCGCTAACATTTGTAATGCCAATAGTGTGTCTTCTACAAAAATAACTGGAAGATTCTCAGGCGGATTTGCTACATCTTTCATCCATAATGTAGCAACAGCTCCATTTTCAACAGCTTTATCTACAAAAGCATGTCCATCGAAACGTTCACCTTGAATCGGAACATATAAATTTCCTTTTTCGATTTTTCTCGTATCAATAGACACTCCCTGTATAGTAATTCCCTCATACTGCTCTGCTAATCCCGTACCATTTATCATCTGTTCTACTTGTTTTAACGTTCGATTAATCATGAAAACACTCCTTACATAGAGGAAGCACTATTCCTTCGAATAGTGCCTCCTCCTTTTTTGTTATATTGTATATTTAATTTTTTGTTTTTCTTCGTGACGTTCAATCGCCAAACGAATTAGCTCTTCAATTAATTCTGGATATGGTAATCCAGTATGTTGCCATAATAGAGGGAACATACTAAACGGCGTAAATCCTGGCATTGTGTTTACTTCGTTAATATATACTTCTCCGTCTTTCGTTAAGAAGAAATCAGCTCGTGTTAAGCCTGCACCATCTAAAGATTGGAATGCAACAATTGCATCTCGCTTAATTACATTAGACTCTTCTTCTGTCATTTCAGCTGGAATAATTAACGCTGTATCACCATCGATGTACTTCGACTTATAATCATAAAAGTCCTTTTTCGGTACGATTTCACCTACAACTGAACATTTCGGTTCGTCGTTACCTAGTACACCAACTTCTACTTCACGACCTACGATATTTTCTTCTACAATAATTTTGCGGTCGAATTGGAATGCCTCTTCAAATGCACTCTCAAGTTCTTCACGATTTTTACATTTATTAATACCAACACTTGAACCAAGGTTTGCTGGTTTTACGAAGCAAGGATACCCTAACTTCTCTTCTACTTTGTCATAAGCTTCTTCGCGATTTTTTTCCCATGCACTACGAATGAAAGATGCATATTTCGCTTGTTTCAAACCAGCTTCTGCAAAGATATTTTTCATAACAACTTTATCCATACCGGCAGACGATGCTAGAACACCATTTCCTACATAAGGAATGTTCATTAATTCTAATAACCCTTGAACCGTTCCATCTTCACCATTTGGTCCATGTAGTAATGGAAAAATAACGTCGATAGCATCTTCCTCAGAAGTTGCAGATGGAATAATTTCCGTGCTTAATGATAACGGAGAAATCGAATTTTCTGCACCGCTCATTTTTAAAGCTTCAACATCCGTTACTTCACCTTCAATACGCTCACCGCGTACCCATTGACCTTGCTCTGTAATATAAATCGGATGAATCTCGAATTTATCTTGATTTAACGCTTTAATAGCAGCAAGAGCCGTCTGTAACGAAACTTGATGCTCAGCTGATTTTCCACCATATAATAAACCTAATTTAATTTTCGTCAATTAAATCACCCTAACCAATTGTTTTCATTTTTCTATTTTAGCACTTTTTATAAAAATAGGTAGTTCCTATTTGAAATAAAATGTAACTTCCACAAATAATTAAATGACACCACTTATTGGATTTCTACACTTTTCTATTTCATTTTCTTCACAACTACACAAAATGAAATGGCAACCTAATCTAGTTATGTACCTAAAATATGTAGAAATCCCCTTTTTGTGTATGTCACCTATTTTATTAAGAAGATTGTTTGGTTAGTGTGTCCTTTTGCCTTTGTTCCACGAGGCGATCTAAAGAAACGTATACAATACCTGCAACTAAACATCCTACGCCTAAAATTGTAAATAAGAAATGTCCGAGTAATCTATCTAATAAAAAACCTCCAAGAAGTGGACCAAATGCACTTCCCGTAATCCACTGCAAACTCGCTGCTCCCATATAAGTTCCTCTCAAATGCTCAGGGGCCAAATTCGCTACAAACGTCATCTGTACAGGCGACATAATCATCTCGCCTAACGTATATATGGCATACACGAACATTAACGTCACTAAAATAATTGTAGCATTTGTATTAAATTCTCCAAACCACTTCGGTAACCACCCTATAAAAAACAAACCAATTCCAAACAAACACGCCCCGTATAACATCGTCTTTCCGACAGGTTTATCTGTCGCCCATTTTGAAATTTGAAACTGGAACAACACAACTAATAGTCCATTTAGCGCCATTAAATACGGGTATGGATTGTTAACTCCAAAAATATCCTTCATTTCATTATCAAAGTGAAGTGGTAACATGCCTTCTGTTTGAGAAAATCCCATAGAAATAATGATACCTGCTAACAAATAAATCATTAACGCCTTATCTCTCATTAAAACTTTCCAAACTGCACCTAATTCCTTCTCTGCATTCTCTTCTTTTTTATCTGCTGCTTTTGGCATTGTCTCCTGGATAAGAATTAGTACAAGTAATGCATAAAATAGCATCGTAGAAGAAGCAATAATAAACACAAGATTCTTTGACAACACCACTACTGATGCACCCATTATTGGACCGATTGCAGCACCTATATTGTGTCCCATTCGCAATAAACCATATGCTTCGGTTCTTTTTTCTGGCGCGGTCACATCTGCAACCATCGCTGATGCAGCTGGATGAAATAAAGAATTACTTAATCCTAAAAAAACAGATAAAATTGCATATGAAATAAACCCTTCTATAAATAAAAAACCGAGCATTAATAATGCATTACTTGCCATTGAAAATATCATAATCGGCTTTCTTCCATATATATCAGCAATTCTTCCACCTATAAGCGATCCAAAGCTTGCAGCAATTGGAGAAAGCGCCATAATAACTCCAACCTGTAATAAAGAATCTACCTTATCTTTTAAATATAATGCGAAAAAAGGCATTAACATCATCATCGCAATTCCATTCAATGTCTCACCGATAAATCGAATCCATACGTTACGATCCATTTCCCTTAGCTCACGCCATGTATTTTTCATATTTTCACCCCTTTAGTTGACCAACAATTATCTTATAATAGATTCAGAAAAATGTAAATTTTCAAATAAAAAAATCCATTCTAACAGAATTAGAATGGATTTTTCCACTTATAAATTCGCTACATCATCTTCTTTTTTACTATTATTTAAAACACTATGTTTTCGACTATATAAGAAGTAAACCGCTATACCGATAACCATCCATACTCCAAAACTAATCCACGCTGTCCCTGATAATTGAAGCATTAAGTATAAACAGAAAATTACTGTTAACGCTGGTAAAAATGGTACGAGTGGCGCCTTAAATGCTCTTGGTAAATCCGGATGAGTCTTTCTCATCACAATAACCGCAACAGCTACGAGTGCAAAGGCTGACAATGTCCCCATGTTTACAAGGTGTGCCAATACATTTAAATCTATTAATCCTGAAATCAATGCTGCAATAATACCCGTTGTCCATGTATTTAAAAACGGTGTTTTAAATTTCGGGTGAACCTTAGCCAGACGCTTCGGCAATAACCCATCACGGCTCATCGCATATGAAACACGAACTTGCCCATACATCATCACTAGCATTACAGTTGTAATCCCTGTGATTGCCCCTACTGAAATTACCCCCGCTAAACCATCTTGTCCAATAAATTGAAGTGCAAAAGCAACTGGATCTGATATATTCAGCTGTCCGTATGGAACAATTCCTGTCAGAATAAGTGAAACAACGATATAAAGAACTGTACATATTAATAACGATGCAATAATGCCGATTGGTAAATCACGTTGTGGACGTTTCACTTCTTCCGCAGCTGTTGAAACTGCATCGAATCCTATAAATGCGAAGAATACTGTAGCAGCCCCAGCCATTACACCATCTAAACCAAATGGCATAAAAGGCGTCCAGTTTTCAGGCTTCACATAATTAAAACCAGCAAAGATAAAAATAAGAACAACTGCTATTTTAATAAATACCATAATATTATTTACACGTGCACTCTCTCGAACACCCCTAGATAAAAGAGCTGTCATCACTAAAATAATCAAGACTGCAGGCAAATCAATTATTCCACCTTTTCCTGTGCCTGGGGCCGAAGAAAGAATGGTCGGAATATGAATCCCAAATCCCTTTAGTAAAGACTGAAAATAAGCGGACCATCCATTTGCTACAGCAGATGTAGCAAGTAAATATTCAAGCATTAAATCCCAACCAATTAAAAACGCGAATACTTCTCCCATCGTCGCGTACGTATATGTATATACGCTACCCGAGACAGGAACTGAAGAAGCAAATTCAGCATAACAAAATGCAGCAAAGGCACAGGCTAATGCGGCTATCGCAAATGATAATATAATAGCTGGTCCAGAATGTTTTGCTGCCACTACGCCTGTAAGAACGAAAATACCAGTTCCAACAATCGCTCCGATTCCAAGCATAGTTAAATCCAGTGCGCCCAATGTTCTCGCTAACGTTTTTTGCTTACTTTCTTGCATTAACTTTGCAATAGGCTTCTTTTGAAAAATTTGCTTCATCGTCCACTCCTCCAAGTTTTAAATTTTCTGAAAATTTTTAATTCGCTTTTTTATTTTACTCATAACACTTTTTCTCGTCAATACTTTTGTCGAAATAAGTAGAAATCTTTCGGAATATACAATATCCTTATTATTCTTTCTGAGAATCTTTCTATCACCTTATTTTGGTGTCATTATACATATTAAAGAGGCGTGCTCCTTTATTGAGCACGCCTCTTTTTGCTTATTTCACAGTATATGAACCATCTTCAATCCAGCTATACATATACTTTTCATCTTCCGTTTCATGTGCTTGTTTTACAATACGAAGCGGACGGAATGTATCTATCATAACGGCTAATTCAAGCGTCTCTTTTTTTCCGATACTTGCCTCTGTTTTCCCAGGATGCGGCCCATGAGGAATTCCGCTCGGGTGAAGTGTAATAGACCCTTCTTCCACACCTTTTCGGCTCATAAAGTTTCCTTCTACATAGTACAGTACTTCATCACTATTCACGTTACTATGATAATACGGTGCCGGGATAGATTCTGGATGATAATCGTATAAACGCGGTACGAAAGAGCAAATGACGAAATTATGCCCTTCGAATGTTTGATGTACTGGTGGTGGCTGATGAATACGGCCTGTAATTGGTTCAAAATCCTCCACATTAAAGACCCACGGATATAAATAACCATCCCACCCAACAACATCTAGCGGATGATGCCCTAAAACATACTTATGCATATATCCTCTCGACTTTGTCATTACGACAAACTCACCTTTCTCATCATATGTCTCTAATTTTTCCGGGCCACGAATATCTCTCTCACAAAACGGGCTATGTTCTAACAATTGCCCATATTCATTGCGATAGCGACGTGGTGTTGTAATTTGGCTATTCGCCTCTACAACAAGAAACTTAGTCTCTCCTTCATCTGGAATAACACGATAAATCGTTCCAATTGGGATCGTTACATAATCACCTTTTCTATAGTGAATCGTTCCGAACATTGTTTCGATTTTTCCTGTTCCATAATGAACAAATAACATTTCATCGCCATCGCCATTACGATAGAAATAGTCCATTTTTTCTGTCGGAGTCACTACTCCAATTAATAAATCCTCATTCCCAAGCATAAAATTTCTTCCGCTTACTGCATCGCCCGTTTTTTTATTTTCTTTCGTGCGAAAATGACGATGTGCAAGAGCTACATCTTCTTCATACTGCAACTGACAAGAATGAGATACTGCCGCATGACCTACTTCCGTTGGCATATAATGATGGTACAAAATAGACTGCGTACCAGAAAAACCTTTCGTTCCCATTACCTGTTCACGATAAAGCGCTCCATCTTTTTTACGAAATTGTACATGTCGTTTATGAGGTAGCTCCCCCATGTGACGATAAAACATGCCCATCACCTGCTTTCATGTCTTTTTTGACCGTATTACGTAACGTACCTAAACCAGTAATCGACAGCTCTACAACATCTCCATCTTGTAGCCACTCTTCTGTACCAAGTTCTAAAATACATCCTGTTCCTACTGTTCCAGAACCGATCACATCTCCCGGATATAAGGTCACGTCTTGTGAAGCACGTTCAATCATTTCAGCAAACGTATAGTAAATATCTTGGAAATTTCCCTTTGATAATAGTTTCCCATTCACGTGAGCAGTCATCTCTAAATCATATCGATTACCATTACGATAAATGTCTAATTCCTCTTTCGTAACGAGATACGCTCCTAATGAAGTTGCAAAGTCTTTTCCTTTTGCTGGTCCAAGCCCTACCTTCATTTCTGTTGCTTGTAAGTCCCTTGCACTCCAGTCGTTCATAATACAATAACCAAAAATATATTCCTCTGCTTGCTCACGAGAAATATTTCTTCCTTCTTTTCCGATTACACAAGCAATCTCTAATTCATAATCAAGCTTTTTAGACTTCTTCGGACCAATTACAAAATCATCTGGACCAATAACAGCACGATGGTTAGTAAAATAAAAAACCGGGACATCATACCATTCAGGTACAACATCTAGTCCTCTTCGTCCGCGAGCTGTTTTTACATGCTGTTCAAATGCATAAAAATCTCGAATGCTACCCGGATTAGGAATAACAGCTGTCAATTGTACTTCTTCTAAGGAATATATACCCTTGTTTGGATTCTTACTATTACGCAGCAGCTCTACATACTCATCCGCTTTCTCTAAAAAGGCGAGCATAGAGGAAGGGACTTTTCCGTCACTAGCAAGATTCATATCGATTACTTTGTCACCTTCAAGCCACCCAGCTCGCATTTCTTTCGAAGGGAGACGAAATGTAACAAATTTCATCATAATTCCTCCCTATGAAAATGAAATTTCCACCAGCAAAAGAATTCTTGCTGGTGGATACAAATCTTATAAATTTCCGCGACGCTCTTGTTCTCTTTCAATTGATTCGAATAATGCTTTAAAGTTCCCTTCACCAAATCCACGAGAACCTTTACGTTGAATGATTTCAATAAATAAAGTTGGACGGTCTACAATTGGTTTCGTAAAGATTTGCAGTAAATAGCCCTCATCATCACGGTCTACTAAAATCTTTAATTCTTTTAACTTATCAATTTCCTCATCGATTTTTCCAACTCGCGCAGTTAACTCATCGTAATACGTATCTGGTGTATCTAAAAACTCCACACCATTTGCACGAAGCGCTTCAACTGTTTTAACAATATCACTCGTTAATAAGGCAAGATGTTGTACACCTGCTCCATTATAGAATTCAAGATATTCTTGAATTTGCGATTTTCTCTTTCCATCTGCTGGTTCGTTAATAGGGAACTTAATACGACTTCCATTCGTCATAACTTTTGACATTAATGCCGAATACTCTGTACTAATATCATCATCGTCGAAATGGATCATTTGTTTAAAGCCCATAACATTCTCGTAATAACTAACCCACTCTTCCATTTTCTCAACGTTACCAACTACATGATCTACAGCAATTAAACCAGATTCTTCAAATGGAATATTAAACTCAACCTTTTGGAATCCTGGCATAAATGTTCCTTTATAATTTTTACGCTCTACAAGCGTGTGAATTGTATCACCATACGTACCAATAACTGCTTTTTTCAATGTACCATCCTCATCTGTTAACTCCTCAGGTGGAGCAATTGCGACGGCACCACGTTTCACCGCTTCCGAGTAAGCCTTATCAACGTCATCGACAAGTAATGCAACGTCTTTTACACCATCACCATGAGTTTTTACAAACTCTGCGATACGATTATCGCTACCTAGGGCCCCGGACACAACAAAACGCATATTTTTTTGCACAAGAACATAAGATACCTTTTCACGGTTTCCTGTTTCTAATCCAGAGTAAGCCACAATTTTGAATCCGAACGCTCTCGCAAGGTAATAACTCGATTGTTTTGCATTCCCTACGTAAAACTCCAAATGATCTACATCACGTACCGGAAAAAAGTCCTCCATTTGTGCAGCTAGCGTATCCATAGATTTTTGTTTCATAATATCTTCATCCCCCTGTAAATAGATTAAATGGTCCATACTTAAAACCAACCGAAAACGCTTCCAACATCAATTTATAGAAATTAGTTAGCAGGCTAACAATTTCTGACCTTTAAAATTTTCTATCTTTTCTGTCAAATTCCTCTTTTTTTCTTACATATAAAATTCGACTTTTTTCTCTTTAAAGTAAGGGGAAAATATTCATAATTGAAGGTATATATGTGGGGAAAACAAAAAAGACTCCAACATATTAACTACTTACTAATACATTAGAGTCTTTATTTTTTTTGAATGATTGTATTTATATTTCTCATACTAATATATTTGCAAGGAATAGAATAAATGATGTTAATATTACTGCTCCGCCTAATGATCCTAATAAATCTGTTTTTGTTACTTGTAGCACTTGTTCACTGTTCATATTCCTCATTCTCCTTTCATTTTGTACAATTTAAAACTTTTATTATACTAATACGCTTGATAGAAATACGATTAATGCCGTTAACACTACTGCTCCACTTGCTGATCCTACGAAGTCACCTTTTGTTACTTGTAATACTTGCTCTTTCATGTCTTTCATTCTCCCTTC
>NZ_JAEHCA010000048.1:0-17867 GCF_016483345.1 Bacillus cereus group sp. N24
TAGCAATTGTTTTTCCGCTTTCTGTACCATCTAAATATCGTTTCACTGCTTGGATTTTCTCTGTTGAAGAAAATTTAACCATAAAAAATGCACCTCCAATTGTTAGACTGTGTCTAACAATTGGGGTGCACTTCAAAGGAAAGTGACTTTTTAGATTAATTTTCCCCTTGTTATCAAGCTATTTACTTTAAGTTCATTTGACTAATTTTGAAAATGTTGTTGACTATTCAGTTGAACTGTATTAAATTATTATTAAGTTGAACTATATAGTCGAACTGAATAAAGGGTGAGGATATGAAACATAAATTATTACCGTTGTCTGAAACCATGCATTATATTTTATTAGCTTTGCGTGAGCCACTCCATGGCTATGCCGTAATGCAGAAGATAGAAAAGATAAGTAACGGTACTGTTATTTTAGCAGCTGGTACATTATACGGCGCGATTGAAAACTTGAGTAAGCATGGTTGGATTGAACCTGTTGGAGAGTTAGGTCGAAGAAAAGTTTATATGATAACTGCAGAAGGAAGCGCCATTTTGAAAATGGAACAAAACAGGTTATTGCATATTTTATCCCTATACGAAGGAAGTGAATCCAATGAAGATATTTAAGATGTTTTTTGATATTGAAAAAGAGGAGCAATGGTTGAACGAGCAATTACAAAAAGGTTATCGTTGTACAAATATTAGTGGATTAGGAATATACACTTTCGAAAAAACTGACAAGAGATATGTTATGCGACTTGATTATCAAGATTATTTACCTAAGAAAAAGTTGGTTGAATACAAAGGGATATATAAGGATTTCGGTTGGAACTATATAAAGGGGTCCTGGCTTAGTGGAATACGGTATTGGCAAAAAGAAGATGATGATCAAAATGAAATCTTCTCGGATCGCCAATCAAAGGATAATTATTATAAAAGATTAATGGGTTATTCATTTTGGTTTGGTACGCTGTGTTTAGCTTATTCTTGTATGTTTTACAAGGGTTCGGGATTATATCATGAAGGTCTTTGGGGTATGAAAGATTCATTATTTTGGAAGGCATTTTTATTTGAAACTCCATTTGTTCTTATGAAGTTGTCTCCCGCACTTCTGTTTGTTTTTTTGGGTAGCAGTTTCTATAAAGTTTATCGAAAGTATTCAATGTTAAAAGAAAAATAAACGTTTTTAAAATCTTCCAGAATCGGGCGCGATTGTGGAGTAAACACAGATAGAAAAATGATTAAACTTTTATAAAAAATTATTCACTAGCAACAAATAACCCAAGCATTTTGATCAAACTTTTTTCAAAATGTTTGGGTTTCTTCTGTTGAAAAATCAATTTTAGTAGCATGCTTTTGATCAAACTTTATTACAAACCAACAGCATTCACGGCAAGCTTATGGGTTAATAATTAATTCAAGGCAAAGATATGCTTCCTTTTTCCTCAAATAATCAACTAAAACTCCTCAAAAACATTTGATTTTCGGCAAAGATATGCTTCTTTTAGCGGCAACTTTATGGGTAAAGTCACAGGATACGTGAAATGATTAAGGAACAAAACAAGGTAACCCGTCCGATCTTAACTGTGATATGAACCATAAGTTTGCCGGAACGGCAAGCTTATGGTTCTTTTTGTTTGCGGCAAACTTATACTTCTAATATGCACACAACAAAAAAAGATAGCTCAATAGACCATCATTAGCAGGTTACATAATTCTCGTTATTGGAAGTGATGTTTTAAAAATCCCTTTACACATTCATTTTCGGGATCTTGGCTTAAAATTTGTTGTACAATCTTAGTAGCTTCTTGTTTTGAAATAAGTCTCTCGGGCACATTGTAAAGAAATAAAAGCATCTCTTTATATCCTACCTCATCTGGGTTTAGGACTATTGCCTTTCTGGCGTGATGTAACCCTGTTTTATAAGCATCTTTGATATAACAAAAAGGGTGACACATGAGGTCATAGGCTAGCGAGTGTAATCTATCATCCTCTTTTTGGTTAATAAGATAACAAATGAAATCATAAATAAAAATGTTATCTTTATTAAAAGCTAATTCTGTTATAAAATCTGCAAACTTATCGAAATCGTAGCCATTTACTAATTTACTTGCCTCATAAAAATTGCCGTTGAGTATTTGTTCGCTTAATAATTTGTCTTTTTCCATTTTTTCATCTCCCCTTATCTAAATGTACCATAACAGGAAATGTATACTGTATTCATGATCGGTTAACATAACGTCTCATTATCAGAAGTTCTCCTCACCAACAATCCCCGGCTTATTAACATGCTGTGAAGCATCCTCTTCACCTATATATGCAGTTTCTTATTCATCCCGTTATATCAGTGGCTATAAGCTATCAGTTTCTTCATTTCCTATACTCCATATGTATAAAATTCCGCATAAACTAACGGCAAGCTTATGGGTTAATTATTAACTCACGGTAAAGTTATGCTTCCATTTTCTTTGGATAATTAGTTGAATATCTTCTAAAATAAGCAATGTTCGGCAAGTTTATTCTTCCAACTGTGGCAAACTTATGAGTAAAGTGACATTAACAACTGAAGAAAAGGAACGAATTGAAAACATGTTATTATGTTCCTTAGTATCTGAAGAAGAAATAATGATTACATATTATGAAGATGGTTATTTACTCTCTGGTTATATGACTATTGTTGATATTGACCCGTCAAATAGCGCTGTCATATGTACGGATGCTTTTTATAACAAGATGAAACTGCAATTCTCTAATATAATAGATGTTAAATAAAATAAATTGATGTTATCAAGTTTAAATCATTTAAAGGAGTGTAAAAATGCAAGAGAATCAGATAAGAAAGAACGCAGCAGGAGCAGTTATTCATAATGATATTAATAACTATCCCTTTCTAAATATACCTATGATTATTAATGAGAAAAACGGAATGATTTACGAAGTTTTTAGCGCAGGTTTTCATATTAATAATGCAGCAACAATGATAACAACAGACGGTTTTGCCACAACTAGGGTAAATACACCCATTGTAAGAATTAAAAACAATGGTGGTATTATTCAAACATATCGCTTACCTTTAGAGCTGGAATACTGGGTACTTTCTTGTATGCGTTCTGCTTCAGCAGGAAAAAATCCATTCCCATGCAAAGTTGCTTTTGGAATTATTGACACTAAATTTCATGTAAAATTCAGATAAAAAGAAGCAATTTCATTTGAAATTAAACACCTTTATTATCATTTCTCGTAAAGTTTGATCAAAAAGAACTCTTCAAAGCATGAAAGAGTTCTTTTCCCATTTTACAGCCCAAACAAATACACCACAGCTTTACGTACGCTACTTGATGTAGCATTAAACACTGAATGACTAATCCAACTAGCTAAAAATCCATATTTCACAAACAAGAAACTGTACACAATACCAGGTATAAGATAAAACCAAACATTCATTACATTAACCCCATGAAATAGAGCAAAAAGAAAACTTGATACTAATCCCCATACAATTATAAACTTTTTCTTTTTTTCTTCAGAACCATCATAAACTCTTCTAAATGCCACGAATTCTTCCTTGATCATATTTAAAATCCAAAAGAAAGCCGTATAAGTAACATATCGGAAAAACAATTCCTCAGCAAATGGACTCAGTAGGAAAACAACTACCCTTTCACCTATGAAACTAAAATGCTCAACAGAAACATATTGATTAGAACCAACAGCTATCAAGCTGCCTGTTAACCAATATACAAAACCACGACAAAGAGACAGTAGCGTTTGTAAGGTGAGCCCAAGTGCGATAGCCCATCCTATAATAAGATACACTTTTCTTTGTTTAATAAAATGCCTTGCAAAGCATCTTCTTGTAGTCTTAAAAATTATTAGCGCCCCTAAGAAGAAACTTAAAATGAATAAATAGTCAATTCTACCTGGTTTCGAAAGCCCCCATTCAAGAAAACGCTCACCCCTTAGCATCAACCCTAGTAATACATAAGATAACATTATGAAAAGGCACCATTTTAAAATCAACCATAGATGCCTACCATCATAAGACATTAAAACACCTCCTCATTTATTCTTAATATTAGTATAATTAAAATCTTCCATCTCATGTTGGTAGTTCTTATCAACATGAGATAATATTAAAAATTTATACCAATTCAAAAGGAGCAATTTTTACTTTTTGTAACGTGACGCCTATAATATTATTAACAATCTATGTTCTACATAATAGCTGCTACACTACCAATCTTATAGAGGTGTAAATATGAAAATATTATTAGAGGGAAGAAGAATATTTGAATACGAAACTGATGAAAATACAAAGTATTTGATCTTTTCGGATGAAAGTCTAAAAAAATACGTGTATAATGCTGCATCGATATTTATTAAAAAAGGAAACTTTCCTTATCCTCAAAAATGGCTCATTAGTGACAATTTTAAAACTAGAGAATTATTAACTCCTTTAGATGATTTTGATTCAAGTATTTATGAATATATGTTTCATATTGATTGGCCACTAGTAGAAAGGATCACTCAAATTCTAAAGCCATATGGCATACAAGTTGCTGAAGAACCTAATGGAGTACGAATGCGTGATTTAAGTGGTTTGTTGCGTTTAGAAGAAATACCTCAAGAAGTTCAAGATGAAATTAGGGATGCTTTAGCAGAGGAGGATTTAAGGACATACGAGGAGTTTCAAGTATTCGAATGTTACTCTTGTAAAGAAAAGGGTAATGAAGAATTCTTCATTATAAATGGAGATAATGACATAATCTTATCCGATATTTCTTACGATCAGACAGATTGGTTTTCCGATAAATATATAGTTGAAACATATCGAAAAAAAACTCAGTCAAGCACGGAGTATGTGTTTAAAACAGATAGAGACGAATGGTTTATATACTCCCCTGGAAATTCAGATAGTAACTATTGGGTTTTAGAGCATATATATGACGATGAATTGGAGGACTTTCCGCTTTCTTCTTATATAAAAGTTGAAACAGAAAAGAGAGAGATTCCCGAACGAGAAGATGAAATCGATTTTCAGCGTTATTATAATAAGGATACTCCTTACGACTTTTATTACTCAGATAAGATGTTTGCACTAAGAATTTTACAAGACGAAGGTCGATTCAATATGGCAAACATTAATGGCAAATGGGAAAGGTATACAGAAATGGTTTTAAAAGATGAAGAACCGTTCTGCAAGTGGGATGATATGATATATGTTGGTTCAGGTATTTTCGGTGATATTAAAGAAGAAAAATTAATACAGGAAGAGATTATGAACTTTGCCGTTGAACTGAAGAAAAAGAAACAGAAGGACACAACTATACACTAAGATTTCCACCAGGTTACGGAAGCTCAAACTGTACCGTAGGTATCACCTTACTGTTAATAAAATTAGTTTCTTTTGGAATCATTGACACTAAGTTTTACGTGGAATTTAAATAAAAATGATACTACTAACAGCAAAAAATTTTATTAACAAATGGAGTTGATCAATTGTTTTATAAAGTATTAAATATGTATAGCGTCATTAATTACGATAAAAATTTATACGAACAGGTTCAAAAAAACATCGACCAATCCAGAGGTTTTGTTTGTTGTATTAATTCCAAAAAGAACACCGGAAAAACAAATTCCAGATATGAAAAGTATTTGCGTTATAAGCAAGCGTTATATACAATCCATAAACCACATACTCCAACTAAACAAAAAGACGATTTCAACTATGACTATGAAGCTCTAGTACCACCTGATATTGATATTAAAAAAATTAATCAATTATATAAAAAATTTGGTGTTCAAGAAGATTACATAAATGAATACAAAATAATTAATGAAGAAAAGGACGGTTCTTATGTAGCAATACATACACCTACACCAATTGAATGTCTTGCACTTGAAAACTTAATTGAAATTGATAAAAAAATAGAACAGACTAACCGGTTTAATTTAAGCAAAAATTTTGTTATGCACAATCATAAAAGATATATGCTTTTACCCTTTTTAATAAAAAGTGAAGGTAAATTCACTGAAGCTTATGTAATTGCAAACATCTATGATATAGGTATAATTACTTTACAAATCACTATGACTTTTGAGCACAAAAAAGTTATAACTACACCTGATAATATACCAAAAAACATAAAAATACCCGAAGTTCATTTATATAAATCCAAAGAAAATTACAAATCAGATGATTTTTGGGAAAAAGATATTGTAAATAATATCGACACAGATGGAATTATGGAGCATTATATTAAACAATTATCTAAACTAAGTAATATCACCCTTGAAGATGACCGTTTAAATCGCAGAATTAATTGGGTTTTCGGAGACTTCGAAAAGAATAAACGTAGTGAACTTCAAGCCTTTATAAACAATAATAAGGATTTGTATGCTAGTTATTTACTTAACGGAACAAAAGAGCATAGTAATAGATATTTCTCAAGTGAAGTAGAAGCAATATTAAAAGGATCCGAAGTTTATAAAAATAAACAGTGTATATATATGTGCAGCCCTACATTCTCCATCCTTACTTTCGGTTCATCTCTCTTTTTTGAGAAAGCAAAAGAAATTTTAGAAAATCATGAAAAAGAATCAGTAAAGCAAAAAGCATACGAAAATGAATTAAGAAAACAAAAAGCTTATGATGAACAATTGAATCTACTTTTAAAGAAACAGACTATTATTAGTATGTTTGATTTTCTGCGTTTCTATGAACTAGGTTTCATAAAAAAATATTTTGTACGAAATTTATTACAAGGTAGTTCCAATAATCAGTATACTTCATCCAAAGACTATAACCTTCTAAGAAAAGAATTCAACTTTTTAAAATTACAGTATGATGAAGATATCCTTTTTTGTTCAGATGGTAGCGCAAAAAATTTATACAAAGCTATTTTAGAGAAAACGGAAACAAATGCATTGTTAAAAAAATCCGAGGAATTGTTTAAAAACATTCGAGAAGATATCGTTATACAAAAAGAAATTAAAATCAAATCGAACGAAACAAATATTCTTATTATTTCTTCGCTATTAACCATTGTATTAGGATACAATGGCATAAGATTAATAGTTAATGATATACTAACGAAAATTCATCCTATTAATCAGTATGTTATATTACACCCTTTACGTTCTACTGTGTTATTATGGATTGTTCTAATCTCTATAATGTTATACTTGAATGTAAAAAGATGGATTATAAATCGACAGTAATTAAAGTTACACCTCAAATTTGGTAATGAATAAAAAAGAAGCTATTTTGAAAAATATTAATCAAAATAGCTTCTTTTTTTGTTTGAATAATTTTTTCTTTAAAAATATATTGAGTGCAGCTTACTTAGATTTGTTAACGACGCTTCAAAAGGTACACATAATAGAACCAAGTAAATAAAATCTACAGCAGCTTTTTAAAAACAGAATATTCAATTATTATTTTTTCAACAACACCATCACCTTGTAATTCTGCTAACATGGTAAGATTATGGAAATATATACTAATAGGGTGAGGGGAT
The DNA here is from genome assembly GCF_016483345.1 of Bacillus cereus group sp. N24. Classification (NCBI taxonomy): domain Bacteria; kingdom Bacillati; phylum Bacillota; class Bacilli; order Caryophanales; family Bacillaceae; genus Bacillus; species Bacillus cereus group sp. N24. The sequence goes on from NZ_JAEHCA010000048.1 coordinate 7,506, forward strand.
TAAATATGAATGTACAAACTGTCTCCAAAGGAGCAATAACAAATCTATTAAACAATTGGTATCAGTCCATTATTTCACAACATGTACTAAAATCCACTAATTATAAGAAAGAAATTGATAGTAAAATTCATCAAATTGAAGAAGACCAAAACATCCTTATCTATTATTCATTACTAGATTTTAGATATAAGTTACTTACCCATGACATTAAAAACTATAAAAAAAGTTTAGAAAAGATAGATCGTATACCCGATCAAGCAGATACCTTTCTAAAATACTATCATTGTTTTTTCAAGGCAATTTATTCAATTAATATGGGAGATTACACTTCTGCTAAAGAACAATACGAAGTAGCTGAATCATTATTAAAAGACATTCCAGACGAAATTGAAATAGCTGAATTTAATTATATGTTCGGTTCTTTCCACTATCATATTTATCAGCCACTGCCAGCTGTCAAATATACTACAAAGGCAAAAGAATTATTTTCAAAGCATGAAGGCTACGATATCAAAGTTGCTGCTTGTAATAACACGCTAGGACTTGCTTGTACTTCCCTCGGCCAGTATGAAAGTGCGGAAGAACACTTCCTTGCAGCTTTAAACACTTTCAACAAACACGACGAGGATAAACTATCAGCAAAAGTGAAACATAATTTAGGGTTATTGTACGCAGATCAAAACCTTTCCGAACTAGCAATAAAATACCTAAATGGATCACTTGTAAATAACCAAAAAACATTGTTCTTATTAGCGCAGGAGTATTTCAAATTAAATGATAAAAATGCTGTCACGTTGCATATTGAAAATGGATTAAAAATTTCAAACGAAGAGTATAATCATCATTTCAATATTCTAAAAGGATTAAATGACAATATAAGTACAGATGAATTGGAAGAAATCATTTTGGCAGGAATTTGTTATTTTAAGAAAGAAGAGTTATGGAAATACGTAAAAGATTATTCAGCTATTTTAGGCAATAAGTTTTATGGGTCAAAATCGTATGAAAAAGCGAGCAAGTATCTACACATGACAAATGAAGCGGATAAAAAGGCTTCAGAGAAAGGAGCTTTAAAGTAATGAAAAAATCTCTATTAATTTTTGCTATTGTCACAGGTTTTTTATCTTTCAGCTTCAGTAACACTACAAATTTACAATCTGTATCAAAAGAAAAAGTAGATTTTGTTCAATATGCACATGGTGAAACTATTTGACACAATGAAATACTAAAAAGTTATGTCATTACCCCTTTACAATGCATAACACAAATAATTATTAACAAAATGAAAAGAACCTAATGTAGGTTCTTTTTATTTGCTGTATAAAGTGCTTTAACGTTACCTTTTCAGAATACAGTGGTTTTCATATGTCCTTAAAATTATAACAATAACTTTTCTACACCTACTCCATCCATTAATAACAGTTTCAAAGAAGGTGATATTTTAATTGCTTCTTCGATATCTAAATCTCCAAAATCCACCATATATAATCCAAATCCTTCTTTTCCATTTGCATATAATAGCACTTTCCCACCTTCATCATCACCAATTGCAAGTGAGTTAGGTATATATTTTTGGATATTATGTGCTTCATTCATCTCTATACAATCCGCTGGACTCCAAATACGGATATATATTTCATTATTTACATTAATCTCTGCATCTGTACAATGTTGAATTATCTCTAGATAATCTGAAGGAACATCTATTGATGAAAAACCTTGTAACTCTTGAATTGTTTCTTTAGTTGCTGGAGGTTCTTGTGTTTCTAAAGTGAAAACTGCATTTAAGTTCTCAAGTATACTCATTAATACTCAATCCTTTCATATTTTACTTTTAACTTATCAAGCATTCTATATTGTTGTTCTAAAGTTCCTCTGATAGTTTCTTTAGAAAATCCTGCTTTTTCAAAATCAGAAACTATATTCTTTAATTCCGCTTGTAAAGTAGAGCTCCATTTTCCATTTCCTAAGGCTACACGTTCATCACGTCTCAAGTTCTGCACATTAGTAATAATAGTATGTGGTAACCCCTTTCCTGTTTCAATCGTCACTGTTGGTGCAAGTTTTGGATCATATCCATATTGACTTAAATTTGCTTCCGCCCATTTTCCTTGTAAACCGTGATGAGATTGTAACTTTCCTCCATTTGGACCTCTCCCTTTTGGTTTAGGCATTGATTGTATATGTGTTTTATTAAAAAGTACATAATTCGATTCAACACCCTTTACAGTTTTAACAGCACTAGCTGACATCTTTACGCCTTTACCGATTTTAACCAACTTCCCGATTGGTGTAATACCGGCTACCGCCATACCTCCAGCTATGACTCTGTCAAAAGTACCAAGTTTTTCTCCCGTAGACGGATCTACACCTTCCCAAGCACGCCGAACATCATATTCTCCACTTATTTCACCTGTAATATCTCTGGCTAATTTATTACCATCAAATTCTATTTTTCCTGATGCTAATGAAGTTTCATTGTTTATTGTTTCTTCTTGATTTAAATCGCTATACACAATTTTATCAGATTCACGTGCTTTTTCCTCTGTGATTTTTTGAATTGATGTAGTCCAATTCATATTTAAATCTTGTATACTGAATGTTCCACTCGCAGGACTAAAACCTTTCCCACTTTGAACTTCTGCAAGACCTTGAGCAATACTCGTAGCTAATTGAAGCGCTGTATCATAATTACTACTAGAAACATAATTAAATTCATATAAATACTCTAGTTTTTCTTGAAGCTTTTGTTTCATCGTATCATAAATCCCCACCATAACTTGCATTCCTGGAAGGGTACTACTAGTTCCTTCAATATCTGCTTTCATTCGGTCAATTTCTTATTTAAAAGTTTGTTGCAGCCATTAATCGTGTAAATTCCCTCTTAATTATAAACTTCTTTAATAGATTACAATTCCACTTCATAAAAGAACGTACGTTCGTGAATAATAGAAACGAATATTCTTTTATTTTAGGAGGAATCACGATGTATGAATATTCAGTCCTACCGAATAGAATCATCTTATGTGTTGATTTACGCAGCTTTTTTTCTTCAGTGAGTTGCATCAAAATGGGACTTGATCTCATTCATACAAAGTTGGCTGTAGTCGGAGATGTAAATAGAAATGGTTCAATCGTTCTTGCTGCAACACCCCCCATTAAAAGCTTTGGGCGTAAAGAAGATGGCAAGACTATACGAGATTCCTCGTCGTAAAGATATTCTAGTAGTAAACCCAATTATGAGTGGCTTTTATGTTTTCTTCTATTATATATAGCCATCATTTCTCTATCTTTTTTACTGAACCCAAATACACAACGCATCCCCAATTATAAACCCGCACTTAATAAATTTCTTAATATTCTGTATATTTTTTAGAAATATCAATCAATTTACAATATGATGAAAATATTGTATATTTTTGGTTATTAGTAATGAAAAATACAAGGAGGGGCAGAAGGCGAAAAACAAAAATAGGGATAATCGGGGAGGATTGACTATGAAAATAGGAAAAAAACTTGTAACAGGTGTTCTTGCTCTATCATTATCAATTGGTACATTCGCATCTTCATCCTTTGCAAATGAAATAGATACTCAAAAAAAAGACATAAAATCTCTTCAGGTTAAAAAAGACTATCAAATTAAGGATATTCAAGAAAACTACAGCGATAAAAAAGTTCAAGAGAAATTGATAGAGAAGGTAAACAAAGGTGAGATTCTTGATAATATCAATCCAGCAAAAGAAAAATTAGGGGAAAAAGTTAAATTAAATGATTCACTTACAGTTACAACATATCCAGATGGATCAAAAGAATTATCAGGAATTGATTATAGTGAAGCTAAATTTTTTGATGAAAAGGGAAATGAGGTTCAGCCCAAATCACAGGATATAAAAGGGATTACTGGGCCGCAAGGTAGTATTAGTGGTGGCACTTGGACAAGCGGTTCAGGTTATTCTTGCGTACAAGGAGCAAAAGTGGTTCGCAGCAAATATAGTAATTTTACGGCAAGTTTCAAAGCTGACTTTTGCTATCATCAGGGTGCATTCGACAAGATTAGTAGAATTTATAGTGTTCTCATAGATGCACCAGGTGGTGATTACGATAAAGAGGAGGAGGGGCTATTTAGACAGTGGGAAAACGCAACATACTCAGCATTTGGAGGAGTAAAATTCAAATACACTCGAATGCCTGATGGTGGAGCGAGCACCCAATATTTATACCTTCGTGTCGGTGGGGATAGATCCTGGGAAGATTCAAATATAGTTAATTAGTATGCAAAAAAGACAGAGAACCTTATACATGGTTCTCTGTCTTTTTTGTATGCTAACTTAACCATCCTTTTTTTCTACATTTATTTTGTAGTGTAGATACTGTATAAGATATAAGGCTAATACTATTCCTATGAAATATAGAGAAAACTTAATAATCATATCAATAAATACCACAATTGTTGAAGTTGTTCCGAGATACCAATTGAACGGTATTACATTTAATAAACTTAAAATTAGCGCTATCCATAAGATTTTTTTATTCATTTATTCCACCTTCCTTCATTTAAAATACATTTTTAGTTTACTATGTTTTAAATCTGTATACTATATTCCACCTATTGAGAAAAAATAATTAAAACTTATCTAAATTTATATGATTGCATACATAATTCACATCATCTATTTTAAAAACCCTCTATCATTCTTCAAAGCATGGTAACTTCATTTTATTTTAAACCACTTAAATACCAATTGCCATCACTTCAAAAGGTACACCTTTTGGGAGTATAACTAAGCTAATAAAATCCCTATTTCAAAAGGTATAAAAAATATTTTTGATACACTTCAAAAGTTACGTATACCTTTTGATCTTTTCTAATAATGTATCATTTACATCTACTATTGAATAATACCCCGCAATTCCGTCAAAACTATAAATAACCAAGTCTTCAATTCCCCTGGAGCTGAGCAGTTAGTTCAATCTAACTGCTCTTTTTCTTTTTATCGTCATCTTTCCATTGCACATCCATATGTTGTATAGAGATATCTCCTTTTAAATTGTAATTGATGCCTCTTTCAAGTCCTAGTACACATGTTAAAAAGAACACTTTACAAAAGTGCTCTTTTTACTTTGCCAGCCACTGAACCTATAATGAAGTGAGATTTTAACTTATGAATAACTTGCGGAACCCTTTCCAATAATACGAATAGATTGGTAACAGCCAATCTGTATCCATAATGAATCTCTGATTTTCTTGAATTTTCCCTGAGGCAAGGTAGCTATTTTTTAGCTACCTTCTTGTATGAACTGCAAACATTTGCACATACTATTAACGGAATGCTTGAATCATTGTCTTTGAAAATATTCAGCACTTCCGCTCCTTAGGAGAACAGTCCACGCAACTGTTCTCTTTTTTATTTTCTTTTTCAATAAATATCAAATGAAAAAGCATAAATATCTCCTCAACGATCAATAGCATTGCAACATTCTCAACGTTTCCTCAACAATTTTTCAATATTTTTTATGGACAATAGCACACTTTCTCAACAGTTTTAATATCTTAATATTAAATACTACAAGGAGGTATTGAAAAATGACATGGTTTATTATCTTAGGATTTATACTTATTTTAAGTATAAGCGGTTTTCATGCACGTAGTATTCATATCATTTTCAAAATAGGTTCAGATACAAAAGCTATGCCAAGTTGGACTTTCGTTAATAGAATAAACTTTCAAACATTTAAAGAATTAATAAAAAGACCGAATAAGGATAAACTCAAAAGCCTTACAATAGGAGAACTTGTTATTCCTTTAAGTTTCTTTAACAGATTATTTAGCAAAACGTTAATTTTTCTATTCCTATTCTTTTACTCGCAATACTTAAACTAAACGCAATATGAGATGAGTTAAAAACTAACAATCGCTAAACGTAGCAAACAATCGACCGACTATTATGAACTGGAACCGAAAAGTTAAACACAAACTTAAGTGCCATTTGAATGTGAGTCCGGTATTGTACTGGACTCATTTCTTTTAACTTCACTTTAATTTTTTTGTGATTATAATAATCTATATAGTTATCTGATTCCATCTTATAATGTTCCATACTTCGTATTCTTTAAGATACATTACGCTTACTCTTGTTTTGTAATTTCTTCTCTTTTTGAACTAAGGCCTTTAACTTTTTTAAATAATCAATTTCCATACGTAAATGTTCATTTTCTTCTTCTAATGCTTCTATATCCCCTTCAATAGCTGCATTACTTAACTTAGATCTTGTATTTTCCATAGCTGGACCCCCTTTCTTCTTTTCATATAGGAAATCCACGCCTTTTAAATCAAATATTTCCTTCCACCTACGAACCAATAAACTCCTTAACAAAAACTGTTTATTTATTTCATTTATCGTCATTCTATTTCTAAAATTTTCAGATACATCCTTTGAAAAGTCTTCGTTGTATTCATTCCATATTTATCTCTCGCAAATAAATCGTAGTACATCTTATATCCAACACATTTATAGGTCTTAATGGTATTTTTAACAAAAGCTTCTTGAATTTAAATAGACATACCACTTTAATCTGTCAATTCCATCTATATTGATAAATATGAAACACCTAATATATTTGACATTTCAATGACTTATAACAGGAAAATATATACATCCAATGAATCCTGATGTATCTTTGCTTTGTAAGTCATAGTTAGTTGGCCAACTTTCAATGCAATTTAACAATAAAAAGTAAGGGGGACCTAAAATGAATCAAGTATTAAAGAAAAGTAAGAAAAAAATGATGTATCTTTTTGGTTCACTTCTAATTTCTCTATCAATGTTTTCAACTACAAGCTTTGCAGCTACAGAAGGTGCTGTAAAAAGTGTTACAAATAGTAACTATACCGGGATTGCAGCTGATATAAATCTACCAAAGTCAGTTGTTGTTAAGGATGGATATGTAAATTGGTATTTAGGTATTGGAGCATCTAAAGTTGAAGGTGGTATTTCAAAAACATCAAGTGGATATAAAGTATTTCTTAATTCAGGATATAATGAATCCGGTCAAAACAGTAAGTATTGGAATACACAGTATGATACATCAATTAAAGATGGTGATCGAGTAAATCTTAAATTAGTTAATAACGGAAATGGTACGGTTACTATGTATATAAATGGAAGCCCTAGATACGCAAATCAGCCTGTATATGGTACATTTTCTCAATATGAACCAGTAAAAATGGTTCAGGGTGTGGAAGATACTGGACGTAATTCTTTTAGCCAATCTAGCTTTTCAAACGTGCTACTAAGAGCAGATACATCTGGATCTACCTATAAAAATTGGAACAGTTCAATTTCTTCTTCATTTTCCAGACACGGTACTTATGGTAGCAATTTCACAGTTTATTCACAAGTACCATTAAGCGCAAGTTTACGTTAAGTATGCTATTTGTATAATAATATTTTTAAGAAAAAAGTAGCTGTACTTTTGTACAGCTACTTTTTATATGCAATAAATCAGTAATAGATATTCAATCCGCCATAATTACAAGGTTTTAAAACCAGCTAAGAACTTAAATATATGGTAAAGTAAAAAAGTATTTCCCTACATATTAGGAGAATACTTTTTTTAAAGGAACCTCAAAACTCACACATACCCTATACAGTAAAGGAAGTTTGGTACATGCAATTTTCTATAGACGCGATACGTAATTTCCTCATACATGACATGGAATCCTATCGTGAAATGCTCCTACAAGAAAATGATTATGACAATATGAAATGGAGTTACACTACATTCATTGATATGAATAATTATCTAAAGAAAACAGATATGGATCAAGAGGAAATTCAAGAGTTATTATCGGTGAGCCGTGAAGGGATCTCTTTTGGCTCGGTAACAAAACGTGATATGCTCTTTATACATTCTCTTACTAGTCCAAATCGATGTTTGGAACTAGTGGAAACCTATAAATTGATGGAACGAACAAACGAATACGTTCCCAATATGAAAAAAGAATTGCAATGGCTCAAAGATCGATGGGAAAAAGGGTTTTATATTTTTGTTAATCAATAAATATGTTGTATTTATAAAAGCGTTTACCATAGCAAATGTAGAAGAGTCAAAGAATATGAATATAGCTTAGGAAAAAGCAAATCTTCTTAAAAGGGAGGCTTGCTTTTTTCTTATTCCCCCTTTTCGAGGGGATGAGCAAAAACCACCCTTAGTGAACTTTATAAATTAAGTTTGGTACTTGTTAACAGCAAGAGAAGCAAAATAGGTGTTAAAGAATCGTTATTTTATTGGAATTTCCAACTCGTGTTGTTTTAGTATGTTTATCCGTGAGGAATGAAGACTGGTTTTTATTTAATATTTTTCGAAAATAAAAAAGAGACCTACTAACTAGGTCCCTTTTTATTCTACATTTAAGTTTCATTTCTGTTTGTTTTTGAAATTGTAAGATATAAAATTGTATATGATGGTGTTTTCTTAACCTTACTATCAATAGCTAATTCGTGGATCTCAAAATTGCTTACTTTCTTAGCTCTACTATTCTGTTCCTTCCCCTAAAATTCCAATATCCCCATAACTTCTTTCGTAAATAGTTTAAAATCAGTTAAATGTTTTTCAATAATTTGACGAACAATGTCTAAATTTACACTTTGATAATCATGAACAGCAATATTACGAAATCCAACCATCGCCTTTAACTTATTTGCTAGCTCTGCGTTAAGTAACCCCGCTGTAACCAATAAATCAAAAGCCTCTCGACTAGATTGGGGTAGTCCTAATTTTTTCCCAGCAACAATATGCATTGCTAAATCAATACTCGCTTCACAAGCTCTTTGTATATTCAATATTATTGAATCTTGCTTTGTGTAATCCTCCAAATTTTCAGGGTCATTTCCATATACATCTTGGATTCTTTTTATACAGCGCTCTATTGTGGAAATTTTATTTAAAATAACCTCATTCTTCATATATAGAACCTCTTTTCTTTATATCATCGAACACTATCTTGCGTTCCTCATTCAATTTTGAATACATTTTTAAAGTTTTCATTTCAAAAATAATTTTCCGTTCTTCATCAGAACAAAATATTGTCTTTCCTGTATGTATAATCTGAGCTTGAAAAACTGTAGAAGCTTCGGATAAATCAACTAAATCAACATCTCTATGAACAATGTTTGCTAACTCCTGTGCTAATAAAAAACGTTCATAGTTCCCTAAAGTTGTGTCACTTAAATAAGCTATATCAATATCACTATCTTCCCGTTCTCTGTTCTCAGCCGTTGATCCAAACACAATTATCCAATAGGGATTCACCGTCTCTTGTAATTTTTCTATAATAGCTGTTATCATACTTTGAAAAATCATTTAATTAATCCCCCTTATTATACTTGAATTTTATTATATCATAACCATTACAAAATCCATTAAGCTACAACAAGTACATAAACAAAATTAAACCTTGTTAGTACTTAAAGAACCTCAAAATTACGTGCTTATCCCTGTAAAAGCAAAAGACTTACAATAACTGTCAGTCTTTTGCTTTTGAAACTCTAAACAAATAGGGGCTATATTTCTCTAACAATGGCGTCTTTTATATGTTAATTCATCTTTAATTTTTCTTTTACTTTTGTAGGGAGTTCGTCTTTTTTAACCTCTTCCCAAGATTTCACACCTTTTTCCTCAGAGTAGTATATAAGTAAAAATGCTTCTTTACGAAGATTTTTTAATGCTGTAAACTCCATTTCTTTTTCCTTACCGTCCTTATCAATTCCAGACAATTTATATTGGTAAGTCGTATCACCATTAACATTTTTCTCTTTTAATTGTTCGCCATCCTTAGTAATTTGCACATAATATTTATCTGTACCAAGTCGATTTAAGTTACACCCCGATAAAAACACAGTAAACATCACAAAAACACTAAACATAAGCATTATTCGTTTCATATTATTCACCTCATATTTCTTCTCACAAAAATTATATCCTAATCTGCTTACTACCAAAATCCATTAACATTACACTAACATTACATTTTCGTAATATAGGCTTTTCTATCAACTTGTAGCCTGGAATCTCTTATTAAAGAAGGAATCGAAAAAAATGAAAATAAAAATGATATAGATGCTATGTCACTTGCTTCTTTCCTTTCTTCTTCAATGAAAGGAGCTATTATGGCTAGTCGCGTATGAAAAAATAATATACACCATCATTATTTTATCATTTTAGCCAAGAAGACTCCTTCCTCAAGGAACGCGAAGTGAGGAGGTGGGAGATGAATTGGCTTCGAACAAGGGATGGCAGGAAGCCATCTTAATTGTTCGACATACATAAACTGTTACTTTACTACCTATCGAATGTATGTTT
>NZ_JAEHCA010000049.1:0-17468 GCF_016483345.1 Bacillus cereus group sp. N24
CCGTGGTGTAGTGGTTAACATGCCTGCCTGTCACGCAGGAGATCGCCGGTTCGACCCCGGTCGGGACCGCCATTTTATATAAAGAAAAGAACGAAACAAGTTGTTTCGTATTTTTTTATTTGTTTTAACAAAAAACTAATAAAGACAGTCAAACTATCCTTAGGACAACTCCTAAGGACTTTTTTATATATTCAAAACCTGTATAATAAAGAGCAGAGAACATTGTGAGTAAAGTAGGTGAAGTCTGTGAGTAAATATGAAGTAACAACAAAATCTTCTGAGGAAACACAAAGATTATCAGAAAAACTAGGTGAACTTGCCCGGGCACAAGATGTAATTATTTTAGAAGGAGATCTTGGAGCTGGTAAAACGACTTTTACAAAAGGGCTAGCAAAAGGTCTTGGCGTGAAAAGAGTTGTAAATAGTCCTACCTTTAACATTATTAAAGAATATAAAGGAAGATTGCCGTTATATCATATGGACGTGTATCGTTTAGCGGAAAGTGAAGAAGACTTAGGTTTTGATGAGTACTTCTATGGTGAAGGAATTACGGTAGTAGAATGGGCTCATTTGATAGAAGCATATTTACCGAATGAAAAGTTACAAATTAGTTTATTCCATGCTGGAGATGACACAAGGAAAATTGTACTCGAGCCAGTTGGAGACCGTTATATTAGATTATGTGAGGAGCTATTACAAGATGAAAGTACTAGCAATTGATACTTCAAATTACGTAATGGGTGTATCCCTTATTGAGGAAGAAAACGTAATTGGGGAGATCATTACAAATTTAACAAAAAACCATTCTGTACGCCTTATGCCAGCTGTAGAGCAACTATTAAAAGAATGTGGTGTAAAACCGAAAGAATTAACTAAAATCGTTGTGGCTGCTGGACCTGGATCATATACAGGTGTTCGCATAGGTGTGACAGCGGCAAAAACATTAGCTTGGTCACTTCAAATACCAATCGTAGGTGTATCAAGTTTAGAAGTAGTAGCTGCAAACGGTGCTAACTTTAGTGGGTTAATTAGTCCTTTATTTGATGGAAGACGTGGACAAATTTATACTGGATTATATACATATGAAGGAGAGCAGTTAACTTCAATAGAAGAAGATCGAATTATTCTTATTGTAGACTGGTTGCAAATGTTAAAAGATAAAGGACAGCCTGTTTTATTTATCGGTAACGATGTTAAATTGCATAAAGAAACAATTATAGAACATTTAGGCAATCAAGCTGTATTTGCTCCTTTCACTAAAAATAACCCAAGACCAAGTGAGTTAGCTTTCTTAGGGTTACAAAAAGAGGAACAAGATGTACATTCATTTGTTCCTAGTTACCTTCGTTTAGCTGAAGCTGAAACAAAGTGGTTAGAAAGTCAAAACAAGTAGGAGCTTGCAGAAGATGGATATGATATTTAGAAAGATGGAACTCGATGATATCGCTCAAATTGTAGCTATTGAAGAAGCATCTTTTTCAACTCCTTGGACTGCAGATGCCTTTCAACGTGAATTAACGATGAATGAACATGCACATTATGTTGTGCTAGAAAAAGATGGCCTTGTAATCGGGTATTGTGGACTGTGGATAATTATTGATGAATCACATATCACAAATATAGCTATTTTGCCAGAATACCGAGGTCAAAAGTTAGGAGATGCCCTATTGAAAGAAGTTATTTCCGTAGCGAAAGAACTAGGGGTAAAAACAATGACGCTTGAAGTACGCGTATCAAATGAAGTGGCAAAGCAGTTATACAAAAAATACGGATTTCAAAATGGTGGAATTCGTAAACGATACTATGCAGACAATCAGGAAGATGGTCTTGTAATGTGGGTGAATATATAATGGAAAAAAATACGATTATACTTGGTATTGAAACAAGCTGCGATGAAACAGCAGTAGCAGTTGTTAAAAATGGAACGGAAATCATTGCGAACGTCGTTGCATCACAAATTGAAAGTCATAAGCGTTTTGGCGGGGTTGTACCAGAGATTGCATCCCGTCACCATGTAGAAGAAATTACAGTTGTGTTAGAAGAAGCTTTAAAAGAAGCGAATATAACTTTCGAGGATATTGATGCAATTGCCGTAACAGAGGGACCCGGTTTAGTAGGAGCACTTTTAATAGGAGTAAATGCAGCGAAGGCGGTAGCCTTTGCACATGATATTCCTCTAGTTGGTGTTCATCATATTGCTGGTCATATTTATGCGAATCGTTTAGTAAAAGAAGTTCAATTCCCACTACTATCACTTGTTGTATCTGGTGGACATACAGAACTTGTTTATATGAAAGAACATGGTTCATTTGAAGTGATTGGTGAAACACGAGATGATGCAGCAGGAGAAGCATATGATAAAGTAGCTCGTACGCTATCTATGCCGTATCCAGGTGGTCCTCATATTGATCGCCTTGCACATGAAGGGAAGCCAACAATTGATTTGCCTCGTGCATGGCTAGAACCCGATTCGTATGATTTCAGCTTTAGTGGATTGAAATCAGCAGTTATCAACACTGTGCATAACGCAAAACAACGTGGTATAGAAATTGCACCGGAAGATTTAGCAGCAAGCTTTCAAGAGAGTGTAATTGATGTACTTGTAACGAAAGCATCTCGTGCAGCAGAAGCGTATAATGTAAAGCAATTGCTTCTTGCTGGTGGAGTAGCTGCTAATAAAGGGCTTCGTGCACGTCTAGAAGAAGAGTTTGCACGAAAAGAAGATATAGAGCTAATTATCCCACCGTTATCTTTATGCACAGACAATGCAGCAATGATTGCAGCTGCAGGTACAATTGCATACGAACAAGGAAAACGTGCGACATTAGCTTTAAATGCAAACCCAGGCTTAGATATTGAAGCATAGTTATACACAAAATTAACCACAGCTTGTGGATAAAACCCATATTATCTGTTGATAATGTGGGTTTTATTGTGTATATAAACTGTTAATAACTTTTTTGTTAAATGTGGATAATGTGGAAAAGTTATTTTGATGTTTATTTTATAAAGGTGGATATGTGTATAACCTTGTGGATAAAATGGATGAAGTCTGACCTTTAAATAAATTCTTTTTCGGGAAATAAAAACGAGAAGATATCCTAAAAAACTTTTGAAAAATCCTCCTCTTATCATATTGGTTGCTGCAATTGTCAATCTTTGTCGGGAAAACGATGTTTCTTGTCGAATTGTTTATATATTTTAAGTTAAGGTATGTGCATTCAAAAAATCGTCGATATAATTTCATGTACTACGGAACTGATTCTAAAGGGAAATAAAAAGGATGTCATCTAGTCAAAAGTCCTCGACTGATGAGACATCCTTTTTGTTTAAATTAGCTTATATATGCAGTTCTTCCCATTCTGCCATACAGGCTTCAAGTTGTTCTTGTAATGTTTGTTTTTTCGTTGTAATCTCACTAGCCTTTTCATAATCTGCATATATTTCTGGTAAGCAAAGCTGATCCTCTAACGTAGCAATTTCTTCTTCTAAGCTTACGATGTTTTGTTCTAGTTCTTCGATTTTTCGAGTGCGTTGACGTTCTAATTGTTTACGCTCTTTTTCTTCGAGATAATTTAATTTTTCTTGAGCTACAGTTTTTTGAACAGGTGCGTGATTTTCTTGCTGTTCTTGTTGTTCAAATGCTGCGCGTTCAATCATTTCATTTTTCTTCTCCACATAGTAATCGTAATCACCTAAATACTCTTGCGCACCTTCTGTTGATAACTCGACAACTGTAGTCGTTACGCGATTAATGAAGTAGCGGTCATGTGAAACGAATAGAAGAGTTCCTGGATAATCAATTAAAGCATTCTCCAAAATTTCTTTACTATTTAAATCAAGATGGTTCGTTGGCTCATCGAGAATTAATAAATTGGATTTTTGCATCATAAGTTTTGCGAGAGCTAATCGGGCCTTTTGTCCACCACTAAGAGAAGATACTGGTTTTAGTACATCATCCCCTGTGAATAAAAAATTACCTAGTATAGTGCGAATTTCTTTTTCGGGTTGAAGCGGATATTCGTCCCATAGTTCATTTAAAACGCGCTTAGAAGATGTTAAGTTAGCTTGTTCTTGATCATAATAACCAACAGATACATTTGATCCGAAAGCAACATCTCCATGTAATAGCTGTAACTTATTCACAATGGATTTTAATAATGTGGATTTTCCAATTCCATTCGGTCCAACTAAGGCAACACTATCTCCCCGAGTTAAGCGCATATTTACATGTTCAATAATAGGATCCTCATCATAACCGATGGTTGCATCTTTTACTTGTAAAACATCATTTCCACTTTGTTTTTCAATATCGAAGTGGAATGAGGCTGATTTAGAGTCACCTAATGGTCTAGTTAATAATTCCATTCTATCTAATTGTTTACGACGGCTTTGTGCACGTTTTGTCGTAGATGCACGTGCTATATTTTTTTGAACGAAGTCCTCAAGTTTAGCGATTTCATCTTGTTGCTTTTCGTAACGCTTCATTTCTTGTTCGTATAGGGCTGATTTTAAGTCTAAATATTTACTGTAGTTACCAACAAATCGTCTGCTTTCTTTATTCGAAATTTCATATACTTGTGTAACAAGCTTATCTAAGAAATAACGGTCATGAGAAACGATTAAAATTGCGCCAGGATAACCTTGTAAGTATTGCTCAAGCCACGTTAATGTTTCGATGTCTAAATGGTTTGTAGGCTCGTCTAAAATAAGTAAGTCTGGTTTCGTTAATAATAATTTCCCAAGAGCTAATCTCGTTTTTTGTCCGCCACTTAACGTAGAAATTGTCGTCTGATGCGTTTCAACAGGGAAACCAAGACCGCTTAAAATGGAGCGAATATCTGCTTCGTACTGATAGCCGCCTTGATCTTTATAATCTAATTGCAATTGGTCATAATCAGCTAATAATTTTTCATATGTAGCGGCATTTGAAAAGTTTTCTTCTTTTCCCATTTCTTGCTCTAGCCTTCGAAGTTTTGTCTCCATTTGCTGTAGGTGTGTAAAGACGGTTAGCATTTCATCCCAAATTGTTAATGATGTTTCTAATCCAGTATTTTGAGCTAAATACCCAATTGAGACATCTTTCGGTTTTATAATTTCGCCGCCATCATGAGATAATTCACCGGCGATAATTTTTAATAATGTAGATTTTCCGGCTCCATTTCGTCCAACTAAAGCGATACGATCTTTCGTTTGCACTTCCAATTTTATGTTTGCAAGAATCGTTTCGGCACCGTATAATTTTGAAAGCCCGTTTACTTGTAATAAAATCAATGTTTTCACCTCAAATAATTTCTTAACTTTGCCATGTTTATATTTCTCAATCATACTAAAAATAGTGTATAGTTTAAAATAAAGAGAGAATACTTCTTCTCTTTATTATACAAGGAAATTCATAAGTACTAAACTTCTGTATTCGATTCAAGTATATGAATAAAGATAGGAAGAGAGGAGAGGTTATATGGATCAGCAGAAAATTCCGCAAGCCACTGCTAAACGATTGCCTCTATACTATCGATTTATCCAAAACTTATCTCTTTCTGGTAAGCAACGTGTTTCATCAGCCGAATTGAGTGAAGCGGTAAAGGTTGATTCCGCAACTATTCGAAGAGATTTCTCATACTTTGGAGCATTAGGGAAAAAGGGATATGGATATAACGTAAATTATTTATTATCATTTTTCCGTGAAACACTCGATCAAGATGATATAACACGTGTAGCGCTTATTGGAGTAGGTAATTTAGGGACCGCTTTCTTACATTATAATTTCACGAAAAACAATAATACAAAAATTGAAATGGCATTTGATGTTAGTGAAGAGAAAGTTGGAACAGAAATCGGGGGTATTCCTGTATATCATTTAGATGAATTAGAAGAAAGGTTATCAAATGATATACAAGTGGCAATATTAACAGTACCCGCTACAGTAGCGCAATCTGTAGCCGATAGATTGGCAGAAACAAACGTGCACGGTATTTTAAACTTCACACCAGCACGCTTAAATGTGTCAGAGAATATAAGAATTCATCATATTGATTTAGCTGTAGAGCTACAAACGCTTGTTTACTTTTTAAAGAATTATCCACAATAAAACGCAGAGGAGGTGACCTCTGCGTTTTATTATTGTTTTTTCTTTGTGAATTTAACTAATATAAGGCGAAGTGCCAAATTAAAATCAATTGTTGCCATAACTGCAAATAGTATTGTCCACATATTCCAGATTGTATCTGTCACGTTCGTAATGGCGAAACGTGTAAAGATACATCCGAGAAGGAAATACAATGCAGCCATGAACAATGGTGAGTTTCTCATACAAAAAATCCTCCGATAAAGCCTTGCATTTTTTCAGCTTCTTTAATCATTTCTTGAATTTGTTCATTGCTCATGAAAATCTGTCCAATGGCAACTAATGTATTCATTGCTACATGGGCTGCTATAGGAACGATAATACGTTTCGTTTTTACATATAAGAAGGCGAATACGAGCCCCATAGAAGTGTATACCAATAGGTGAGTAAAATCAAAATGAATCGCTGCGAATACGAGTGAACTAATAATAGCAGCAACGAAGAAATTAAATCTCTTATAAAGTGTACCAAATAAAATTTTTCTAAATACGATTTCTTCTAAAATAGGTCCGATTATAGATATAACAATAAGGAACCAAGGTGTCGTTCTTGCGATGTCCATAAGTCGGTCTGTATTCTCAGATCCAGGTGTAATCCCTAATAGATACATTTCAATCATACCTGCAATACTTTGTGAGATGATTGCTAAGAAGAACCCGATAAAAATCCACCCGATTGTAGCTGGAACAGAAGAGCGCATTGCATCTAAATGCCTGTCACGAATATCTGTTCTAAGTAACCAAATTACAACGCATAGTGCAATGAAAAAGCTAATAATAGACCAATGTCCGGTTATTAGTTGAAACTTTTCCTCGTTGGTAAATCCTCTATTATCGTATAGTCCGGTTTTCAGAAGAAGTGGTAATCCGGCAATACCCGACAATTGCATTAAAATGTATGTAACGATAATCCACCAATATTGTTTCTTCAAATGGTTTAACCATCCTTTCTAACTCTAGTGTATGAGATAAGGCAGGATAACATGTAATATGCTACCTACGATATAAACTTTCATTCGAATTATGTTTTTTTTTGTAAATCTGCATTGGAAATTAAAATAGAAGACAGGAAAAAGTTGTGTGTGTAGCGAAAACAACTTAGGGTGTCTTTCATATTGTAACATACGAGTAGTGGAAACAACGATTCATATAGTAAAGGTAGTAGAAGAAGGATTTTATATAGAAGAGTATATATAGTAATTTGCGAAAAAATTATGATTTTTTTACTTGCAAAAGAAATTGAGATTATTTATTATTATAAGTGTGTTAGCACTCGAGTGACTCGAGTGCTAATAAAAAATTTACATAACACAATGAGGAGGTTATTGTTCATGCTAAAGCCATTAGGTGATCGCGTTGTAATTGAGCTTGTTCAAGCAGAAGAAAAAACAGCAAGTGGTATTGTATTACCAGACACTGCAAAAGAAAAACCACAAGAGGGTAAAGTTATTGCAGTAGGTACTGGTCGAGTGCTTGAAAATGGTGAGCGTGTTGCTTTAGAGGTAGCAGCAGGTGATCTTATCATCTTCTCAAAATATGCAGGTACTGAAGTAAAATACGAAGGTACAGACTACTTGATTTTACGTGAAAGTGACATTTTAGCAGTTATCGGTTAATTATATAAATCTTAAAAATTCCAAGGGGGTCAATTATTATGGCAAAAGATATTAAATTTAGTGAAGAAGCACGTCGTTCGATGCTTCGCGGTGTCGACACTCTTGCAAACGCAGTAAAAGTAACGCTTGGACCAAAAGGTCGTAACGTTGTACTTGAGAAAAAATTCGGTTCACCACTTATTACAAATGATGGTGTAACAATCGCAAAAGAAATCGAATTAGAAGATGCATTCGAAAACATGGGTGCAAAATTAGTAGCAGAAGTTGCTAGCAAAACAAACGATGTAGCTGGTGACGGAACGACAACTGCAACTGTATTAGCGCAAGCTATGATTCGTGAAGGTCTTAAAAACGTAACAGCTGGTGCAAACCCAATGGGTCTTCGTAAAGGTATCGAAAAAGCTGTTACTGCTGCAATTGAAGAATTAAAAGCGATTTCTAAACCAATCGAAGGTAAATCTTCTATCGCACAAGTAGCTGCTATTTCTGCGGCTGACGAAGAAGTAGGTCAATTAATCGCTGAAGCAATGGAGCGCGTTGGTAACGACGGCGTTATTACTTTAGAAGAATCTAAAGGGTTCACAACAGAATTAGACGTAGTAGAAGGTATGCAATTTGATCGTGGATATGCATCTCCTTACATGATTACTGATTCTGACAAAATGGAAGCTGTTCTTGATAACCCATATATCTTAATTACTGACAAAAAGATTTCTAACATCCAAGAAATCTTACCAGTATTAGAGCAAGTGGTACAACAAGGTAAACCACTTCTTATCATTGCTGAAGATGTAGAAGGCGAAGCTTTAGCTACATTAGTAGTGAACAAACTTCGTGGTACATTCAATGTAGTGGCTGTTAAAGCTCCTGGATTTGGTGACCGTCGTAAAGCAATGCTAGAAGATATCGCAATCTTAACTGGTGGCGAAGTAATCACTGAAGAATTAGGACGTGACTTAAAATCTGCTACAGTTGAATCTTTAGGACGCGCTGGTAAAATCGTTGTAACAAAAGAAAACACAACTGTAGTTGAAGGTATTGGAAACACACAACAAATCGAAGCTCGCATCGGTCAAATCCGTGCGCAATTAGAAGAAACAACTTCTGAATTCGATCGTGAAAAATTACAAGAGCGTCTTGCTAAATTAGCTGGTGGCGTAGCAGTAATTAAAGTAGGTGCAGCAACTGAAACTGAGTTAAAAGAGCGCAAACTTCGCATTGAAGATGCACTTAACTCAACTCGTGCAGCAGTAGAAGAAGGTATCGTTGCAGGTGGTGGTACTTCACTTATGAACGTATACACGAAAGTAGCTTCTATCGTAGCTGAAGGCGACGAAGCAACAGGTATCAACATCGTACTTCGTGCACTAGAAGAGCCAGTTCGTCAAATCGCAATCAACGCTGGTCTAGAAGGATCTGTAGTTGTAGAGCGTCTAAAAGGCGAAAAAGTAGGCGTTGGTTTCAACGCAGCTACTGGCGAATGGGTTAACATGCTTGAGTCTGGTATCGTAGATCCAGCTAAAGTAACTCGTTCTGCACTTCAAAACGCAGCATCTGTTGCAGCTATGTTCTTAACAACTGAAGCTGTAGTAGCTGACAAGCCAGAACCAAATGCACCAGCAATGCCTGACATGGGCGGCATGGGCATGGGCGGTATGGGCGGAATGATGTAATAAGCATCACTCTGTGAAGCTGTGCAATGTATAAATAGTTAATTAGAAGAAGGCTACTTCCTTGATGAGGGGAGGTAGTCTTTTTTGTTGTTAAGATGTATATAAAAGGTTTCTGGAAGGTCGCAAGTTTAGGGAGAGAATGGAGGGGAATATTCAAGCTTTTTTTATTACGGTAATATTCAATATAATTCCAATTGAATATATAATTCTTTTAACATTTATGATACAGTCAAAAGGGATTTTTCTTATTTTTTAGTCGAGATAATAAGTCTCCTAGTTCTTATTGTCTATGAGAGAAGATGGCGGTAGCCTAGTTAGTGAGGTATATGATGCAGATTAAAGAAAATTTGGGTAGAAACATTTTTTCGAAAATATTAGTAGTATGTGGTTTGGCGATGTTTGTCATTACACTTTATAGTTCATTTCAAATAGAGAAATCTACCTATTCCTCGGTCGCTGTGTTAATTCTGGAGATAGTAGCAACTATTTTGGTGCTCGGAATAATATCATTTTTAGCAAATCGTTTTTTAACAGTTAATCAATTTTTGCTCATTCTCATAGTTACAGCCTTTGCAATTAGGTTGTTATGGATCATTTTTGAAAAAACAGTACCTATCTCGGATTTTTCTGTAATGTATGAAAGTGCTCAACAAGCTGTAAAGGGTAATTTTGCATTTATTACAGATGAATACTATATGAGTTGGACATACCAATTGGGATTCACATATTATGAGGCTATATTAATAAAATTTTTTGGTAATCATCTGTTTATATTGAAGTTATTTAATATTTTTTGGAGCGTAGGTACTGCCGTGATTATTTATTTTATGGGTAAAACCATTTTTAATGAATACAGTGCGAGAACTGCGGCAATATTTTACGCGTTTTACATACCTAATATTATCTATAGCTCTGTATTAACAAATCAATATATTTCTACCTTTTTCTTTTTTTTAGGACTGTATGTTTTAATTACAAAAGGTTTTTCAACTAAATACGGTTGGGGTTTAACAGGGTTACTGTTAAGCATTGGAAATATTATGAGACCGTTAGGAAGTTTCTTTTTATTGGCGGTTTTTGTTTATGTATTAATTTATAAGATACTTCCGTTTAGAAAAAAAGAAACGTTTAACTACGTAAAAAAATTAGTGGGAATAGTGATTGTATATTTTCTAGTGATGCAAATTGTAAGTATTTTCTTAATGAACACGGGATTAGCGAAAAAACCATTGTCGAACCAAATGCCATATTGGAAATTTGTTGTGGGATTCAATTATGACTCGATTGGTGGATGGAATCAGCCAGATGTTGTTTACCTTAGTCAATTTAAACTTGGGAAGGAAAGAAATGATGCTTCCGTTGCTTTGATCAAGGACAGATTGAAGGACAAAGAGAAAGTTCGTCAATTACTTGTATTGAAAGTTGAAAAAATGTGGAGTAATCCTGATGATGCACCTGGTTGGGCTTTGGAGTGGGGGGAACTGAATAAACCACACTTACAACAAATGCTGACAAAATATGAAAGGCTTATGTATATTACATGTTGTATATTTGCGATTGGTACCATTTCATTATATAGAAGAAATGATTCAATATATCCTCTTTTATATATTTTGTTTGATGGATATGTGGTTATTCATTTGTTTGTCGAAGTTCAAACTAGGTATCGTTTTGACATTTTGCCCGTTATGTTTTTATTTGTGGGATACGGGGTATTTGTAATAAAAAATGGTGTTACACGATTAATGGGTAGAAAACAACAGAAAAAAGTTGAATAATAGGATAAAACACAAAAAACATTTCTATATGGAAATGTTTTTTGTGTTTTAGTGGGAAAGAAATTAATTTCTGTAGAATTTTGTCGCTTTCTCTCTTGACCACATCGACACTTCATTGTTAGAATCTAGGAAGATAATATAAAACGATCCTTCATATATCCTCAATGATATGGTTTGAGAGTCTCTACCGGGTTACCGTAAACAACCTGACTATGAAGGCAGTGTGTCTTATATTTATAAAGAGCGGAGACTATCTTTCTTTATAAAGCCAGACCCCTGCCTTTTCTTTGTTATGAGACTAGAGGCGGAGGACTGGCTTTTTTTATTATATTGGTAATGCTTTTCGCCAAATTGGTGAAAATATTTATATACGAGAACTAACGTTGGGGTGATTATTTTGAAAAAGCAGCACGATACAATTATCGTTTTAGATTTTGGAAGTCAGTACAATCAGTTAATAGCACGTCGAATTCGTGAGTTCGGTGTATACAGTGAACTTCATCCACATACAATTACTGCGGAAGAAATTAAAGCAATGAATCCAAAAGGGATTATTTTCTCTGGTGGACCAAATAGTGTATACGGTGAAGGTGCATTACATTGTGATGAAAAAATCTTTGAACTAGGATTACCGATTTTCGGTATTTGTTACGGTATGCAGCTTATGACACAACACTTCGGTGGTAAAGTAGAACGTGCAAACCACCGTGAGTACGGAAAAGCTGTTCTTAAAGTAGAGAACGAATCAAAATTATATACGAACCTTCCAGAAGAGCAAGTTGTATGGATGAGTCATGGTGACTTAGTAACTGGTTTACCTGAAGGATTCGTAGTAGACGCAACAAGTGAGTCTTGCCCAATTGCTGGTATGAGCAATGAAGCGAAAAACTTATACGGTGTACAATTCCACCCAGAAGTACGTCACTCTGAGCACGGTAACGATTTAATTAAAAACTTCGTATTCGGCGTATGTGGTTGTTCTGAAGGATGGAACATGGAGAACTTTATCGAAGTAGAATTAGAGAAGATCCGTGAAACTGTTGGAGACAAAAAAGTACTATGCGCACTTAGTGGCGGTGTAGATTCTTCTGTTGTAGCAGTATTAATTCATAAAGCAATTGGCGACCAGTTAACATGTATTTTCGTTGACCACGGCTTACTTCGTAAAGGTGAAGCAGAAGGCGTTATGAAAACATTTAGCGAAGGCTTCCATATGAACGTTATTAAAGTGGATGCACAAGAACGCTTTATGAACAAGTTAAAAGGTGTAGAAGATCCAGAACAAAAACGTAAAATTATCGGTAACGAATTCATTTACGTATTTGATGATGAAGCTTCTAAATTACAAGGTATGGACTTCCTAGCACAAGGTACACTTTACACAGACATCGTTGAAAGTGGTACAGCAACTGCACAAACAATTAAATCTCACCATAACGTTGGTGGACTTCCGGAAGACATGCAGTTCAAATTAATTGAGCCTTTAAACACGTTATTTAAAGATGAAGTACGTGTATTAGGATCTGAATTAGGAATTCCTGATGAAATCGTATGGCGTCAACCATTCCCAGGTCCAGGACTTGGTATTCGTGTATTAGGTGAAATCACAGAAGAGAAATTAGAAATCGTTCGTGAATCTGATGCGATTTTACGTGAAGAAATTATTAAAGCGGGCTTAGACCGCGAAATTTGGCAATACTTCACTGCGCTTCCTGGTATGCGTAGCGTAGGTGTTATGGGTGACGAGCGTACTTACGATTACACAGTAGGTATCCGTGCAGTAACATCTATCGACGGTATGACAGCTGACTGGGCACGTATCCCTTGGGACGTATTAGAGAAAATCTCTGTACGTATCGTAAACGAAGTAAAACACGTTAACCGTATCGTGTATGATGTAACGAGTAAGCCACCAGCAACTATTGAGTGGGAATAGTATTATAAAAAAGATCCATCTTTTGCTTATGCATAGATGGATCTTTTTATTTTCAGTATTAATACGAACGAAAATATAAAATTTTATAAAATTGTTCGTTTTTAAATTGACAAAAATACTTTCAAGAGTTAATATGAGTATGTAATTCAAACGAAAAGTGAATATTATGCCGTCGTATAATATCGGGGATATGGCCCGAAAGTTTCTACCTAGCTACCGTAAATGGCTTGACTACGAGGCGTTTTTATAAAGATGAGGGGAAACTTGTCTTTGTTTATAGAACGCTTCCATGTATATGCAATGGAAGCCTTTTTTATTTTTATAGATAAAAGAGGGCTAGGGTGAAATGCGGCGAGTAATCATATAACGGGGGAAACGTAGGATGAAACGCTATTTTCAATTTGATGAGCTCGGTACGAATTATAAGACTGAGTTCATAGCAGGGTTAACGACATTTCTATCTATGGCTTACGTACTATTTGTCAATCCTGCTACGCTGTCACTTGGAAATGTTAAAGGGTTACCAGCAGGCACAGGAATGGATCCAGGTGCAGTATTCGTTGCGACAGCATTAGCGGCCGCGATCGGTTCGTTAATTATGGGTATTTTCGCAAAGTATCCAATTGCTTTAGCCCCAGGTATGGGAATTAACGCGTTCTTTGCTTATACAGCAGTTTTAACGATGGGTATTCCGTGGCAAACAGCAATTGCCGGAACGTTAATGTCAGGTATTATCTTTATTATTCTTACAGCTTCAGGTATTCGTGAAAAAATCATTAATGCAATTCCATCGGAGTTAAAGTTTGCAGTAGCAGCAGGTATCGGATTGTTCATTGCCTTTCTTGGATTCCAAAATGCCGGAATTATCGTGAAAAATGATGCTGTTCTTGTTGGGTTGGGGGACTTAACAAAGGGCACAACGTTACTAGCAATCTTTGGGGTTGTTACGACAATCATCTTCATGATTAAGAAAGTTAATGGTGCGGTATTCTACGGTATGATTCTTACGGCAATCTTAGGAGTAGCAACAGGATTAATTGACACTCCTAAAGCAGTAGTGGGGGCGATACCGAGTCTAGAACCAACGTTCGGTGCTGCGTTAACTCATTTCGGAGACATTTTCACTATTCAAATGGGGATTGTAATTATAACGTTCTTCTTTATCGATTTCTTTGATACAGCAGGTACGCTTGTAGCGGTTGCGAATCAAGCAGGATTAATGAAGAACAATAAATTACCACGTGCAGGAAAAGCATTATTCGCAGATGCAATTGCAACTGTAATTGGTGCGATCTTAGGTACATCAACAACAACGTCTTACATTGAATCGTCTGCAGGGGTAGCAGCGGGAGGACGTTCTGGATTTACAGCAGTTGTAACAGCAGGGTTCTTCTTGCTAGCGCTATTCTTCTCACCACTATTAAGTGTTGTGACACCAGCTGTAACAGCGCCAGCACTAATTATTGTAGGGATCTTGATGGTTTCATCTTTAGGCGAAATTGATTGGAAGAAATTCGAGATTGCAGTACCAGCATTCTTTACGATCATTTCAATGCCGCTTACGTATAGTATTGCGACAGGGATTGCGATTGGCTTTATCTTCTATCCAATTACAATGGTAGTAAGTGGTCGCCGTAAAGAGATTCATCCAATTATGTATGTTATGGGAGTTTTATTCGTACTATATTTCATCTACGTTCGTAAATAAAAGGGGTTTTTTTGAAAGGTCTAGACTTAAGGGGAGTCTAGACCTTTTTTGCGTCTTCAGAAAATCTTAAGGATTTCCGAGCGTTTTTCTTCAGAAGTTTTCCTATAATAGAAGTTAGGGATTAAAAAAGTGATGGGGGAGATATTGTGGCGCACGAAACAATACTTGTCGTAGATGATGAAAAAGAAATTAGGAATCTTATTACAATCTATTTAAAGAATGAAGGATATAAAGTGTTGCAAGCAGGAGACGGAGAAGAAGGATTACGTTTACTAGAAGAAAATGAAGTACATCTAGTCGTATTAGATATTATGATGCCAAAGGTAGATGGTATTCATATGTGTATGAAAGTAAGAGAATCGAAAGAAATGCCAATTATTATGCTTTCTGCGAAAACGCAAGATATGGATAAAATTTTAGGATTAACAACAGGTGCAGATGATTACGTAACGAAACCATTTAATCCGTTAGAGTTAATCGCAAGAATTAAATCTCAGTTACGTCGTTATATGAAGATGAATGGTTTTGCTATTCAAAATGAGGACGAGTTAGAAATTGGAGAGATGAAAATAAACATCTCCACTCATACAGTCATTGTGGATGGAGAAGAAGTGAAACTGACCCCGAGGGAATTTTCAATTTTAGAATTATTAGTTCGTAATCCAGGGATGGTCTTTAGCGCGGAACAAATTTATGAAAAGGTTTGGAATGAAAGGTCTTTCCAGTCGGATAACACGGTAATGGTTCATATTCGGAAAGTGCGTGAGAAGATTGAGGAGAATCCAAGAAAGCCAATATATATAAAAACAGTATGGGGAGTGGGGTATAAGATTGAAAAAGATATTTAATCCATTTACTTATGTTAGGAAATTTCGAGAATCAATTGGAAAGCTAGTGAAGAATGTGAAACGGAGTGTGCGAATTCAACTTATTACTGCGTTCACTGCTTGTGCGTTGTTAGGGACTTTGTCAGCAAAGGCAGCAGCGCCGTTTTTTGAGAATGCGAATCGAGAGGCGACAATTGATTATCGGGTTGGTATGGAGCAAATTAACCAACAAGCTCAAAGCGTGGCAAATAGTTCAGTTCATGAAAATAAATTAGAAGCTATATCAAGTATGATTGAAATAGAGAATCGAAATCTAGAACAAAACTCTAGAGCTTTAAAAGTATTGGTCACTGATGAGAGTGGTAAAGTCTTATATAAAACGAAGCAGGCGCAAGAAGAGCAAATTGATTTGCATAATACAATTCGTAATGCATCATCGTTTGCGATTAATTATATGAATGGTAGAAAAGAATTTGAAAGTACGAGAAAAGAATTTATAGCTTTTGCACCTATTACAATAGAAGATAAGAATTTATACATGTTTGTTAGTGGGATTCCAGAAGGTGAAGTAATATATGATACGCAAGAAGGACCGTTTCCGTTTTTCATAGGTGTACTTGTATTTATTTTCTCTTTCTTCTATATAACAAAGAGAAAGATGAAGCAAATTGAAGCGATGGCACAAGGTGTAAAGGAAATAGAAAAAGGAAACTTAGCGTACCGTATTGAGAAAAAAGGTGAAGATGAGATTGCGTCTTTAACTGAGAATATTAATAATATGGCGGAAGAGCTTATGAATAATATAGAAAAGGAACGTAAATTAGAGAAACAAAAGAATGAGCTTATTACGAATGTATCACACGATTTACGTACACCACTGACTTCTATAATGGGTTACTTGCGATTACTTCGAGATTCTAAATATGAAAATAAAGAACAACACGATGAGTATACGAGAATTGCTTTTGCGAAGTCGGAGCAGTTAAAGAATTTAATAGAAGATTTATTTGAGTAT
The DNA here is from genome assembly GCF_016483345.1 of Bacillus cereus group sp. N24. Classification (NCBI taxonomy): domain Bacteria; kingdom Bacillati; phylum Bacillota; class Bacilli; order Caryophanales; family Bacillaceae; genus Bacillus; species Bacillus cereus group sp. N24. The sequence continues at coordinate 16,680 of NZ_JAEHCA010000049.1, forward strand.
ACGAAGTTAACAAATGAGCAAGTTGTATTAGAAAAACGAGAGGTTTGTATAAATGAGTTATTGGAGCAATTAATAGAAGAGTTAGTACCGCAGGCAGAAGAGCATGGACTTGCGTTTGTTAAGAAGTTTCCTGAGGAACGTGCCTATGCAGCGGTTGATTCAGAAAAGATGGTTCGTGTGTTTGATAATTTATTAATGAACGCGATTAAGTATAGTAAAGATGATGGGGAGATAAAAGTTTCTCTTCAAAGGCAGCGCCGGGAAGTGCGAATTGTAATTGCGAATCATAGTGAAGAGTTTACGAGAGAAGAGTTAGGGAGTTTGTTCGAACGTTTTTATAAGAAGGATCAATCTAGAAGTAGAGTAACAGAAGGATCGGGACTTGGATTAGCTATTGCGAAAAGTATTGTTGAATTGCAGGGGGGGAGTATTCGAGCTGAATATGAGGATGGTATTATTCAATTCATCGTCGCGTTACCTATTATAGAAAAATAATAAATGAATAGAATGTTCTATGGTAAAAAGGCGTATTTTAAAAGGAATACGCCTTTTTATATTTTTTTAGAAAAACATGTTGACGATTAGAGTGCAGAGGTGTAATATAGAACAAGTCGCCGATGCAATAACGCAGAAAACGACAAACGAAATAAAAAACTTAGTTGACATTGAAACATGAAGATGTTAACATAAGGGAGTCGCAAATGAGCGACCGAGTAGTTCTTTGAAAACTGAACGAAACAAACAACGTGAAACGTCAATTTTTATTTTTAGATGCTAGACAAACTAACT
>NZ_JAEHCA010000005.1:0-291927 GCF_016483345.1 Bacillus cereus group sp. N24
GGGATTGCCCGCAGTTAACCCTCACTACTAGCCAATCACTTGACTAGCAGGGCTTACTGATATATTTAATTAACTTTGGTTATAATTGGTTAAATAAATCGTAACAGTTAGTTACCCTTTTTATTTTGTTTGAAAAAAGTGAGTCGGTAGTCATTTCGCTCCTAAGGAAATGTTGAGGAGAAGAGAAATAACTACCTACTCAAATGGTGGGCATATTCCTTCTGATTTTTTATATCTTGCGTATTGCCTCTTGAGGGAAGGAGGAGAGACGATGTACGCATGATATAAGTAAGGCACTTCTTTCAATATGAATGATGGAGTTTCATGTTGAGAGAAGTTTTTATTTTTTATTGCCTTTGTGAGTATATTATGAGGGAATGCTGAGAGGGTGTTTGTCCTGTTGAAAAAATGTTGAGAATTTCTCAACGGTAAAAAGAATTAGTGTTGACATGAAACTAAAAGGTGTTATATCATTCAAATACAACTAAAAGGTGTTATGTTTTAATGCCGGATAAAGGAGCTAAAAAAATGACTCAACAAAATACATTAAACGATATTAAACAAACAATCGTTTTTAACGCGTCTATTCAAAAAGTATGGAATGTAGTGTCAACTGCAGAAGGAATTGCATCATGGTTTATGCCGAATGATTTTGAATTAGAGGTAGGACATGAGTTTCATGTTCAATCACCATTTGGACCGTCACCATGTAAAGTGTTAGAAATTGATGAACCAAACCATTTATCTTTCTCATGGGACACAGATGGCTGGGTTGTTTCATTCCATTTGAGAGACTTAGGAGAGAATAAAACAGAATTTACATTAATTCACGGCGGTTGGAAACATCCTGATGAAATTCTGCCGAAAGCGAATGCGAAGAGCTCTATTATTCGCGATAGAATGAATGGCGGCTGGGTAGCGATTGTAAATGAAAAACTGAAAAAGGTTGTTGAAGGATAAATGTCTTCGTCAGCAGCGAAATATGATGTATTTCAAGCAATTGCTGATCCGACCCGCCGAGAAGTGTTACGGTTATTAAGTGATAAAGAGTTACCAATTTCAAAAATAACGGATCATTTTCCGATGAGTCGTACGGCTGTTGTGAAGCATCTTCATATTCTTTCAGAAGCGAATTTAGTAAGTGGAAGAAAGAGTGGAAGAGAGAAGATATATTGTTTGCAGCCGGAGCCGTTAGAAGAATTAAAGCAGTGGCTCTCATATTATGAACGATTTTGGGATAATAAATTGTCCGTGCTTAAACATATTGTGGAGAATGAAGAATAAAAGAGGATGACCATTTGGGTCATCCTCTTTATTATTGCTCACTTGTTTGTGTAGCTGGTTTTAATAAGAGCCAAGCAATAATTAATGTAAATACTGCTAATACGAAAGTACTCATATAAATAACGTGTACACTTGCTGCTAATGCAGATTGTGATTCAGTTGCTACGTTTGCTGTAGTTCCGCCGTGTCCGCCAGATACAAGATCAAGGTTTTTAATACCACGTGCGTGAATCATCGTATTGAAGATTGTACCGAATATTGCAGCACCTAACGTTTGACTAAATGTGTTAATAAATGTGTTTAAACCAACGGCTGTTCCGCGTGTATGAGCTGGTACGGCTGCTTGAATTGTTACCATGTAAATAGGTGTCACAAGCCCCATGCCTAAGCCGAATAATCCGACTGCAACATAAATAAGGAATGATGGTGAATTTGTTGACAATGTAAATAATAAGAAGGTGGCAACTGATAAAATGCTAGCTCCAAGTAAAATAATTTGTTTCGTTTGTAATTTGCCAACTAAGTTACCGGAGAACATAGCACCGAATGTCCACATAACAGGAATTGGCATTAAAATGAGTCCAGCTTCTGTCGCATTTTTTCCTAATACACCTTGGCTCCAAATTGGAAGGTACATTGTAATACTAATAATCATCGCACCGGCAATAAGAGTTAATATGTTTATCGTAGATAATGTACGGTTAGAGAAAAGTGCTAGCGGAATTAATGGTTCCGGAGATTTTTTCTCGATGTATAAGAAAATAATGAATGACACAGCCGCAAAGATTAATAGACCGATGATTGTAATGTCTCCCCAGTTTTGCTTACTGCTACCTGTTAATAATGCGTATAGTAAAGCAATTGTACTTAATGAGAAGACTGTCGCACCAAGATAGTCGATATGCTGCTTGGCGGCAGACTTAACAGATTCCTTATAAGAAGTGGCAAACATTAAGCAAGCGATAATTCCGAAAGGAACGTTTAAGAAGAAAATATAGCGCCAAGAAAGAGAATCAACTAAAAAACCACCTACTAACGGCCCGACAACACCAGATACACCCCAAACGGCACTCATCCAGCCCTGTGCTTTCGCGCGGTCTTTCGCTTCGCTATATAAGTCTCCAATAATCGTCATTGTGATTGGCATAACAGCGCCAGCGCCTATACCTTGAAGAGCACGGAAGAAGATTAATTGTTCCATCGATGTAACGACACCGCAAAGTGCAGAGCCGATTAAAAAGATTGTAGCTCCGATAAGCAGAACTTTTTTACGACCGAATAAATCAGCCAATTTTCCGTATATTGGAGTCGAAACCGCTGTGGCAAGCATATAAATTGCGTAAACCCAGCTAACAAGTTCGACGCCTGACAAATCACTCGTTATACGAGGGATTGCTGTACTAACAATCGTTCCTTCTACGGCAGAAAGAAACGTCATTAGCATTAAAGACACCATGACTTTTTTTCTCATATGTTTTCCCCTTACCCTTTTTTAAATATTCAACAATATAAAATATAAAGGTACTAAGGTATATAAAGCAACAAATAAGTAATGGGAAGTTAGGAGGAGTGTATATTTGTCGCTTATTGTCGGTAAGTCGATATATTTGAGAAATCGCCGATATAAGTTGCAGAATCGCTGATATTTTTGAAACATCGCTGATATAAGTCGTGGAATCGCTGATATAATTTCGTGTACCTATAAAAAAAGAAACAGGAATCCTGTTTCTTTTTTAATATTGCATTTTCGCATTTTCTCCAGCTGTAGTTCCAGCAATTCTACCAGTAACGAGAGCAGATGTAATGTTATAACCGCCCGTATAACCGTGAATATCAAGAACTTCTCCGCAGAAATATAAGCCATTCGTGAATTTAGAAGACATTTCTTTCGGATTAATTTCTTTAACAGATACGCCTCCGCCAGTAACGAATGCTTTTTCAATTGACTGCGTACCATTTACATTCACAGTAAATTCTTTAAAGTCTTTCACAAGTGCACGAATCTTTTCATGAGAAACTTGTCCAGCTTGTTCGCTACCGTCAATTTCATTTTTTTCTAATAAGAATAGGAAGTAACGCTCGGGAACGTATCCTTTTAACACATTTTTAATTCCTTTTTTCGGATCTTCTTTCATTTGTTTCAGCATGCGCTGGAATAGTTGTTCACTATTTTCTTCTGGTAATGCATCAATACTCATTTGTATTGTATTCGTTTTAAACTTTTTCAGTGCTTTCACGACGAATTGACTACAGCGAAGAGCAGCAGGACCAGATAGGCCGAAATGAGTGAAGAGCATGTCCATTTTGTGAGAAATGATAGCTTTTCCTTTCGGGTTTAATACGCTTAAGTTTATATCACGTAAAGCAAGACCTTGTAATGAGCGATCACGTATAAACGGCTCGTTTGAAAGGATTGGTACTTCTGTTGGAAATAATTCTGTAATTGTATGACCACCTTTTTCAGCCCAAGCGTATCCGTCTCCAGTAGAACCAGTTTGAGGAACAGATTTTCCGCCAACAGCGATAACGACGTGATTCGTTTCTAACACTTCGCCTGTTTGTAATACAACTGCTTTCGTTTGACCATTTTCATATTCAATCGTTTCAACAGGTGTATTCGTACGGATTTTTACACCTAAATCTTTTAATCGTGTTAAAAGTGCGTCTACTACCGATTGCGCTTTGTTTGATACAGGGAACATACGGCCATGATCTTCTTCTTTCAATTTTACCCCGAGATTTTCGAAGAATGTAATAATATCTTCATTATTAAAAATAGAAAAAGCGCTGTATAAGAAGCGGCCATTTCCTGGTATATGTTTAACGATTTCATCAAGTGGTAGACGGTTCGTTACGTTACAACGACCACCACCAGAAATCGCAAGTTTGCGCCCTAGTTTATTTCCTTTATCAAGAAGTAAGACATTTGCGCCTTCTTCTGCAGCACCGATTGCAGCCATTAGCCCAGAAGGCCCGCCACCGATTACAATAACATCATAATGCATAATATATCGACCTCATTTTCTACATTTCCTGCCTAAAAGAATAGCATGTTTTCCCTTAAAAGAAAAATAGAGTGAAGTACTGCTTGAGGGGAGAATTGTGGTACAATACAAAAGTTAGAGTTCAGCGTTATATAGGAAGTAGGAGGATTTTCGTATGTCCGATTCAAAATTTCTGCGCGGAACGCTTATTGTGACGTTAGGGACATTTTTAGTAAAGTTCTTAGGCATGATTTACGTCTTTCCGTTTCATGCATTAGTAGGCACAGAAGGCGGAACGCTCTATACATATGGATATATTCCATATACGATATTTTTAAGTATTGCAACGGCAGGGGTGCCGCTTGCTGTTTCAAAGTTTGTTTCCAAATATAATGCACTTGGAGATTATAAAACGAGCCGAAGAATGTTCCGCTCGGGAATGGTTATGATGATAGTAACAGGAGTTCTTTCCTTCTTAGTACTGTACATGACCGCACCATTATTTGCAGAAGCAATGCTTGGTAAACAAAGTTTACAAAATAAGGTAGAAGAAGTTACGACGATTATTCGCCTCGTAAGTTTCGCACTTATTGTTGTACCGGCAGCAAGTTTGATTCGTGGTTATTTCCAAGGTCACCAATCGATGGGGCCGACTACGGTGTCACAAATTATTGAACAAATTATTCGTATCGTCTTTTTATTAGCGGGTAGTTTCATCGTTATTAAAATACTTGGCGGTACAGTAGCAACAGCAGTCGGAGTTGCGACATTCGCTGCATTCGTTTCAGCAGTTGGAGCACTCGGCGTATTAATTTGGTACTGGTTAAAACGTAAAAAATATTTGGATCAATATTTAATTGAACAAACTGTACCAGAATCGACAGTAAGTACCGTTCAATTGTTTAAAGAGTTATTTGCGTATGCAATTCCTTACGTTGTAATTGGGTTAACAATTCCTTTATATCAACAAATTGATACATTGACATTTAACTCTATTATGCAGGCAATTGGTCAAGGTGATATCGCAGAGCGAGCGCTCGGTATTTTCACAATGTGGACGCATAAATTAATTATGATTCCAGTATCGCTTGCAACAGCGTTTAGTTTAACGCTTGTACCAGCGATTACAAAATCATTTACGGAAAAACAATATCGCTATTTAAAATTACAAATTACACAAACATTCCAGGCGAATATGTTTTTAACATTGCCAGCAGTTGTCGGTATTTCAACACTGGCTTATCCAATTTACACTGCGTTTTACGATTCAGATCCATTAGGTGGACAAGTGTTAATGTGGTATGCACCAGTTGCATTGTTATTTGCTTTATTTACGGTAACAGCCGCGATTCTGCAAGGGATTAATCAACAAAAACATGCGATTGTCGCACTTGTTATGGGTGTTATTTTGAAATTTGTATGTAACGTAATCTTTATTCGATATTTCGGTACAGTAGGAGCGATTTTAGCTACTGCAGTCGGTTTCTTAGCGTCCGTATGGTATACGAATAGACAAATCCAAAAACATGCACACTATTCATTTGGTGTTGTATATAAGAGAACATTCCAAATTGCGGTATTAACACTTGTAATGGTCGTGGCGGTAAAACTATCACAGTGGATTCTATCCTTCATGATTTCGCCAGATGGCCGTATTGGTGCTTTAATTACAGTTGCGATTTGTGCAGGTGTTGGTGGTCTTGTTTACGGTCTGTTAGCAATTCGCACAGGAGTACTTGAAAGAGTATTTGGCGGAGAAGCGTTAGAGAAAATCCAGCGTAAACTTGGCAGTAGATTCAAAATAAAGTTGAAATCAAAAGGGGCGTAAATACGTCCCCTTTTCTATGATAAATAAAGAAGGTGAAAAACGTGAGATTAGATAAATTATTAGCGAATATGGGATACGGAAGTAGAAAAGAAGTAAAGAAATTATTGAAAGACGGCGTTGTGAAGATTGATGGAACGCCGGTGAAAGATGCAAAGGTTCATGTAAATGTAGAAGAGCAAGAAGTTATGATTCACGGTGAAGTTGTAGAATATAAAGAGTTTGTTTATTTAATGCTGCATAAACCACAAGGTGTAATTTCAGCTACAGAAGATGATAATCACGAAACAGTAATAGATTTATTAGAACTAGAAGATGCAATCTTTGATCCGTTCCCAGTTGGACGACTTGATATCGATACGGAAGGTTTCTTATTGATAACAAATGACGGGAAGTTATCACATCAATTATTATCTCCGAAAAAGCATGTGCCGAAAAAATACTATGCACACGTTGCAGGAGTTGTAACGGAAGAGGATGTAAAAGAGTTTGCTAAAGGTGTTATTTTAGACGATGGTTATGAAACGAAACCAGGCGCACTTACAATATTAAAAAGCGATGATATTTCTGAAATTGAGCTTGTGATTACAGAAGGAAAATTCCATCAAGTGAAGCGCATGTTTGAAGCAGTAGGGAAAAAGGTTGTTTACCTAAAGAGAACAGAGATGGGTCCGTTAGTATTAGATGAAGAACTAGAACTTGGAGAATACCGAGAGCTAACAGATGAAGAAGTAGAAATGTTAAAAACATATCAAGTAGATACTGAGAAGTAGTCCTGTTTTTAGGCGCAGAAAAGACCCCTTTCTAATGAGTTAGAAAGGGGTATGTATTTATTTACATACAATTATTTTTTCGTTATGAGGTCATTCTCACTTTCTTTCCTGTTGTTGTCCACTTACCGCGGCAAGGGCTATACACGAGTTCATTAAACTGCAACACATTTAGATCACGTTGTATCGTTCGCGGTGTGATCCCGAACTCATCTACAAGGTCTTTCGTCGTTACCGTTCCGTTTTCATTGATGTACATATAAATTGATTTAATGCGTGTTAGCATACGAGTAGTTGTAGGTTTCAAGAGAAAACCACTCCTCTACTAGTTTTTTTGACCCCATTCAGGAAAGAAGGTCGTTACTACCATTGTACTCTACATGATAAAATTCATGCTTTAATCTACTTAAATTTTACAAAAGTTTAACAAAATTTCATATAGAAAAATATTGGTAGTTGACATTGTATATATGATCAGTCAACTAACACATAAAATTCTACGTAAAACGCCAAATTCCTGCAAAATTTTTTGAAAAAATAAAAGAAAAACTAATGGGAAATATCTGAAATATTACAATTGTTCGGTATTTGACTTTCGTGTATGGCATAAGGGATTTCGGTTTGCTATGATGAAAGAGATAATATAGCGAAGGATGGATGCGTGATGTCAGCGATTAATTGGACAGAAGAAGTTGCAAAACGAAAAGATGATTTAATTCGTGATACACAACAATTTTTGCAAATTAAAAGTGTGTGGGAAGAAGAGTCGGCGAAAGAGGGCGCACCGTTCGGTGAAGGTGTAGAAAAAGCTTTATCTTTCATGTTACATAAAGGAGAATTAGAAGGTTTTGCTTCTAAAAATTTAGAAGGTTATGCAGGTCATCTTGAAATGGGACAAGGAGAAGAACTAGTAGGTATTCTTTGTCATGTTGATGTTGTACCAGAAGGAGATGGCTGGACGACTCCTGCATATAGTGCAGATATTCGCGAAGGAAAGATTTTTGCACGTGGTGCAATTGATGATAAAGGCCCAACGATGGCAGCTTATTATGCGATGAAAATTGTGAAAGAATTAGGGTTGCCTCTTTCAAAACGCGTTCGTATGATTTTAGGAACAGATGAAGAAAGTAACTGGAAATGTGTAGATCACTACTTTAAAAACGAAGAAATGCCAACAATAGGTTTTGCGCCAGACGCGGACTTTCCAATTATTAATGCAGAAAAAGGAATTTCTGATATACAAGTTGTGCAAAATGGTAGTGAAGAGAAAAAAGGTGTATATGAACTCGTTTCATTTGAGTCAGGCCGCCGTTTAAACATGGTTCCTGATTTTGCAAAAGCGGTTATTACAGGAGAAGATGTAAATGCACTTACAGTAGCATATGAAGAGTATTTACAAACGGCTAAAAAAATAGGGAACTCAACTATAGAAGGAAATACAGTGACGTTGCAAATAGAAGGAATTTCAGCGCACGGATCTACTCCAGAAAAAGGAGAAAATGCAGGTTTACTATTAGCAAACTTCTTAACTACAGTTTCACTTGATGGAAAAGCAAATGCATTTGCGACATTTGCAGCAAAAACATTTACTGGTGATATTTTTGGTGAGAAAGCTACTATTGCTTATAAAGACGAAGTTAGCGGTCCGTTAACAGTGAATGTCGGTCGCCTTTCTTATACGAAAGAAAACGGTGGTAACTTAGGGTTAAACGTACGTTACCCAGTTACGACTAACTTTGAAGAAATGATTGCGAAGTTAAAAGAATACGTTAGTATTCATGGATTTGAAGTAGCGGATTATTCTAACTCTCGTCCGCATCACGTCGATAAAGACCACGTATTAATTCGTACGCTGCAGCGCGTGTATGAAGAACAAACAGGAGAAAAAGCAGAGCTATTAGCAATCGGCGGTGGTACTTACGCCCGTTCATTGAAAGCTGGCGTTGCATTTGGCCCGCTATTCCCTGGAAAAGAAGAACTTGCGCATCAAAAAGATGAGTACATTGAAATTGAAGACTTATTAAAAGCAACAGCAATTTACGCGCAAGCAATTCATGAATTAGCGAAATAAAGGATATATGAATAATGACCGCTCTCTACTTTAGAGGGCGGCTTCTTTTTAACTGAATGAGATAAGAAAGAAAAGCAACAATAAAAAGAAGGAGATGATGTAAATGGAGCCGCATTATTTTGTCGCAATTACTTTACCAAATTATATAAAAGAAGTGCTCTCTAATTATAAAGAGGATATGGAGGAGGAATTACCATTTCGCTCGTGGGTACATAAGGAAGACTATCATATTACCCTTTCCTTTTTAGGAAGTGCGACAGAGGAACAATTAGAAGGAATAAAGAATGGATTACAAACACTTATAGAAAAAAAGGAACTACCTTTCACATTACAAGGATTTTCAACATTTGGCATGGAAGACAGGCCACGTATTTTTTGGGCGAAGGTAAGTGAAAATCATGAGTTGTTTCAGTTACAAAAGCAAGTGCATGCGATTTGTGAAGGGAATGGGTTTTCTTTAGAAACACGTCCGTATCATCCACATATTACTGTTGCTCGTAAATGGATGGGAGAAAAAAAGTTTCATTTGGAAAATATAAAAGAAGTGCCTGAAATATCATTTCAAGCGGATACAATTACTTTATACGAATCTCACGTGAAGGAAACGCCGAAATATAAATCGATTGCTGAAATAAAACTACAAAAATAGAATGTATGAAAACGTTTTTTATACAGGTGAATATACTATAGAGAATAATGGAGTTACTGTATAGAGTCTTGCTAATAAGAAAAGTTTTATTATTTGCAGCTCGTATACTCACACAAAGGCCCGATTGGTGGGGGCTAATAATCAGCAGGGGATACTCCGAATTGATTAAATATTCACTTTATTTTAATTTTGAGAATGATGGTGATTTTTTTATGTTGAAAGTAAAACGTCCATTTGATGCCTATTTAGATGAAATGAATAAAATTACAATTTTGCTCCCACATGCGTATGGAACAAGTCGGACATTTCGTTTGCAAGAAGGAAATAATGTGAAAGATTTACCGATTGCTCATACTATTGCGCTTCCGGATGCAACAAAGTATGAGTGCTTTATAGAAGAGTCACTAGATGTGGGGAAGTATTATACAGTACGAGATGAACGGAACGAAGAAACGGATTTACAAATAGGCGCTGTTATTCGAACGGCAATTTTTGATGAGAAGTATTATTACGAAGGCACAGATCTAGGTGCTGTATACAAAAAAGAAGCAACAACATTTAAAGTGTGGGCTCCAACTGCGAGGCTTGCAAAAGTAAGATTTTATAAAAGTGATAAAGAATATACCGATTATGACATGCATAGAGAAGAAAATGGTGTTTGGGTTCATGCATTACAAGGGGATCATGATGGGGCTCGATATACCTTCCTCGTCTGTATTAATTTAATATGGAATGAAGCGGTGGATCCATACACAAAGTCAACGACTGCAAATGGGAAATACGGTGTTGTTATCGATTTGGAAAAGACGAATGTAACGAGACGAGAGGAATTACCACCATTACAGTCAATGACAGATGCTATATTGTATGAACTGCATATTCGTGATGCGACTATTCACCCAAATAGTGGAGTGAATAAAAAAGGAACATATAGAGGGTTGATGGAAGAGGGAACGACGGGACGGAATGGGACGTTAACAGGATTGTCTCATATAAAAGATTTAGGTGTTACACATGTTGAATTATTACCGTTATCTTGTTTCGGTGGTGTAGATGAGGCAAATCCTTCCGGCGCATATAATTGGGGTTACAATCCATTATATTACAATACGCCAACGGGGTTTTATGCTACAAACCTTTCTGATCCGTATAACAGGATAGTAGAGTGTAAGCAATTGATTGAAACATTTCATGAGAACGGTATCCGAGTAGTTATAGATGTTGTATATAATCACGTTTATGAAAGAGAACTATCATCATTTGAAAAGCTTGTTCCAGGTTATTATTTTCGCCATGGCGAAGATGGTATGCCTTCTAATGGGACGGGAGTTGGAAATGATATAGCGTCTGAACGAAAAATGATGAGGAAATTCATTATAGAGTCTATTTTATATTGGCTGACGGAATACAATGTTGATGGATTCCGATTCGACTTAATGGGGATTTTAGATGTTGATACAATGAACATAATAGAAAAAGAAGTGCGAAACATAAAGCGAGACGCATTGTTATTAGGAGAAGGATGGGATTTACAAACACCGCTTCCTCTTGAGGAAAAAGCAACGTTAAATAATGCAAGAAAAATGCCACATATCGCGCAGTTTAATGATCAATTTCGTGATGGAATAAAAGGTAGCACATTTAATGTAAATAAACGTGGTTTTGCGTTTGGTGGGCATGTAGACTGTCAGCATTTACAGTATATAGCATCAGGTAGTTTATTAAGTGTGAAAGAAACAGGATTATTTCTAGAACCGGTACAAAGTATTAACTATGTAGAATGTCATGACAACATGACGATGTGGGATAAACTAGTGCACAGTAATGAAGAACCGGAAGAGATTTTGAAAAAACGGCACCTTCTAGCAAGCGCAATAGTTATTCTTTCGCAAGGAATTCCTTTCTTACACGCAGGACAAGAGTTTTATCGTACGAAGAATGGAAATGAAAATAGTTATAATGCAAATGATGAAATAAATCGATTAGACTGGGATCAAAAAGAGAAAGAGATGGAGACAGTTAACTATATAAAAGGGTTAATTGCGATTCGCAAAGAGCACGGGGCATTCCGATTACAAAACGCAGATCTTATAAAAAAGCATATGACTTTTTTGCAAACATCTACAGAAGTACTTGCATACCACCTAGAGCATGTAGAATTGTTTGGGCCGTGGAAAGAAATTGTCGTTTTATTTAATAGCGGTTTGGAAGCTAAAACGGTGCAGCTTCCAAAAGAAGGAACGTGGCATGTGTTAGTAAACGAAAAGCAAGCGAAAATAGAGCCAATTTCTTCATTTAGAGGAAAGGAGCTTCAATTGGCTCCCATTAGCACGTATATATTGACGATAATGTGACAAATCGCTACTTGACGATGAGAATGTAATAAATGTAGAATTGACAAAGGTGACGATTTTGATAAGTTGTCATTCTATGAGTGGTTTTGTAAAATAAAATAGAGAGTTTTTGGCTTATGCCAAGTTTTCTTTTCATTTACAGTAAAATATATATGAATCCACAACATGTGTAGAAATGTTGCGGTTTTTCTTTTCATAACTATAAAAGATAAGGATTTGTTAACGGGTAATGAATATGGAATGGTTGGAACAATTATTAGGAAAAGAGTGGAGTCTTGTACCGGCTGGTGGAGTAACGGGCGATGCATATATTGCGCAAAACGGACAACAGAAGTTATTTTTAAAGCGGAATACATCGCCCTTTTTAGCGGTATTGTCAGCAGAAGGAATTGTTCCAAAATTACTTTGGACAAGAAGGGTAACGAACGGTGATGTGATTTCTGCTCAAAAATGGCTTCCGGGACAGAAGCTAGAGCCAGAGGATATGAAACTAGAACGTGTTGCGAAACTTTTGAAGAAAATACACTCCTCTAAAGCGCTTGTGCAGATGATTCAAAGACTTGGGAAGCAGCCGCTTCACGCCCAAGAGTTATTACAACAATTGCAACTTGTTTTAAGGGGAGATATAAGGGTAGATGAAACAATTCAGCAAGGCCTTCAATATTTAACGGATTCATTAAAAAGTATTGAATACAATGAATTCGTTGTATGCCATTGTGATGTAAACCATAACAACTGGATATTGTCGGACGAAGATGAGTTGTTTTTAATTGATTGGGATGGAGCTGTCATTGCTGACCCAGCTCTAGACCTCGGTATGTTATTATACTGGTACATTCCGCGTCATGAATGGAGTGAGTGGCTCGGGTATTATGATATTGAAATGGATGAATCATTGCTTAGGCGTATGAGATGGTATGTAATAGCACAAACGATTTTATCTATTCAATGGCACACAACAAAAAAACAGCAAGCAGAAGCTGAATATTGGCATCAATATTTACAGCAACTACTTGCTTCAGAATAATACTTAAGAAAAATTGTCCATTCCAGCAATCCACTGAGTAAGTTGTTCTTGATTATTGGAAATATGGTTGTCCAAATTAGAGGAAGATTTACCCGATTGACTATAAGAATATACATCGTTTAGCATTGTTTTAGCGTCATTACTTATATTATCGTTTGCGAGTAACGATTGAATGAGGCGCTCTAATTGCTCGCATTCAGAAACTGTCCCGCAGCAATCGCTTTGGTGATTGACTAAAATATCTTTCAGCACTTCTAATTGATGTTGTTGACTAATTGGCATGAACGGATCATCCTTTCGATTGTTTTTCTCTTCTCGGAATGTAAGAGAAAAAGCTACGTCGTCATGGAATGTTTAATGCTGTATGTAGTTTTTATCAAAATGGTACATCTTATACTTGAAAGAAACGGACCGAGTGCTCGTACGTACTTGGTTTTTTGTTTGGTAGATTGATTAAAACAGAAAAAAGGAATCATTCCTTTAAAATAGCTTTGTAAAGAGAGGGAGACATCTATGCGTTTAAGACATAAACCATATGCATTAGATCGAATTAATGAGTATTCACATATCGTAATTGGAAATCCAGAAGAGCGCGCGGGTAATTGGAAAGAAGTATTTGGAAATGAACAACCCATTCACATTGAAGTAGGTACAGGTCGTGGCCGCTTTATGTACGATATGGCAAAAGCAAATCCACATATTAATTATATTGGAATTGAAAAATTTACGAGTGTTGTTGTAGATGCACTTGATAAATTAATTGAAGAAGAATTACCGAACTTAAAGTTAATAAATAAAGATGCTGAAGATTTAACAGTTTTCTTTGCAAAAGGTGAAATTGATCGTGTTTATTTAAACTTCTCAGATCCATGGCCGAAGAATCGTCACACGAAGCGTCGTTTAACGTATAAAACGTTTTTACGCAATTATGAAGAAGTGTTAGTAGAGGGCGGAGAAATTCATTTCAAAACAGATAACCAAGGGTTATTTGAATACTCTCTAATGAGTATGGCTGAGTATGGTATGTTACTAACTTACTTAAGCCTAGATCTTCATAACAGTGATTTTGAAGGTAATATTATGACTGAGTACGAAGAGAAGTTCTCTAGTAAAGGTCATCGTATTTATCGAGTTGAAGCGAAGTATCGCACAGAGCCTATGCAGTAATGCATAGGTTTTTTTATAACTAAAATAATCAGAATTTTATGTTAAAATTAATGTAAAAGGGGGATGTGTGATGGAAGAATTACGAATTGGAGATATAAAAGTGACGTGGTTAAAAGGTGGGAACACACATTTAGATGGCGGGGCAATGTTTGGCGTTGTGCCGAAAGTACTTTGGTCACGAAAATATAAACATAACGATACAAATCATATATATTTACGAACAGATCCGTTACTTTTGCAAACGAAAGATGGAAATATGCTTATTGATTCTGGAATAGGAAACGGTAAATTGAATGAGAAAATGAAGAGAAATCAAGGAGTAACGGAAGAGTCATCGGTTTATGAATCTTTAGAAAAACTGGGATTAAAGCCTGAAAATATTCACTACGTCTTAATGACGCACCTTCATTTTGATCATGCATCTGGTTTAACGAAATGGGAAGGGGATCACCTTGTACCGGCGTTTCCGAATGCGAAAGTTTATGTAAGTGAGACAGAATGGAATGAAATGAGGAACCCAAATATTAGATCACGTAATACATATTGGAAGGAAAATTGGGAGCCAATTGCAGATACAGTTGTTACGTTTAGGCAAGAAATAGACATTACGGATGAAATAAAAATGGCACATACAGGCGGTCATAGTGATGGGCATGCGGTTGTGATCCTTGAAAGTCAGGGGGAAACGATGCTTCATTTAGCGGACCTATTGCCGACGCATGCGCATCAAAATGTATTATGGGTAATGGCTTATGATGATTATCCGATGACATCGATTGAAAATAAGCAAAAGTGGATGAAATATGGTGCTGAAAACGATGCGTGGTTTTCATTTTATCATGACGCATATTATCGTGCAGTGAAGTGGAATGAGGAAGGACATATTGTAGAAAAAATTGAGAGAAAAACGAGTATAGAAGCTTAAAAAAGGAGGTTGTTCCATCATATTTATTGGAGCAGCCTCTTTTTTATTGTCGGGTTTTGTCAGTAAGTCGATATATTTAAACAAACGCTGATATAATTTGAATTGCGCCGATATAATTGGGAAATCGCTGATATAATTTTAATCACTATCCGCAATTTTTCAAAAAAAAGAGGTTCACCTAATGGGAAACCTCTTTTTATGCTGCTATTACCTCTAAAACAGTACCTGTTTTAGCATCAACTAAAAATTCAAATCGTTCTTGTATATCATCTAACATTGTTGTAAGACCGCCGCGATAAACTTCATACGCAACATCATATTTTTCAAATGTCTCTGGAACCATATGTACCCAAGAGCCAGTAATTTCACCTTTATGATTTAATGCTTGTTTCACCATTTTCAATGCTTTTTCTGAAGAAATATGGGATTGTTCTTGTACTTTGTTTGCAACGAAATAACCAGCTGCAAATCCAACGCCAAGACCTGCTACTAAACCTTTCCAGCTCATATATTCACCTCAATTCTATAAAATAAAAATAGTGTACCGATAATAATTATAAAGCAAATGCAGCTAAAAAAGAAGAAACTAGAAACATTTCGAAAATTTCGTTACAATAAAAAAGGTATTCTACTAAGGTTTGAAAGAAGGGGACTTCGTGAATAAAGAGACATTACAATTATTTCGTGCGTTAACAGAATTACAAGGTGCGTCAGGTTTTGAACATGATGTACGCCGTTTTATGAAGCAAGAATTAAGCAAATATGCTGATGAAATTGTGCAAGACGGTTTAGGTAGCGTATTTGGTCTGAAAAAAGGGGACGAAACTGGCCCACGTGTTCTTGTAGCAGGTCATATGGATGAAGTAGGTTTCATGGTTACGCAAATTACGAAAAACGGAATGCTTCGTTTTCAAACGTTAGGCGGCTGGTGGAGCCAAGTGCTATTAGCGCAGCGCGTACAAGTGATGACGAAGAAAGGTCCTGTTATAGGTGTTGTTGGTTCTATCCCTCCTCATTTATTAAGTGATGCGCAACGTGCAAAAACGATGGATATAAAAAATATGCTAATCGATATAGGTGCAGATAGTTATGAAGATGCGATTGAAATTGGTGTAAAACCAGGACAACAAATCGTGCCAATCTGCCCGTTCACACCGATGGCAAATGAGAAGAAAATTATGGCGAAAGCTTGGGACAACCGTTATGGATGTGGCCTGGCAATCGAGTTATTAAAAGAATTAAAAGATGAAACATTACCGAATACATTATACTCTGGTGCTACTGTACAAGAAGAAGTAGGTCTTCGCGGAGCACAAACAGCTGCTAATATGATTCAACCAGACATTTTCTATGCGCTTGATGCAAGTCCAGCAAACGATGCTTCTGGTGATAAAACGCAGTTCGGTCAATTAGGAAAAGGTGCTCTTCTTCGTATTTACGATCGTACGATGGTAACTCATCGAGGAATGCGCGAATTCATTTTAGATACAGCAGAAACAAATAATATTCCGTACCAATACTTTATTTCACAAGGTGGGACAGATGCGGGCCGTGTACATACAAGTAACTCAGGTATCCCATCAGCAGTAATTGGTGTTTGTGCTCGCTACATTCATACGCATGCTTCTATTTTACATGTTGATGATTATGCAGCAGCAAAAGAACTTATTACAAAGCTTGTAAGAACAACGGACAAAACGACGTTAGAAACAATTAAGAATAACGCGTAAAGAGGAAGGGCTGCAGAGCTCTTTCTTTTTTTAGGTAGGAGAGATGACCCAGCGATGTGTAGTAGCGGTCAGTGCTTAATTAGTGCTCGAATAATGCATGAAGACCGCGGAAGAATGTTTTTGTGTTCGGGACCAAAAATATTGTGGGAAGTCACCTTCTACTATAGGTAGAAGGGGTTCCTTGGTGGTGTGTGGTAGTGGTTGGCACTTCATTTGTGCTGAAGTGGATATTAGAACAGAATAATGAATTCTTATAGAGGTGAATGAAATGAAGGTAGTAGTTGGATCGAAGAATAAAACGAAGGTTGGGGCTGTGGAGAAGGTATGGAAAGATGCTGAAATTACATCTCTTTCTGTCCCATCGGGAGTATCGGCACAGCCATTTTCAGATGAAGAGACGATGCAAGGAGCAATTAATAGAGCGAAGCGAGCATTGCAAGAAGGAGAAGCTCAAATTGGTATTGGGTTAGAAGGCGGCGTGATGAAAACGGATCACGGTTTATTTATGTGTAACTGGGGCGCACTCGCAACGAGTGACGATAAGATATTCGTTGCCGGAGGAGCACGTATTAAGTTACCAGACGATTTTTTAACGCCTCTTGAAGATGGTAAAGAGTTAAGTGAAGTGATGGAAGAGTTTGTAGAGCGGAAAGATATTCGTAGTCACGAAGGTGCTATCGGTATTTTTACAGACGATTATGTCGATCGAACGGAATTATTTGTACACGTTGTTAAGTTACTCGTTGGACAATATAAGTATGATAAAAAGCAAGCATAAACCTTGCACCGTGTACGATGTATGGTAGTATAAAGAAAAGATTATAGTGTGAAAAAAGTGCACGCATTAGAGGAGGAAATATAGATGAAATCATTAGAAAGCATGGAACAATTCCAAGAATTAAAAAATGAAGAGAATGTAGTCTTCATGTTCTCAGCAGAATGGTGCCCAGATTGCCGTTTCGTTGATCCATTTATGCCAGAAGTAGAAGAGAAGTATAGTGATTTCTCATTTTACTATGTAGATCGTGATGAGTTTATTGATCTATGCGTAAAATTAGACGTATTTGGCATTCCGAGCTTTGTAGCGTACAATAAAGGTGAAGAAACTGGACGCTATGTAAACAAAGATCGTAAAACACAAGAGCAAATCGAAGAGTTTATTGAAGGTTTAAAATAAAACAATTAGCCAATTGAATTGTAAAAACAACCTCTACCTTCGCGGGGGAGGTTATTTTTTTGGAAGGGAGGAAAAAGAGATGAAAATGACAAGTAAAAAGATGAAAGACGAGTTAATGAAGAAATTATCTCGACCAGAATGGGATTTTCATTATGATAGCGAGAAAGAAGTTCTTCGTATTGAACAAATAAACTCGAAAAAAGGTATTAACGTATCACTTCCAGGAGTAGTAGCGAAATGGGAAGTGAACAAAGAAAAGGCGATTGAAGAGGTTGCTTATTATGTACAAGAAGCGTTAATTGCAATGCATAGAGAAGAAAATAGCACGGCGAAAATTTTACCTGTTATTCGCTCTACTTCTTTCCCAAAACAATCAGAAGAAGGAAATCCGTTTATTATGACGGATCATACGGCGGAAACACGTATTTATTACGCGCTAGATTCTAATAAAACGTATCGCCTAATTGATGAGCGCTTATTACAAAAATTAGAGCTTACAGAGCAGCAAGTGCGCGAAATGGCATTATTTAATGCTCGCTCATTAGGTTATGAATTTAAGCAGGACACAGTAGCGGATAATACATTCTACTTTTTAAACACAAATGATGGGTATGATGCGAGTCGTATTTTAAACGAAACGTTACTACAATCGATGCGTGAAAAGATCTCTGGTGACATGGTTGTTGCTGTTCCTCACCAAGACGTATTAATTATTGCTGATATCGTCAACGAAATCGGTTATGATATTATTGCACAAATGACAATGAAATTTTTTGCCGAAGGGCATGTTCCGATTACATCACTTTCATTCGTTTATGAAGATGGGGACTTTGAACCAATCTTTATTTTAGCGAAGAATCGGAAGAAGACAGATGGAAAAGAGAAAGGATGAACGAAGTGAACGTTTTTTATAACCTTGAAGGAATTGGTGACACTTTAATTGTTGCCTTACAAGATATTACTTTAGAGAACCGTACTTTTGATCGCAAAGGAGATGTTGCACGCGTATACGATCGTGAAAGCAATGTAACAGCAGGATTCAACATCTTTAATGCATCTTCTTACTTAGAAGTAAAAGAAACAGGTAACCTGACATTAACGAAAGAGCTTGTAGAAACAATCAACGAAATTTTAGCGAAGAACGGCTTTGAAGAAAAAGTAGAAGCGGATCTTTCTCCAAAATTTGTTGTAGGTTATGTAGCTGAAAAAGAAAAGCACCCAAATGCTGATAAATTAAACATTTGTACAGTAGAAATCGGTACAGAAACATTACAAATCGTATGTGGTGCACCAAACGTTGATGCAGGACAAAAAGTTGTCGTTGCAAAAATCGGCGCTGTTATGCCAAGTGGTATGTTAATTAAGCCAGCTGAGCTTCGCGGTGTTCCTTCTTCTGGAATGATCTGCTCTGCACGTGAATTAGAGCTTCCAGACGCTCCACAAGAAAAAGGTATTCTTGTATTAGAAGATAGCTTTGAAGTTGGACAAGAGTTTAAATTTTAATTGATATAAGAAAAGAGAGGTTGTCCTTTTGGACAGCCTCTCTTTTCTTTTTATCATTCTTTGTCGGTAAGTCGAAATTTCGTATTGAATCGTTGATATATTGAGAGTTGTGATAGATATATTTAAAAAATCGTTGATATATTGAGAGTTGTGATAGATATACTCAAAAAATCGTTAATATGATAAGGGTGTCACCTTTTTTAAAAAAATCTATATTGTATTTTATAAACAATCTAGTTAAAATTTAGAAAAATAGAAGGGGATAAACGTATGAAACAACAACCAAAAATCGCAGAACTTCTAAAACGAATTGAAACTTCACAACAGCAAGATGTTGAGCTAGGTACTTATGAAATATATGTATTTAGTGAAGATGAACTGGAAAAAGGACAGATCGGTTATCGATATGATAAACATAAAAATTCATTAAGAAGCAATGAAAGTGGAAAATGGCAAGAAAAATGGATTGTTATTGGATATGAAACAGATATGGGTGATCCAGTTTTCGTGAATGTGGATGATGACGCTTATCCAGTCTATACGGCAGAGCGTGGTACAGAAACGTGGCAGCCTGTTTATATTGGAAGTATGGATGAGGTTATAAAACAATTATAAGAAAAACTTTGAGTCCGGTGCAAAGTGATGGGAGAGAAGCATGAAGTATATAAAAATAATGGTCATGACTGCATTCATTGGAATATATATGGGAGGTTGTTCACAAGAACAGTCGAAAAAAGAAACATTATCTTCTACACAAGAAAATAGTAAAGATGATAAGAAAGAAGCACCGGTAGAAAAGCAGCAAGAAGAACAAGAAAAAAAAGAAGAATCGCAAACAATTCAAACGAATGAACAAGCAGAAACTAAGCGGGAGGAAGTATCGGCCGAGGAAAAGAAAGAGGAAAATACGCCGGTGAAGCCAACTGAGCAACTTATGCAAAATAATGAACAAAAAGTAGAGAGTAATGAAAAACAAGGAAAGTTTCTCGTCGTTATTGATCCAGGGCATCAACAAAAAGCAAATTTAAATTTAGAACCGATTGGACCAGGGGCAACGACTCAAAAATATAAAGTGACAGATGGTACAACGGGTGTTGTGACGAAAAAGAGAGAGGCTGTACTTGTATTAGAAATGTCTTTTTTATTAAAAGAAAAGCTTGAAGCAAAAGGGATACAAGTAGTAATGACGAGAACGTCACAAGATGTTGATATAAGCAATAAAGAACGTGCGACATTCGCAAACGATCATAAGGCAGATTTATTTTTACGCCTTCATGCAGATGGCTCTGAAAATCCAAATCAAAGTGGGTTTGCTGTATTGACGCCAGCAGAAGGAAGTCCCTATACGAAAGAGATTTATGCAGAAAGTCTTCAAATCTCGCAAAAGATAGTAAATAAAATGAGAGAAAACAATCAGGTGAAAGTAAATGGGATTAAATTTAGGGATGACCTTTCTGGATTTAATTGGGCGAAAGTTCCTGGCGTACTATTAGAGCTCGGGTTTATGTCCAATCAGGATGAAGATAAAAAATTATCTGACCCGCAGTATGTAAATTCTTTACTGCAAAGTGTAACAGATAGTGTAGATGAATATCGGAAGAGTAAAGCTTAAAAGCAGTCTTACATGGAAGGCTGCTTTTTTCTATATGAAAACAATCGTAAATTAGAATGTTATGGATAAATATGACATGCTTAATTTTACCTGCACTTTTTGCCGAATGCTGATACAATAAAGGATGTTACTATTTAGTAGAAAGAGTGGTAAGCATGTTAGATTGGATGAAAAAGCTGTTTAACAAAGAGGAAGAACAAACAGCGATGAATAAAGAAGCAATGAAACAAATTGAAAGTCAGCCGAAAATTCCTCGTGTAAACCACTACACTGAAGCAAGAGAAGCACAGATGGCAAGCAGAAATGCAGGTAAATGCCGTTTTCCATTAATACCAGATGATGGATTTGATGAGGATGACGTAAGAGAATTACCTCACTTTGAAGAACAACCTGTTCAAAGAGGTATATACGAAGAGCAGCCTACTCAAAGAGGAATAAAAGTGGAGAGAAGTAGACGGCAGTATGTGGAGAATGCAGTTTCTACATACGAAGAGCCGGAAGTGCAATATGAACCGGATCCAGAGCCAGTCGTAAAAAAAGTATCTGTATCGCCGCAAGAAAGTAGCCGTAGACCATTTCGTCCAACAGAAATGATTTCGCCGATTTATGGATATAATCGTCCTTCAGTAGAGAAAAAGGAAGAAAAGCAGGAGGAAGAAAAGGAAAGAGAAGATCTTGAAATATCTGTAGAGGGCAAATCAGTCGTTGATGCATGGTTAGAGAAAAAAGGGTATACATTATCTTATTTCTCAGAAGGAAAAGCACCGACTTCTTCTAGTCATCAAGACGTTGATCAGCAAGGTCAACAGAGTAAAAAGGAAGAAAAGTCAGTTGTTGATCAATGGCTCGAGAAAAACGGTTATGAAATTGAGCGCCAAGAGCCAGTAGTAGAAGAAAAAGAAGTAATTCAAGAAATAAATACACCGCAGGAAGTTTCAGCGGATGAATTACTTCATAAAACGGTAGCTGAGCGTATGGAAGATGCAGAGCAAGAAAAAGATGTAGTGGTGCTAAACGAAAACATTTTACAAGAGGAATTAGTAGATTCCAAAGTAGAGCACGAGGATACAATATTATCAGAAGAAATTAAACGTAATACAGAGATAGAACAACCTATTATGGAAGTAGAAAAGCAAAATCCAGAAGAATCAGTGATTGTCAAAGTAGAAGAAAAACTTGAAGAAACAATCATTGTGGAAATACCAGAAGAGTTTGGAGAAGTTGCAGAAGTAATGGCGGAAGCAGAAGAAACTGAAGAAGCAGAAGTAGTGGTGGAAGCAGAAAAAACTGAAGAAGCAGAAGTAGTGGTGGAAGCAGAAGAAACTGAAGAAGCAGAAGTAGTGGTGGAAGCAGAAGAAACTGAAGAAGCAGAAGTAATTGCAGAAACAGAGGGGTCTGAAGTAGAAGCAATTGTAGAACTTGAGGAAACGCAGCAAGAAATGGTATTAGATGAAGCAATTGAACAAAAAAATGAATTCATACATGTTGCTGAGGCTGATGAACAAACGAAGGAAGATGTCCAAAGTTTTGCGAATGTTTTAATTGCAGAAACAGAGGAAAGTAAACTAGTTGTAGAAGAAGCGCCAGTCGCTGAAGAACAACCAGTTGTAGAAGAAGCGCTAGTCGCTGAAGGACAACCAGTTGCAGAAGAAGCGCTAGTCGCTGAAGAACAACCAGTTGTAGAAGAAGCGCCAGTCGCTGAAGAACAACCAGTTGTAGAAGAAGGGCCAGTCGTGGAAGAACAACCAGTTGCGGAAGAAGCGCCAGTTACTAAAGAACAACCAATTGTGCAAAAAGAAGAGCCAAAACGTGAGAAAAAGCGTCATGTACCATTTAATGTTGTTATGTTGAAACAAGACAGAAAGAGATTAATGGAAAGACATTCGGCTAGAGCAAATGCAATGCAATCTTCTATGAGTGAGCGAG
The DNA here is from genome assembly GCF_016483345.1 of Bacillus cereus group sp. N24. Lineage (NCBI taxonomy): Bacteria > Bacillati > Bacillota > Bacilli > Caryophanales > Bacillaceae > Bacillus > Bacillus cereus group sp. N24. The sequence goes on from NZ_JAEHCA010000005.1 coordinate 23,005, forward strand.
TAGAGAATAGGCCTGTACAACAAGTAGAAGAAACACCAGTGCAACAAGTGGTAGTGGAACCACAGGTGGAAGAGAAACCAATGCAGCAAGTGGTGGTAGAATCACGAGTGGAAGAAATACCAGTGCAACAAGTGGTAGTGGAACCACAAGTGGAAGAGAAACCAATGCAGCAAGTGGTGGTAGAATCACGAGTGGAAGAAACACCAGTGCAACAAGTGGTAGTAGAACCACAAGTGGAAGAGAAACCAATACAGCAAGTGGTAGTAGAACCACAAGTGGAAGAAAAGCCAATGCAGCAAGTGGTAGTAGAGCCACAAGTGGAAGAAAAGCCAATGCAGCAAGTGGTAGTAGAACCACAAGTGGAAGAACAACCAGCGCAACAAATGGTAGTAGAATCACGAATGGAAGAACAACCAGTGCAACAAATGGTAGTAGAATCACGAGTGGAAGAAAGACCAGTACAACAAATGGTTGCAGGGCAAGTACAAAAGCCAAGTTCAAGTACAGAACCACAAGAGAAAGCATATGTTGTAAATCAAAGAGAGAACGATATGCGAAATGTATTACAAACACCACCAACATATACCGTTCCGCCATTAGCATTATTGTCAATCCCGCAACAGTCAGCGTTAGATAATACGGAATGGTTGGAAGAGCAAAAAGAATTGTTAGATACAACGTTTAATAATTTCCATGTTGGAGCACATGTTATTAATGTATCGCAAGGGCCGGCAGTAACTCGTTTTGAAGTACAGCCAGATCCAGGTGTGAAAGTAAATAAAATTACAAACTTAAGTGATGATATTAAGCTGAGTTTAGCTGCGAAAGATATTCGTATTGAAGCACCAATTCCAGGGAAGAGTGCGATTGGAATTGAAGTTCCAAATAAAGAAAGTAAGCCAGTATTTCTTCGTGAAATTTTAAGAAGTCCTGTGTTTACAAAGAGTGAATCACCACTTACTGTTGCGCTTGGACTTGATATTTCTGGTGATCCAATTGTAACGGATATTCGAAAAATGCCACACGGACTTATTGCGGGTGCAACGGGTTCTGGTAAAAGTGTGTGTATTAACGCAATTTTAACGAGTATTTTATATAAAGCGAAGCCACATGAAGTGAAGTTAATACTAATTGATCCGAAGATGGTTGAGCTTGCACCATATAATTCTGTTCCGCATCTTGTAGCACCTGTTATTACGGATGTAAAAGCAGCTACAGCTGCATTAAAGTGGGCAGTTGAAGAGATGGAACGCCGTTATGAATTGTTCGCGCATGCTGGTGCTCGTGATTTAACGCGTTATAATACGATTGTAAGCGAGCGAGAAATTCCGGGTGAGACATTACCTTACATTGTTATCGTCATTGACGAGTTAGCTGATTTAATGATGGTGGCACCTGGTGATGTTGAGGAAGCGATTTGTCGTATTGCCCAAAAAGCTCGTGCTTGTGGTATTCACTTATTAGTTGCGACGCAGCGTCCATCGGTAGATGTTATTACAGGTTTAATTAAATCAAATATTCCAACGCGTATAGCGTTTACTGTATCATCTCAAGTTGATTCGCGTACGATTATCGATATTGGTGGCGCGGAAAAATTACTTGGCCGTGGTGATATGTTATTCTTAGGGAACGGTACATCTAAGCCAGTTCGTGTACAAGGTGTATATGTATCGGATGATGAGATTGAAAAAACAGTTGATCATGTGAAAAAGCAAATGAAGCCGAATTACTTATTTAAGCAAGAGGATTTATTAGCAAAATCAGAACAGAGTGAGTCGGAAGATGAACTATTTTTAGATGCATGTCAATTTGTTGTAGAACAAGGGGGAGCGTCCACATCTTCTGTACAGCGAAAATTCCGCATCGGTTATAATCGCGCGGCACGTCTCATTGAAGAGATGGAATCGCAAGGGATTATTTCTGAAGGAAGAGGAACGAAACCGAGAGATGTCCTTATTTCTGAGGATGAATTCGCTGCTATGCAGGAAACAAATATATAGTAAACGGTTTTGCTGTATACTAAGAGAAAATGTTGGATAGTAAAGTAGGGAGTAAAGCGACATGAAAGAAATTGAATTAAAATTAAAAGGTGAAATAAATAGACTAACAAATAGAACATTTAAATTTGACGAACGTGTTGGAGAAGGTTGGTTCTCTGCCGTTTACTTTTTAAAGACTAGAGAAATCATTGAAGAATTTCGCCCGAAAAGTGTTGTAACGATGCAATTTTTCCAAAAGGAAAATGCAGTTCTTTGCGGAACAGATGAAGTAATTGCATTGCTGCAAACATTCGCTAAAAATCCTGAGGAACTTGAAATTAACTCTTTAAAAGATGGCGATAATATTAGTCCATTTGAAACAGTGTTAACAATTCATGGTCCTTATGAAAATTTCGGATTTTTAGAAGGTGTCATTGATGGGATTTTAGCTCGTCGTACATCGGTTGCGACAAACGTATATAACGTTGTCCAAGCTGCACGTAGTGTAGATAAAGAAAAACCAGTTATTTTCATGGGAGACCGTGACGATCATTATACACAACAAGCTGGTGACGGTTATGCAGCATACATCGGAGGTATGAGTGCACAAGCGACGCATGCGATGAATGAATGGTGGGGCAGAAGTGGTATGGGGACGATGCCTCACGCATTAATTCAAATGTTTAATGGTGATGTTGTGGAAGCCGCAAAAGCATATCATAAGAAATTCCCAGAAGATGAATTAGTTGTATTAATTGATTACAATAATGATGTCATTACAGATGCACTTCGCGTAGCGCGTGAATTTGGATCAACATTAAAAGGTGTGCGTGTCGATACGTCTCGTACAATGATTGATCAATACTTCATTCGTCACCCAGAAGTACTTGGAACATTCGATCCACGTGGTGTAAATCCATCGCTTGTATTTGCACTTCGTAAAGCACTTGATGAGGAAGGATTCCAGCATGTAGACATCGTTGTAACTGGTGGATTTGATGAGAAGCGTATTCGTGAATTTGAAGCTCAAAACGTGCCTGTGGATATATACGGGGTAGGAAGTAGCTTATTAAAAATGAATATTGGCTTTACTGGTGATAACGTAGAATTAAATGGAAAACCAGAAGCGAAAGCTGGCCGTAAATATCGTCCAAACCCACGTCTAGAGCGTGTTCAATTAGAAACAAGAGAAGATATGTAAAAGAGAGAAAAACTGATAGGTGATTGACCCTATCAGTTTTTCTGTTATCATAGTATAGCGGCTTCTTTTTTGCTATAATGGACTTGATATGGGCATACAAAGAAGTACGTACGAGTTTATCCTGATAAGTGAAGAGAAAGAATAACTTCACTACATCAAAATGTATGATGATTACCAAAATAAGAAAAGATTCATATACTGTCTTATAGATAGGCCGTTGTATTAGTTCGAAATGTTGGAGGTTCTTTAAGATGACAGTTTACCATTTTGTAGGAATTAAAGGAACAGGAATGAGTTCATTAGCACAAATTCTTCATGACATGAAGCATACTGTTCAAGGGTCTGATTATGAAAAGCGTTTCTTTACACAAACAGCGTTGGAAAAGCGTAATATCTCAATCCTTCCTTTTGATAAAAATAATGTTAAAGAAGGACAAGTGATTATTGCAGGAAATGCATTCCCTGATACGCATGAAGAAATCGTAGCAGCGAAAGAATTAAACATCCCAGTACATCGTTACCACCACTTTTTAGGTGACCTTATGAACCAATACACAAGTGTTGCTGTAACTGGTGCACATGGAAAAACATCAACAACAGGTTTGTTAGCCCATGTAATGCAAGGTGCACACCCGACATCTTACCTTATTGGAGATGGAACTGGGCATGGGGTAGAAAATAGTAAGTATTTTGTATTTGAAGCTTGTGAGTATCGTCGTCATTTCTTGTCTTACAATCCAGACTATGCAATTATGACAAATATTGATTTTGATCATCCAGATTATTTTGCAGACATCAATGATGTATTTGGTGCATTCCAAGAGATGGCATTGCAAGTGAAAAAGGGTATTATTGCATGTGGTGATGATGAAGAACTTCAAAAAATTCAAGCGAAAGTACCTGTTATTTTCTATGGATTTGGAGAAGATAATGATTTCCAAGCACGTAACATTCAAAAGAGAACAGATGGTACAATATTCGATGTATTCGTTCGTAATACGTACTATGACACGTTCAAAATTACAGGATACGGCAACCACAGCGTATTAAATGCATTAGCAGTAATCGCGATTTGCCATTACGAAAATGTTGATGTAGAAGCAGTTAAACATCAATTAACAACTTTTGAAGGCGTAAAACGTCGCTTTAATGAAAAGCCGATGGGAGAGCAAGTTATCATCGATGACTACGCACACCATCCGACAGAAATTAACGCAACGATTGAAGCTGCTCGTCAAAAACACCCAGAGCGTGAAGTTGTCGCTGTATTCCAGCCACATACATTCTCACGTACAGAAAAGTTCTTAGATGAGTTCGCAGAAAGCCTAAGCAAAGCTGACCAAGTATACTTATGTGATATTTTCGGATCAGCACGTGAAAACAAAGGTGACTTAACAATCGAAGATCTGCAAAAGCGTATTGACGGTGCAGAACTAATTACAGATACAACAACGGATGTATTAAAGAAACATAAAAACGGCGTTCTAATTTTCATGGGCGCAGGAGACATCCAAAAATTCGAAGCAGCTTACGTAAAAGAAGTTCAAGTTGCAGAGAAGTAATAGAAAAGACGCATAGCTTGGCTGTGCGTCTTTTTTGTTGTGTTCATATTTTATCCTGCTATTTGTGGGCAGTAAAACCCCCACTGATTAAAGTTTCATTTTATTTGCGTATTGACCTAGAGTTAACTCTAGGTTGTAAGATAAATATGTAAAAACAAGGGGGAGAGAGCATGTATAAAATCGGTGAAGTAGCAGAGTTAACAGGGATGGGGATTCATACTTTGCGCTATTATGAGAAGTTAGGTTTATTACCACCACCAACGCGAAATAGCGGCATTCGTCAGCAGACAGAAGGTGATGCGCGTCTATTAAAATTCTTATATTCATTAAAGCAAACTGGAATGTCATTAGAAGAAATCGCTCAAATTGGTGCAGCGAGAACATCTTTATTTTTTAATTTAGTGCCTGTTGTTACAATGCTTATTTCTTTTATAGAAGGAGTAAATATAACACCCGCACAATGTATAGGGATGATATTAGTTGTTACGGGAGTATTGTATTCTTCCGGTTTTATACAAATAAAATCAAAAGAAAGTGTGAATATTTAACATTATTTATTTTGATATGTTAGAATAATAAGAAAAATAAAAAGGGGTTAAAAAACATGTTCACACTCAGAGTAGATGATGAAATTGAACTACAACTATTAGAAAAACATCATAAAGAGGAATTATATGAATTATTAGATCAAAATCGTAACCATTTAAGAAGGTGGCTCCCTTGGGTAGATGGGACGAAATCCGCTGATGCTTATGATGAGATCTTTCCAATGTGGTTAAAGAAATTTGCAGAGGGAGACGGTTTTGAAAGTGGTATACGCTACAAAGGGAAGCTCGTTGGAATGGTAGGCATTCATCCGGTAAGCTGGGGGAAGAAAGCGACGAGTCTTGGATATTATCTTACAGAAGATGCTGGTGGGAAAGGCATTATGACGCGTAGCGTAAAGGCTGTACTTCATTATGCATTTGAAAATTTAAAGCTGAATAAAGTTGAAATCAGGTGCGGTGTTGAAAATGTGAAAAGCCGCGCGATTCCAGAACGTTTAGGGTTTACATTAGATGGTATTTTAAGAGATGATGAATGGATATATGATCATTTTCATGATATTGCTGTTTATAGTTTACTAGCTTCAGAATGGAAGGAAATTCGATGAACGAGCAGATTTGTATTATTCCTTATGAATATAAGTTTCAAGATGAGGTAGTAGATCTCATTGTTCATATTCAGCAAAAAGAGTACAATGTCCCAATTACGAAAGAAGAGCAGCCAGACTTACTTGAAATAGAAACGTTCTATCAAAGGGATTATGGAAACTTTTGGATTGCGACTTATGGTGGGAAAGTAGTTGGAACAGTAGCTTTGTTAGATATTGAGAATCAGCAAGTAGCGCTAAGAAAAATGTTCGTAAAAAAAGAATTTCGCGGAAAAGAATGGGGTGCATCACATAAGTTGCTCCAAACAGCAATTTCGTGGGCTGAGAATAAAAAGCTGAAAGATATTTACTTAGGAACGACAGTGAAATTTTTAGCAGCGCATCGTTTTTATGAAAAGAATAATTTCAAAAGTGTGAGTATAGACGAGTTGCCAAAAAGTTTTCCAGTGTTGCAGGTGGATAAGAAATTTTATAGATATATTGTTTAAAAAGGTCGTGTAAAAATGGCCTTTTTTTATGAACTAAAATGGTATAATTTAGGTTAGGGGGGTGCGTGTATGAACATTCCGATTCAAAGAAGTAAGTCAGTAGTAATTTTCGTTAGTCTCACGTTAGCTTTTATGTTTGTATATCCAATTGTCATGATTGTCGCAAATAAAGCGCAGTGGATGTCAGCATTAATTGGGATGGGTTTATGCTTTATTGTAAATGTACCACTCGTTTGGGAAGTGTTTATTAAAAAACATAAAGTAGAAAATGGCGTGCTAAAGTACGGTATTTTAAATGATGATATCGTATTGAAAGAGATAAGAATAATTCGTCAAGTTGGGAAGTCCCTTGAAATTACGACGAATGCATACAAAGTACATATGATTGCGATGCCGCAAGATATGACGCAGTTTGTATCACTTGTAGAAAAAGAAAATCCAAATGTGAAAATAGAAATGGTAGGGAAGAAATGAAATATGTAAAACCTTTGTTTTGCTTGGAAATTTTGTTCGTGATTGTTGGCTGCACTAGAGTATATATGAAATGGGATCTGCCTTTATATGTTCCGATATTGATTGGTACTATTGCAGTGGCGCTTTTGTATTATTTTCACTTCCAGCAAACAAAAAGCGAGAAAAGTAGCTCAATATAGATTGAAGATAAAAAAACGCTCGGAAAAAATCCCGAGCGTTTTTATTATTATTTTAAGTTCTCAGGATTTAAAGCTTCTAGTTCAGGTACAACGAAGCGTCCGTCTTTACGGATGAGTACGTCGTCGAAGTAAATTTCGCCGCCGCCGTATTCAGGGCGCTGGATGCATACTAAATCCCAGTGGATGTTAGAGTTGTTGCCGTTCCATGCATCGTCGTAAGCTTGTCCAGGAGTGAAATGGAAGCTGCCATCGATTTTTTCATCGAATAGGATGTCTCCCATTGGATGTAAGATGTATGGGTTTACGCCAATTGCGAATTCACCAACGTAGCGTGCACCTTCGTCTGTATCAAAGATTTTGTTAATGCGCTCTGAATCGTTTGCAGTTGCTTCAACGATTTGGCCGTTCTCAAACTTAAGTTGTACATTTTCAAATGTATAACCGTTGTAAGGAGATGGTGTGTTGTAAGAAACTGTACCGTTAACAGAATCACGAACTGGTGCAGAGTATACTTCACCGTCTGGAATGTTTAAATGACCTGAGCATTTAATAGCTGGAATGTCTTTAATAGAGAATGTTAAGTCAGTTCCAGGACTAGTTAAGCGAACTTTATCTGTTTTATTCATTAATGTAACAAGGCTATCCATCGCCTTATCCATTTTACCGTAGTCTAAGTTACATACTTCGAAGTAGAAGTCTTCGAAAGCTTCTGTGCTCATTTTAGCAAGCTGTGCCATAGAAGCATTTGGGTAGCGAAGAACAACCCAGCGTGTTTTCGGAACACGGATGTCTCTATGAACTTTTTTACCAACTGTTTGACCGTGAACTTTCATGCGCTCACTTGGAACGTCAGCTTGTTCGTTAATGTTGTCGCCAGAGCGAAGCCCGATATAAGCGTCCATATCTTTCATTACGCTCGCTTCATATGCAGCGATTTGTTCGAAATGTTCTTCAGTAGCACCCATTAATAAAGAGCGATCTACTTGATGATCTTTTAAAGAAACGAATGGGAAACCACCAGCTGCATATGCTTCTTTTACAAGTGCAGTTACAAGTTCCTTTTGTAAGCCAAAGTTTTCAATTAATACTTTCTCGCCTTTTTGTAAGCGAATAGAGTAGTTAATTAAATTGTATGCTAACTTTTCAATGCGTGGATCTTTCATATGTAAAGCCTCCCTACTAATTATGTATCCTTTCTTATTGTAACCTACTTAGTGGAATTTGTTGAATCATTTATGTTAAAGTTAACGAATAAGTATGAAAATTCTAATGAAAAGATAGGGATTAGAATGAAACGGAAAATGATTGTATAATAGGATAAAGTATGAAAAAAGATAAAGGAAGTGATGAAATGCAAGTTCTTTTATATGTAAGTGCGGCTATTATCGCGGTTGCTTTTGCCGTATTAGTAGTGTATGTATGTAGAACGTTGTTATCGGTTCAGAAGACGTTAGAAAACGTTGCGAGCACGTTAGAAGGTTTAGAAAAGCAAATGCAAGGAATTAGTGTAGAGACGGAGCAATTATTACATAAAACAAATGCGTTAGCTGATGATATTCAACAGAAGTCGCAATCATTAAATAAAGTGGTAGCAGGTGTAGATGGAATTGGAACAACAATCCATTCTTTAAATACGAAACTTCGTAATGTATCAGAGTCTGTTACGGACGAAATTGAAAATAATGCAGATAAAGTAGCGCAAGTTGTACAGTGGAGTAGTGCGGCGATTGAAGTATACAATCATTACCGTGCATCGAGACAAGAGAAGAAGGTTGAAAAAGAAGAGCGTAAATTAGAAAAAATTGAGAAAAAAGCTGAAAAGAACGAGAAGCGCTCTAGATTTCGTATGAGAGGTGAATCTTGATGAATATGACAAAACTTGAAACAATTGAAGAGCTTGAAGTCTTAGTAGAAAAGAACGAGCCTTATGTTCTTTTTAAACATAGTACGACATGCCCGATTAGTCATGGTGCATACACAGAGTTTCAAGCGTACTGCAATGAAGAAAGAGAAGTACCAGCGTATTACTTATACGTGCAAGATGCGAGAGATGTTTCGAATCGTGTTGCAGAACAGTACAGTATTAAGCACGAATCACCACAAGTGTTATACATAAAAGATGGGCTAGTAGTATGGAATACTTCTCATTGGAATATTAAAAAAGATGCTTTAGAAGAGAATATAAAGTAAAAAGAAGCAAGCTAAAGGTGCTTGCTTCTTTTTTTTGTTTTTGTTGAAATATATTTAATGGTACACTATGAATAGTTCAAACTAAATAATTAGATTGTTGAAAGTGGGTTTTAAGTAATGAAGAAAATGGCATTATCCTTCGCAGTCGTAAGCTTATTACTGGGAGCTTGTAGTAATAATACGATTAGCAAGAAGGATGAAGTTATACAAAAAGATACAAAAGAAAAAAGTATGATTCCGAGAACTGCTGTTTCTAAAGATTATTATAGAACTGTTATTCCTTTAAAAGAACAAAAGGTTATTAATACAGCTAATATAAAAACAAATTCTAAATTAGATTTAGCAGAGTATGAAAATGGTTTAATGAATATTGCAATGCAACAATTTGATACAGAAAATCACGTATTACAATTAAATCAGTATATTCCAGAGAAGTTAATTGATGAACTAGTCGCGAAAGTAGAAGCACCAGTTTTAACGAATATTATAGAACAAGACTATTTCGGGAAACAGAATTCAAATGAATTAAGTTTATCTGGTGTCATGATTGGTTTATCTATGTCTACAAGTGTATCAAATGAAGAAGCCATTTCTAAAGGTACTGAAGTTGCTAAACAACTTATAGAAGCTATTAATAAAAATGATAAATATAACAAATCTCCAATTACGTTTGCTATTTTCAAACAAGAAAGTACAAGTTCTTTAAAAAATGGTACGTATATTGCTAGTGCTACTGTTCAAAAGAATGATACGAACCTTGGAAGTTGGAATACAATCGATGAAAAAGCGTATTCATATCCTTCTGATGAATTTACACAAGCACATGGAGAAGATAATACAAAAATAAGTGAATTTGGTAAGGCAATAAAAGAGTTTTCTCCTGGAGATTTTATCCCAGTTAATGCTAAAGTTACTTATAAGAAAAATCAAATGGATACATTAAATATGAATATTGTTATTAAATATAATGGTAAAACAGAATTAATGGCTCTTACTCAAATGGCTGCTCAAGGTATGTTAGAGAAATTGCCTAAAGATGCGAAAGTACAATTACAAATAAAGTCCGAGAGTAAAATCGAGGCAGTTATTGTAAAAGAGAAAAACAGCGATAAACCGTTTGTTTCCTTCTTGTAAAAAAAGACAGTTTTAAACTGTCTTTTTTTATTGTGAGTGAAAATGTTCGATGTTTTTTTATAGTAATTCATTGCGGTATATCGTGTGATAATTGTATGTGTACCAGCTATAATAAGTTGCCTTTATGTGAACAAGGTATTCGCACGTATGAAAGAGCGACGTGTAATACGCTTAATATCTCCGCTGTATCGATTTTAAAGAAAGAAACACATTTACCTATCGTTGTCGATGTTACGCATTCTACAGGGCAACGTGACCTTCTGCACTAGCTGCAAAAGCAACGATGGCAATTGGTGCAGATGCAGCGCAGCAAATGAATATCTCCCAGTTCAATGACTTTATGAAAGAATTAAAAGTATTTGGAAGTAAATCAAAAAAAGAAATAAGCATTCCAAAAAACATTTTGGAACAGTTTCCTCTCTATTATATAGTGCCTGTTGTGTTCGATTTTTGTTGGTAAATCGATATGTTAAAAAAATTGCTCATATAATTTGAGTTGCAATCGATATATGCGAAAAATCGCTCATATAATTTGAGTTGTGGTCGAAATATGCGGATAATCGCCGATATAATTTGAGGTGTGGTCAATATATTTGAAAAATCGCTCATATCAATTTCATTTACTATCGTACGGTTTAAAATAAGGTTTCTACTTATGAAACATCTATATTTTTACAAAAAATACCCTTTTTTTCATAAAAAATACGAAAATACGAGAAAAGAAGCGAATTTTTTCGAAACTTTTGCGGGAAAATATTGTATGAGCCTGCGTTTTTATCGTATCATTAGTAAAAGGAAGAACTCGGGACGATTGGTGGCATCTGCAAATAGAGTTGATGTCTTTTTTTCATTCAAGTAACCGATACATAAAAATAGATAACAAAAATAGAAGGAGTGTGCGATGAGATGAACGTAACAATCTATGATGTAGCGCGCGAAGCGAACGTTTCAATGGCTACCGTATCTCGCGTTGTGAACGGTAACCCAAATGTAAAGCCTACAACAAGAAAGAAAGTATTAGAAGCAATTGATCGTTTAGGATACCGCCCAAATGCGGTAGCACGTGGACTAGCAAGTAAGAAGACAACTACAGTGGGTGTTATTATTCCTGATATCTCAAATACGTTTTATGCAGAACTTGCTCGTGGAATTGAAGATATCGCAACAATGTACAAATATAACATCATTTTAAGTAACTCTGACCAAAACAAAGAGAAAGAGTTCCATTTATTAAATACGATGCTTGGAAAACAAGTAGACGGAATTGTTTTCATGGGTGAAGATATTACAGACATTCACATTGAAGAATTTAAAAAGTCCCCAGTACCGATTGTATTAGCAGCATCATTTGATGAGCAAAATGAAACGCCATCAGTAAATATTGATTATACACAAGCAGCTTACGATGCAATGAAGCACTTTATTGAGCAAGGACATAAACGTATCGGTTTCGTCTCTGGTCCTTTCATTGATAAAGCGGGAAGCGCTAAAAAGTTACAAGGTTATAAAAAAGCTTTAGAAGAAGCAAGTATTTCATATGATGAAAATCTTGTAATCGATGGAGATTACACTTATGATTCAGGTATCGAAGCATTCGAAAAGCTTTGGAGCATGGATGAAAAGCCAACAGCTATCTTCGTATCTTCTGATGAAATGGCACTAGGTGTAATCCACGCAGCTCAAGATGCTGGATTAAACGTACCAACTGATATAGAAGTACTTGGCTTCGATAATACACGCCTTGCACTAATGGTACGCCCGCAGCTTTCAACAGTTGTACAGCCAATGTATGATATCGGTGCAGTAGCAATGCGTTTATTAACAAAGTATATGAACAAAGAAAAAGTGGAAGATCACACTGTTATCTTACCTCACCGTATCCAATTTAGAGATTCAACGAAGTAAGTATAAAAAAGCTCACAGCGATTGCTGTGAGCTTTTATTCATATTCAGGATAGTATTTTTTAACTACTGTATCTACAGTTTCATTTTTCTTAACGTGTAAAAATCTTGCGTACAATTCTTTTCCTGTCTCAAATGGCGTTTCATCTAACTCAAAAACATGAAGTACTTTTTGAAACTTCCATGTTACTTGTTGATCGTATACATTATCGTACGTATTTTCTGATTGTATAGCGATCTTTTTCCCTAGATCATGAGCTTCCTCTAAACTGTTCGCTTTAACGAGAATGATACTTTCTTCAAAAAGCGTATCGTGATTCTCTTCATAATGCTCATCTATCTTACTAGGATTAGGCTCACCTGAATGAACAGATTCAAACAATAATTTTACAGCGTACATTTGGGAAATCTCCTTATGCCGAATGTTTCACTTTATAAACAATACTTGCTACAAGTGAAGCTGGTATTGTAAATACGTTACTTTGATAATGGTAATGTACTTGGGATTCTTCATAAGACATTTTGTCGTATAGTTCATTTTGTGCGACATTCATTTTTTGCTGTTTTTCTTTGAACATCTTAATGTAGTTATACTGTATTGGGACGAGAATGATGAAATAGGCTAATACGATTAGTGAAATCCATATCATTATGAACACTCCCTTACAAAGAATATTTCTATATAACAATTATATTAACAAAAGGGAAAAACAACCATGTATTTGTAACGAAAATCGATTTTCTTCCTACAATGTTATTCTAGGCTATAATATAGAATAGGATCCCTTGTTATATGTCACATAAGTGCAAATTCAACTATTATAGGGCAATGTCATGTATAATAGAAAGAAAAGGTTTGTGAGGGGGGAGAAAAGATGATCATTCTTTGGATAATTACGCTTTGCACGACTGCTTTTTTTGCATATATGACGTTAAAACAAAATGGCTTAAAGCGATTTGTTCCAGGAAGTATTCTTGCAGGAATTGCCCTTATCACGTATGTAATTTCTATTTTTACTGAAAGTGTATCAGTGGACATGAGCACAAGTTTAATGTTCATCGGTATTACACTATTTGCAGGTAGTATTATGGTACTTATGGTTGCTGGTATTATTTTATTTATTCATATGAATTCGGAAACGTTATAACATATAAAAAAGGCACGTCCCGAGAGGGGCATGCCTTTTTATCCGTTCAATTATGCTCTATCTTTAGAAGAATTTTGTTGTTTTAATAAGTCGCGAATTTCGCCAAGAAGTTCTTCTTCTTTTGTTGGTTCTGGAATTTCTTCTGTTTTTTCTTCTTCTCTTTTAGAAGTTAGTTTGTTGAATACTTTAACAAACATAAAGATAGCAGCTGCAATAATTAAGAAGTCAAAAATTGTTTGGATGAAGTTACCATACATAATAGATGACTTACCAAATGTGATTTTTAAATCTGTAAAGTCAACGCCACCTAATACCATACCAAGTAATGGTGTGATGATATCTTTTACTAAAGAACTAACGATTTTACCGAATGCAGCACCGATTACAACCCCGACAGCTAAATCAATTACATTCCCTTTGAAAGCGAACTTTTTAAACTCGTTCCACATGTGTTAATCCCATCCTTTCCACGATTCAATATGAAATTTATAATTCCTATCAACATATTCTATAGAAATTTGCGAGAGAAATAAAGGGGAAATGGGAATGAAAGTAAATTCTGAAAAATGTATCCGTTTTAATTTTTATTTATTTTGTCAAGTAGAGTTTGTAGCATTTGTTGCGTTTTTAATCCTTCCAATCCATCTACAACAGGCTTCGTATCTCCGTGTACACATTCAATAAAATGATGAACAGCATCTTCAAAACCACGCTGCTTTAACGTCGTTTCCCATGAGGGAGAACCGCTTTGTGAAACGGAATTTTCCTGTTCGATTTCAAATGTATTCATATTTTTTACGCGAATGATTTTTCCTGCTGTTACAAGTTCAATTTGTTCTAAATTTGTACCAGCATGGCGGTGCATTGCTGTTGAAAGTAATAGTCCGTTTGTTGTTGTATATGTATGATGGCCGTAAAGAAGTTCATTTTTCTCATTTATTTGCATCATATTATGAACGACGTTAAGGTCATCATTAGCTAACCAGCGAGCAGTATCTACAATATGTAAATAATCATCTAACATAGTAAAGTCGTACGTATTTGGCCCCACTTTATTTGTACGGTGTTTTTCAATTCGAATCCATGAAATAGCATTAGCCTGTTCTTTTGCAGCAACGTACATAGGAACGAAGCGGCGGTTAAATCCGACCATTAATTTTCGATTGTATTTTTCGCTCAATTCGACTAGTTTTTCAGCTTGTTCTACTGTAGCTGCTAACGGCTTATCTACATAAACATCGATTCCTTTTTTCAGAAGTTCAGAAACGATTTCATAATGTGTAGCAGTGGAACTATGAACGAAAACTGCATCACATTCTGAAGCTAACGTTTCAATAGAATGAAAGTCTTGAATACGGTATTGCTGACAAATTTGTTTTCTTTTTTCCGCGTTAGGTGTAAATGCCCCAACAAAATGCCAATCTAATTCTTTCGTAAGTGTTGGAAGATATGCCTTTTGTGCAATACTTCCAAGTCCAATCATCCCAATTTTAGGTTTATTCATTTGTATTCCCACCTATCAATATTGATGTAACGGGTTAAATGTAGCATAGGGTGGGGGAGGAAGGCAAAAGTTAGCTTTTTACTTACGTCCTTCTACTAGAATCTTCTCTATCTCTTCAAAATTATGAGCACGAGCATGCTCTAGTGGGGTGACACCATCATTATCGGGAATGTTTACATCTGCGCCGTGTTCAATGAGCAGGCGAATGACTTGTTGTTGTGTTTCATCGCCGTTACTTAGTACGATAGCTTCCATTAAAGCTGTCCATCCGAGATTATTGACATGGTTTACATCGATATTTGTTCGCGTGAGGAGTTCTTTTATAACAGTAATATAGCCATGTTCTGAGGCTGGGATAAGAGCTGTTCCACCGTAACGATTCGTAAGAGCTGGATCCGCACCAGCATCAATTGTTAGTTTTAAAATGTCTAAGTAACCTTCCGCACCGGCGTATAGAAATGGATTGTTTTTTATATTATCTTGGATATTTACATCGGCGCCAGCATCGATAAGAGCTTTCGCGGTCTTTATATCATTTTTGTATGTGGCAATCATAAGCGGGGTGCGTCCTTGACTATCCGTTGCATTTATATTTGCTCCTTGTTTTAATAAAGATATAACAGTGTTCGTTTCGTTTTTTTCAGTAGCTGCTAGTAGTGCAGTCTCCATGTTTGTCATCTCCTTTTTTACTTCTTGTTCTTGCGAGCATCCTTGTAAAAAAATTACACAACATATCATGCTTAATGTTTTTTTGAACATGGAATTTCAACCTCCTAATTTCAACTGTAAAATAAGAACATTAAATTTTTATAAACTGACGCTAAAATTACTATAAAATCGCTTGAGTAATTGAACATATATTTTTATGCTTATGAATATGAAAGTTGAATCAATCGGGCGTTTACGGGTAGCCCGACTTTCATCTAACTTTTTGTTTTAACCGAATTTTGAGGTGAAAGTCTTACTGCCCACAAATAGCGTGATAAAGTGAGGATGTAAATGATGTCTATTAAAACAAGATTTTTATTTTCTTATATCGCTGTTATTCTCGTCTCCATTACGCTTATTTTAGTTGCGGGATTTTTAATTGTATTTTCCATAACAGGTGACTTGGAAGCAGTGAAAAATTTTTATAAAAGTTCTTATATTCAAAAGCCGCTGACTCCAGAAGAAGAGAATGCGTATCTTGAATTGAAAGGAGCGGCAAAGCAACATCAATATCAACTATTAGATGAATCGTTCGTTGCATCACTTGAAAAAGAAGGTGTGAAAATAGTTGTAAGAAAGGGAGAAACCATTTCTTATGCTACAAAGGGTTTTGAAAGTTCGACTGTAACAGAAGCCCTTCCGAAATTTGAAGCAGCAAATATTAATAGTCGTGGTACAACGGAACTAGGCGATACATTTTATCGGTATGTAAAATTTGATTTTTCTTTTCAAAATAATGAAGAAGGGAGTATATTTGTACTAAAAAAGCAAAGTTCGTTTGTAGATCTTACACAAAAATTATTTCCGATTTTGTTCGTAGCACTTTTACTGTTAGCCATTTTGCTCATTGGGTTAGTAAGCTATTTCGTCTCAAAAAGTGTGATAAAACCAATCTTTGTATTGAAAGATGCGACGGAGAGAATTAAAGAAGGGAATTTAGAATTTCAAATTCCAGTTACATCACATGATGAAATAGGTCAATTGAATCAAGGGTTTGAGGAAATGAGGAAGAAGTTAAAAGAATCGATTGAAGTACAAACGCAGTATGAAGAAAATCGAAAAGAGCTCATTTCAAACATCTCCCATGATTTGAAAACACCGATTACATCTATTATCGGATATGTGGAAGGAATAAAGGACGGGGTAGCAAATACCCCGGAAAAAATGGATAAGTATTTAACAACGATTCATACGAAAGCAAAACATATGGATACACTCATTGATGAACTATTTTTATTTTCGAAGCTCGATTTGAATCGAGTCCCATTCCAGTTTGAAACGGTTGAATTAAATATGTTTATGCAGGAATTAATAGAAGAGATGCAGATGGATTTAAGTGAAGAAGGTATAGAAGTGTACTTACAATTACATCCATCACCACTATATGTAACGGCTGATTGCGAAAAGATAAATAGAGTGATATCAAATTTAATTCATAATAGTGTGAAATACATGGATAAAGAAGAGAAAAAAATTGCTGTAACAGTATCGAGTGATAACGATAAAGTTATTGTGAAAGTGATGGACAATGGATCAGGTATAGAATCTGATACACTTCCTTATATTTTTGAACGGTTTTATCGTGCAGAGCAATCTCGAAACTCTAGCACAGGTGGAAGTGGACTTGGTTTAGCGATTGCGAAGCAAATTGTGGAAGAACATGGCGGAGAAATTTGGGCGGAAAGTGAGCCTAGAGAAGGCACAAGCATTTTCTTCTCATTGGAAAAAGTAGAGAAATGTGGTGAGTAAATTGAAAAGAATCTTACTAATAGAAGATGAAGTAAGTATTGCAGAATTACAGCGAGATTATTTAGAAATTAGTGATTTTCAAGTTGATGTAGAGCATTCTGGAGAAATAGGTTTACAAATGGCTCTGCAAGAAGACTATGATTTAATTATTTTAGATATTATGCTTCCGAAAATGAATGGATTCGAAATTTGTAAACAAATACGTGCTATAAAAGATATTCCGATTTTACTTGTTTCAGCCAAAAAAGAAGATATAGATAAAATTCGCGGACTCGGATTAGGAGCGGATGATTATATAACGAAACCGTTTAGCCCAAGTGAATTAGTCGCAAGGGTAAAGGCACATATTTCTCGTTATGAAAGATTATCAGGAAATGTAAGTAAGCAACGTGATACGTTATATATTCATGGAATCTCTATCGATCAACGAGCGAGGAAAGTTTTTATAAACAATGAAGAAATCGCGTTTACAACGAAGGAATTTGATTTATTAACATTCTTTGTAACGCACCCAAACCAAGTATTAAATAAAGAACAGTTATTTGAACGTATTTGGGGATTAGATTCTGCTGGCGATTTAGCTACTGTTGTCGTTCACATTAGAAAGTTACGTGAAAAAATTGAAAGAGATCCTGCCCACCCGCAATATATTGAAACGGTATGGGGAGCTGGTTATCGTTTTAATGTGTAGTAAACCTGTCAAAGTGTTGACAGGTTTTTTATATGCGTAATAGTGTATTACACTTATGATTTGAATTTGAAAGGGAATATTAGGTAATTCGTGTTAAAATATAAAGAGAAATAAAACGCAGGATGGTTTGAGAGGAAGTGTTAGGTTTTGGGGGATGTATTAAAGAATATTAAATCAAACAAGGCTTTAAAGATTGGGACTAATATCATACTTATTTTATTAATTATTGGTGCAATACAAATGTTTTATGATAAAGATTATACAAATGACCATTTAGGTGGATTATTTTTGGTGGCTTTTTGGATGGTTAGAAGTATGTTTGGTATTACGATCAGCGTAAAAGAAGGAGATAAAAAGTCAGTATTTATTGATTTAGGTTTAGTCCTTTTTTCTTTTTATCTTTTATTTTATTATAGTATGAAGTTTTTCTTCTAAAAAATAAAGCTCAAAGTCATATAGAGACTTTGAGCTTTTATTAGTACATTAGTCTGTGAATTCATATGTTATTTATTTAGTTTTTTTAATAGTAACTGAACTCAAAACTGGATTTTTCCTGTTATAATGTTTTGTAAAATTCTTGTGTGATAGAAATAAAGTGGGTAGCCTCTTCTAAAAAAGGATAATGGTTACTGTCCTCAAATGGAATAAAGATAGAATTACGTATACCCTCATGCATCTCGATAGAATATTGAATTGGGCACTGCACATCGTGTCGTCCGCACATAATAAGTGTCTTTGTTTTAATAGAAGGTAAAGACTCTCTTAAATCAAATGAAGAATATTCATGAGCGAAAGCGTTCATCCGGCTGGTGGACATTGTTTTTTTGATCGGTCTACAAAAATAAAAGTTATAGTTTTCTGGTTTATACAATGATAATTTTGTTCTCTGAGTAGATAGTTCTTTCCGTTCTTCACTTGTAAGGTAAGGGCTTTTTAAGTTTTCGATGAGCTCTTGCATATAATGAAACTGTGGATGTTCTGGATGATAAATGCAAAATGGTGTTTCGGCATAGTTACTTGCGGCAGATCCTGCTACGACTAATGATTGTAAGGGATTCGGATATGTAATCGCATACAAAAGTCCAAGCATACCACCTGTTGAATGACCGGCGAAATGCCATGTTGGAAGTTGTAATGCTTCTCGTATTGCTTCTAAGTCGTGGATTGTTTCAATCATGCTTAATTCGTTTTCTGACTGGGCGGTTACAGAGCTACCGGCATCTCGTAAATTAATGAGAAATACACGATGCGTAGCAGTAAAAACATCCGCAAAGTAATCGCCAGTTTCATTAAATTGCGAATAGTGATGTGTAATGCAAAGGGGTTCGCCAGTTCCTTTTGTAAAGAGTTCGAATGTACCACGTTTCGTGTGGATCATTTGTTGTTTCCACATAATATCACGACCTTTTCTCGTAAAAGTTGGGCGAGTCCATTAGTGCATAAAAATATATCAGCGATTATTAAAATATATCGACTTACCGACAGAAACCGACAATAAATAAAAGGAGGCTATTAAAAAACGAGCCTCCTTTTCGTTTAGTACAAAGATTTTGTCATATTATTCCGAATAATTTCAAGGGATTTCGCTACAGTTAATGCGTTCTTTTCTTCAATTTCTGGTTTACGAGGGATAGGTTTATACATGTTGTCTGGGTCTTCCCATGTGAGGGGAAGTTCTGTTTCTGCTTGTCCTTTCCAAGCGTCAATCCATTCTGGAGGGAGATAACCTGAGATGTTTTGGATGTTGTTCATTTCGAGCCAAATGAGTGCCCAAGCTCTTGGGACGACGCGCCAGTGGTCATAGCCACCGCCGCCGACAGCGATCCAGCGACCGTCGCAATATTCATTAGCGATTTCGCGAGCAAGCTTCGGTATTTCACGGTAAATATTCATCGTTGCACAAAGGTGTGTAAGTGGATCGTAATAATGCGCATCTGCACCGTTTTGCGTTAAAATAATATCCGGTTTAAAGTATGCGGCAACTTCTTTTACGACAGTTCGATATGATTCTAGAAACGATTCATCTTCTGTAAAAGCATCGAGTGGAACGTTAAAAGAATAACTATAGCCATTACCTTGTCCACGTTCATTTACAGCCCCAGTTCCAGGGAATAAATAACGTCCGGTTTCGTGTAATGAAATGGTGCATACGTTAGGATCATCGTAAAATGACCATTGTACACCATCACCGTGATGAGCATCAGTATCAATATATAAAACACGTAAACCGTATTTCTTTTGAATGTATTTCATTGCGATGGAGCTATCGTTATAAATGCAAAAGCCAGATGCCTTACCACGAAAGCCGTGATGTAAGCCGCCGCCTAAATTAAGCGCGTGCTTTACTTTCCCGGAAAGGACAGCATCGACAGCTGTTAACGTACCGCCAACGAGCAGTGCACTTGCCTCGTGCATATTTGGAAACATCGGTGTATCTTCTGTTCCAAGTCCATATGTCATCGCAATTGATTTTTCTAACTTACCTTCTCCAGCACGTTTTACCGCATTTATGTATTCCTCTGTATGAACGTAGGCAATCTCTTCATCTGTAGCCATTCGTGGTGAGATGATTTGGGAAGGAGAGATAAAACCGCCCTTTTGTAATAAATCATACGTAAGTGTGACACGCAGTTGGTTAAAAGGATGATCAGGGCTAAATGAATAGCCCCGAAAGTCATCCGAATAAATAAATGCGCTACTCATGCTTGCATCCCCATTATGTTCGGCCATAAGACGCGGTAGCCCTCTGCTTCAAGTGCATCAATTACTTTTAGAGGATTCATCGTTTGAATGCGGAAAACGAGTACTTTATCATTCTCGTCTTTTGCTGGATAGACGAGAACGCTCACGATATTTATTTGTAAATCACTAAAAATAGCAACGACTTTTCCGAGTATACCAGGTTCATTTTTTACCTGAATTTCAATTTGTGAACTCGGTTGATGTGCGCCTGTTAATTTTACTAACGTGTGCAGCACTGTAGATTCAGAAATGATTCCAACTAACTTTCCAGCCTTTGTAACAGGAAGACAGCCAATTTTATTTTCAAAAAATAAAGTAGCAATTTCCTCAACGAAATCGAGAGGATGGCAAGTCATAACAGGATGTTTCATAATAAGTTCAAGTGGTTGCTGTAGCATATCGAGTGAAACTTGTTCATCTAAAATAGACGGACTTGCATCTCTTACATCCCGATCAGAAATAATGCCTACGACATGGTTGTGTTGATCGACAATTGGAATGTGCCGAATGCCTTTTGTACGTATCGTTCGGATTGCTGTTTCGATTGTATCGTTTGGATGTAGTGTAACTACATTTTGATTCATAATTTCTTCTACAATCATTCCAGTTGCCCCCTTTATTAATACATAAAACGATTGTGAAAACGTAGACGGTCAAATGCTTGAATAGAATCCGTATCGACGCGATTACCGATGCGGACCATTAAACAGTTGGCAGGATGTGAACAAATTTCAGGATCATCTGTAGCCATCCATTGTAAACCACCAGCATTCATCATCTTTTCCATTACTTTTCGGTACTCCCAAACATTTAAACCTGTTTGTTTTAAATCCCAGTGCCAATAATATTCAGTCGTCAATATAATGTAATCTTCCATATAATCGTCCATCATAGACACTTCTAATAAGTTCTTTCCGACAGAGCACCCACGGAAGGCTGGGACGACTTCAATTGCCCCGAGCTCAATTAAGTTTTCCATTTTTCCTTCTGACCATCGTTCGAGCGGATCAGGATACAAATATGTAACATATCCAACAATCGTTTGGTCATGTCTAGCAATAATGAGACGTGCTTCTGGTAATTTAGAAATTTCGACAATTGCTTTATATTGCTGCTCGGCAGGACGAAACGCAATTAAATCTGGATGGAATTCATACATTTCAAGATTATGGGTAGAGACAGGACCTTCAATAATTAAAGTGCCTTTCGCTGTTTTCAAGTTTCTAGCATTATATATTTTTTTATGAATCAATGTATTGCTCACCACCTTGAGGGTTTGTGAATCTATTAATATCGTACTTTATAATATATGCGATGTGAATCGAATTTTGTCATTAAAAATTTGTCTAAAAATCAACAAATATACTGAAAATTTTAAATAATATCATTATAATAGATAATAGAATACATAGGAGGGGGATGTAAAGTATGAAAGTAGAAACGCTTCCTGTCATTAAAGGAGAAAATAATTTGCCGAATTATGAAGAGGCATACGCGAATTTTAACTGGGAAGAGGTTAATAAAAATTTTACTTGGAATGAGACAGGCCGAGTAAATATGGCGTATGAAGCAATTGATAAGCATGCGAAATCCGATCGAAAAAATAAAGTAGCCCTTTATTATCAAGATGGATCGCGAAAAGAGAAATATACATTTAAGGAAATGAAGGATTTTTCTAATAAAGCAGGAAACGTCCTAAAAAATTATGGCGATGTTGAAAAAGGCGATCGCGTTTTTATTTTTATGCCACGTTCTCCAGAATTATATTTCGTGCTTTTAGGTGCAGTGAAATTAGGAGCAATTGTTGGACCGCTATTTGAAGCATTTATGGAAGGCGCAGTTCGTGATCGTTTAGAAGATAGCGAAGCAAAGGTGTTAATTACAACTCCTGAATTGTTAGAGCGCATACCATTAAATGATTTACCAGCTTTAAAAACAGTCTTCCTTGTTGGAGATCATGTAGAAGAAGGCGGTAAAACGGTAGCGTTCAATCCTTTATTTGAACAAGCTTCAAAAGAATTACATATCGAATGGTTAGGCCGTGAAGACGGTTTAATTCTTCACTATACGTCTGGTTCTACTGGTAAGCCAAAAGGTGTGCTTCATGCGCAAAACGCAATGGTTCAGCACTATCAAACGGCGAAATGGGTATTAGATTTAAAAGAAGATGACGTGTATTGGTGCACAGCTGACCCAGGCTGGGTAACGGGAACTGCTTACGGCATTTTCGCACCGTGGTTAGTCGGAGCATCAAATGTTATTTTAGGTGGACGATTTAGTCCAGATGCATGGTATGAAGCACTGCAAGATTACGGTGTAACAGTTTGGTATAGTGCACCGACAGCGTTCCGTATGTTAATGGGAGCTGGACAAGATGCAATTAAAAAATACGACTTATCACAAGTACGCCACGTATTGAGCGTAGGTGAGCCATTAAATCCAGAAGTAATTCGCTGGGGTATGAATGCATTTGGACTTCGTATTCATGATACGTGGTGGATGACAGAAACAGGTGGACAAGTTATTTGTAACTATCCTTGTATGGAAATCCGTCCAGGTTCAATGGGTAAACCAATTCCAGGTGTGAAAGCAGCGATTGTCGATAATGAAGGAAATGAAGTGCCTCCATACACAATGGGTAACTTAGCAATTGGTAAAGGTTGGCCAGCTATGATGCGTGGAATATGGAATAACCCGCAAAAATATGAGTCATACTTTATGCCGGGAGACTGGTATGTATCAGGTGATTCAGCTTATATGGATGAAGACGGATACTTCTGGTTCCAAGGACGTATTGACGATGTAATTATGACGTCAGGTGAGCGCGTTGGTCCATTTGAAGTAGAAAGTAAACTAATCGAGCATGCTGCTGTTGCGGAAGCTGGTGTAATCGGTATTCCAGATCCAGTGCGCGGGGAAATCATTAAAGCATTTATCGCGCTGCGTGCGGGATATGAACCATCTGATGAATTAAAAGAAGAGATTCGTCAATTTGTAAAAAAAGGCCTAGCAGCTCATGCAGCGCCACGACAAATTGAATTTAGAGATAAATTACCGAAAACGAGAAGTGGTAAAATTATGCGCCGCGTATTAAAAGCTTGGGAGCTAAACTTACCAACAGGTGACTTATCGACGATGGAAGATTAAAAAAGAGAGGTCTGAACGAAACAACGTTCAGACCTTTCTTTTTTATGTTATGATATCGTTATTGAACTTATATATATAAGTTAAAGGGGATAGTATGATGAGAACAGAAAAAGAAAAGATGATCCAAGGAGAAATGTACATACCAGCTGATCCAGTTTTAGTACAAGAGAGAGAGCAAGCTCGTATATTAACGAGAAAATTAAATGATACACCAGAAGTACAATTAAAAGAGCGTAGCGAAATTGTTAAAGAATTATTCGGAACGACAGGAGACAATATTCATCTAGAATCTTCTTTTAGATGTGATTACGGTTATAACATTCACGTTGGCGAAAATTTTTATGCGAACTTTGATTGTACAATTCTAGACGTATGCCCGGTGACAATCGGAGTGAACTGTATGTTAGCTCCAGGTGTTCACATTTATACAGCAACACACCCGCTTGATCCAGTAGAGCGCATAAGCGGATCAGAATATGGAAAGCCAGTTACAATTGGAGATAACGTATGGATTGGCGGAAGAGCGATTATAAATCCAGGTGTAACAATTGGAGACAATGCGGTTATCGCATCTGGCGCCGTTATAACGAAAGATGTGCCGGATCATGTAGTAGTTGGCGGGAATCCTGCGAAGATTATTAAAAAAATAAAATAATATTTGAACGAAGTGCCTTCCTCGTCTGTATACATTTGTGAAAGAATAGATGAGGGAGGTTTTTATATGTCTAATAAGTTACTTCTTACCTTTGCTTTAATTGGAATTATAGTCGTATTTTCTGGTGGGTTATTTTTGCCAATACCAATTGGATTTAAAATTTCAATGATTACAGTTGGAGTCATAATGATTGTTATGTTTTCAATCATTATTCCGTTTGATAGAAAACATATAGTACGAAAAAAAGGATATAAAATTGATTTTACAAAAACAAAAGTGTATTTTCGCTGGAATGTATTTGATACGATTTCGGCTTGTCTTGCAGTGTATGCATGCATATGTGTGCAAGCAATAAATATTTTAGTGTTAAGTGGTCATACAATACAAAACTCATATGTTCAATTTTTTACGCTTCAATCACAAGCGTGGATTATTGTCGCAAGTGCATATTTAATTTCCCGCATTTCGTTAACGTTAAAAGGAATAAAGGAGATCAAAAATCATGGCGCAGATTGGGATTGAGGAGGACCTCATGCTTGCGTACCAAGAGGGAGATAAGCAGGCTGGGGAAAAACTATACGTTTTAATTAAACCAGCGCTCTATACATTTTTGTATCGCTTTAACCGAGATGAACAATTAAGTATCGACCTTGTGCAAGATACGTTTTTGACGTTAGAACGAAAGAAACATATGTATGAACCTGAAAAAGGTAAAATAAAAACGTATTTATTTCAAATCGGTTATCGTCTTATGATTAATAAATTAAATAGAAGAAAAAAGTGGAGGACGCTCTTACCATTTTTAGTACCAGTTCAGGAGGTAGAGTTTTCACAAGAAGACCGTCTTACTGTAAGGGACGCAATTTTGAAAGTTCCTGAAGACCAGCGAGCTGTCCTCATCCTTTTTTATTATCATGATATGCAGCAAAAAGAGGTTGCAGAGATATTAAACATTCCGATTGGAACAGTGAAATCGAGACTCCATAACGGGATAAAAAAATTGAAGCAATTGCTGGAGGTGGATGAAATTGAGCGAAAATCCTTTTAAGAATGAATATAAGTTAAAGCAGCATTTAGATAGTGATCATGTAGAAATACCGGACTTTCCAAAAACGGTAAGTCGCTTCGATCGATTAATTGGATTTCTTGGTTCTCCAGCGAAAGATCCTGTGGAGGCGACGATTGGGAATGATTTATCGGTTGTGTTTCATGTATCGTTATTAGTTGGAGTTCCAATTCTTTCTCTCATTACGATACTCTTTGCGACGTTGTAAAGGATTGGCAAGGGGAGAAATCCTACCTCTATTTGACACGCCTATATAAATGATGGTATAAAGAAAAGTATATGAATAATTGAGCGTGGAAAGGGAGAAGTAGTGATCATTTCCCTGTTTTAGAGAGCTGATGGTCGGTGGAAATCAGCACATAGATGATCGCGAATTACGCCCCTAGAGCATCTTTTTTCGATTGAGTTGTATTCAAAAGGGAAAAGACGGTGCTAAGCCGTTATGTAAATAAGGTGGTAGGCTTTTTTTGTCTGCAACTAGGGTGGTAACGCGATAATCAAAATCGTCCCTTATTTCAAGGGGCGATTTTTTTATGTTTTCAACATTCACGCCAGTAATGAACTTAAAGGAGAGTATGTAGGATATGGGTATTTTACAAGATCTTGAATTTCGCGGTCTAATTAATCAGCAAACAGATGCTGAGGGCCTTGAGCAATTATTAGAAAAAGAAAGCGTTAAATTATACTGTGGTTTCGACCCGACAGCAGATAGCTTACACATCGGTCATATGTTGCCAGTATTAATGTTACGTCGTTTCCAATTAGCTGGTCATCAACCAATCGCACTTGTTGGCGGTGGTACTGGTATGATCGGTGACCCAAGTGGTAAAAAAGCAGAGCGTACATTAAATACGAAAGATACAGTTGCTTACTACACAGAAAGCATTAAAAACCAACTTTCAAACTTCTTAGAGTTCGAAAACGTGGACAACCCAGCAACAATGGCTAATAACTATGATTGGCTTGGTAACTTAGATGTAATTTCATTCTTACGCGATATCGGTAAAAACTTCGGTTTAAACTATATGTTAGCAAAAGATACAGTAGCATCTCGTTTAGATACTGGTATTTCATTCACTGAGTTTAGTTATATGATTTTACAATCATACGACTTCTTAAACTTATACCAAAACCATAATTGCCGCTTGCAAATCGGTGGTAGTGACCAATGGGGTAACATTACAGCTGGTCTTGAATTAATCCGTAAATCAGAAGAAGATGCGAAAGCGTTCGGTTTAACAATTCCACTTGTTACAAAATCTGACGGTACGAAGTTTGGTAAAACAGAAGGCGGCGCAATTTGGTTAGACCCAGAGAAAACAACTCCTTACGAGTTCTACCAATTCTGGATTAACACAGATGACCGTGACGTTGTTAAATACTTAAAATACTTCACATTCTTATCTCATGAAGAAATTCTTGAGCTTGAGAAGCAAGTAGCTGAAGCACCAGAAAAACGTGCAGCACAAAAAGCATTAGGTTCTGAAATGACAAAACTTGTTCACGGCGAAGAAGCGTTAGAGCAAGCAATCAAAATTTCAGCTGCATTATTCAGCGGTTCTGTAGCAGAACTGACTGCAAATGAAATCGAACAAGGATTCAAAGACGTACCATCTGTAGAACGTACTGCAGAAGATACAGTATTAATCGACTTACTTGTAGAAAGCAAAATCTCTCCATCTAAACGTCAAGCACGTGAAGATGTAACGAACGGTGCAATCTACGTAAACGGTGAGCGTACACAAGCATTAGACTATGTTGTAACAGAAAACGACCGCATCGAAGGTAAATTCACAATCATTCGCCGCGGTAAAAAGAAATATTTCTTAATTCGTTACTAATTAGAAACGAATATAAACAAATAGTACCCCGAATTGTAGGCTGAAAAGTTTATGATTCGGGGTTTTTATGTATGAATTTAGATTACCTTACGAGTTCTTGTAAATAGAATATGAAGAATTAATACGAACATATAAAGTAAGCTAATGAGCATAACAATAAATGCTGTGGGATAGAATTTTGCTGCATATATAAAGAAATCGATTTGATAAATATCTTGGTAATTTGAAACGGTGCCTTTAAAATAATTCGTAAACTTAGCGCTATATTTCCATTCATCAGGGTAATCTATTAAATTACTCCCCTGATACCAACTCATAAGTGCTGAAGTAATAAAAAGCATACATGCACTGCCCAATTGAACCATTTGGTTTATCGTCAAAAGAAATCAACCTCCTATTTTATGGTTATTATAGCGTGCATTCGTATTCCTGTAACCTTTTTGTTGTAATCTCCTTTTCGAGTTCATACGGAAATCACATGTAAGCGGTATGATAAACGTATAACAAATAGAAAGGAGTGGTAAAACAAAATGTCACTAGAAGCGCTCATTATTTTTTCTTTGCTAAATGCGGGTCAGCTTGCAGAGAATTCGAAGGTGGATATACATAAAGAGCAAAAAGATGGTTATGTATATGTTCAAAAAGAGGAAAATAAATAACTTTATTTTATATATAAATGACAAAAAGCCAATCTAGAGGATTGGCTTTTTGTCATTACGTTGGAAAAAGAGGAGAAATCCCTCTTTTTAAACATTAGATAAAATTTAATCATAGCATGAAAGAATAAGTGGTTTCAAATCTTTTAAATCATTAACATTATCAATGAAAATTCTACTTACTCCCTGTGATTTTGGGGCTTGCTCAACAACGAAATTAGGGCATAGCTGTTTAGTAGCTTCTAGATCTAGTCTTACAACTAAGGATTTTGCATCTCCATCAAGGAAGAGACGTATAAACCATTTTGTGATTACACGATTCATGATGCAAAAATAACTAATAGTATCTTTATATTTAAGGTCACTGATGTCTCTTTGATTTTCTGTTAATATTTCTTTAACAATGTTAAAGGCAGTCAGTTCATCTTCGGTAGTGAAAACTCTATCTGTTTTGTCTTCTTTGCTAATGTCTTCCATTATTTCGGCAGAAGCGGCTGCAACTAGGCTTGTTTCTATTTTCTCCGATGTTTTTGTTTCTTTTGGTGTTAAACCATCACTGATTATTTCTAATAGTGTTCGATTAATTGCTTTTTTAACAATTGGTCGGAACCGCTCTAAAACGTTATTTGTAATTCTAGTTGAGCTAAAGTCTTTAATTAGAAAACGAAGGAAGTCATCTGAAGGATTTTTAAATAACTCTTTAATTGTGGAGTTTAAATTGGTCATATAAATAAGCTCTTCGGCATATTTTACGATCTCTTCAGCTTCAAAATTCTCTTTTGTAAAAGTTTCAATCGTTTCAATATCTAAATTACTTAAACTATCCATACTGAATGTGAAGAAAGGTTTTTCATCCATTACATTGTCATTTGTTAAATCAGTATAAAATTTGTATTCTACACCATTAGTTAGTACTCCTACTTTGACATCAGGTAAGGCATTGAAATACCTAGATAGTTGCGCATCGTGTTTAAGGAGATTTTCTGTTACAGATTTTGCCTCAATTAAAATAATTGGAACTCCATTTTTGAAAACCGCATAATCGACTTTTTCTCCCTTTTTAGTTCCAAAGTCTGCAATATACTCAGGTCTAACTTCTAAAGGGCTAAAAACGTCATAACCTAGCTTTTGAAGAAAAGGAATAATTAATGATTGCTTGGTCATTTCTTCATTAGTTATGTACTCTTTTCGTTCTAAAATTTGGTTAGCTATTTTGTTTATGTCATTTCTAAATTCCATATCAACGTCTCCTCGTTATAAAGTTTAAAAATCCTTAATATCAATACTATTATTTAAAAATTCATAATATAACATAAGTTATGTATGGAAATAGGGAGGTTATTTTTTTATTTGAATTTGATTAGATTAGATAAAACATATTTGTTTTAGGTGGGAGTATAGAGTATTGGGATCTTTATGTTACGTGGGATAAAAAAATTATGGTGAGAATTGAAAAAAGCCAATCCAGAGGATTGGCTTTTTGTCATTAACGAGAGTAGAACTCTACGATTAATGCTTCGTTGATTTCAGCTGCTAACTCAGAACGCTCAGCGTGACGAGTGTAAGTAGCTTCTAATTTATCAGCATCGAAAGTTAAGTATTCTGGTACGAAGTTGTTAACTTCGATCGCTTCTTTAACAACAACAAGGCTGTTAGATTTTTCGCGAACGCTGATAGTTTGACCAGGTTTAACGCGGTAAGATGGGATATCTACGCGAGCGCCATCAACCATGATGTGACCGTGGTTTACTAATTGGCGAGCTGCACGACGAGTGCGAGCTAAGCCCATACGGTAAACTAAGTTGTCAAGACGAGCTTCAAGAAGGATCATGAAGTTTTCGCCGTGCTTACCAGGCATTTTACCTGCTTGGTCAAATGTGCGACGGAATTGACGTTCAGTCATGCCGTACATGTGACGAAGTTTTTGTTTCTCTTGTAATTGTAAACCGTATTCTGAAAGTTTCTTACGTTGGTTAGGACCGTGAGGACCTGGTGCGTAAGGGCGTTTTTCTAATTCTTTTCCTGTGCCGCTTAGAGAGATTCCAAGACGACGAGACAGTTTCCAAGCTGGACCTGTATAACGAGCCATAGTTGACTCCTCCTTTAAAAATGTTTTTATTTACGTAAAATAAAAACAGACGTAATCGATATTTACGGGCATTTTGTTTTCATGTACCTTCGCTCCAGCAGCAGGGAGTTACGAGATACACCTCCGTAGAGGAACAAAATACAAACGATAAACTCACATTACAAGGCTGCCTTTTTATTTTACACAAACGCTATTATATCTTTTACCCAGAGTTTCGTCAAGCGAGTACGTTTTTGTTTTATGCATATAAATTTTGGAAATTAATATAAGAAGGAATTTAAAACAATATAAAAGAAGAGATAGAAACACAAATAAAACGCTTACATAAAATGTAGTAAAAACATTCATCAGTTTTTTAATGGTGAATATGCGGGATAAAAACATAAAGGGGATGTTTTTATGAAAAAGAAGCATATGGAGACAGCGTTAATTCATCACGGTTATACATCTGAGGAACATAAAGGAAGTTTAACACCACCGTTATTTCAAACGTCTACATTTACATTTGAGACTGCGCAGCAAGGAGAGGCGAGTTTTGCGGGAGTAGATCCGTCTTATATTTACTCAAGACTTGGAAATCCAACTGTAAAATTATTTGAAGAACGTATGGCTGTGTTAGAAGGAGGGGAAGAAGCACTTGCCTTCGGATCTGGTATGGCAGCCATTTCAGCAACTTTAATTGGTTTTTTAAAGGCTGGAGATCATATTATTTGTTCAAACGGATTATATGGGTGCACGTACGGTTTTTTAGAAGTGTTAGAAGAAAAGTTTATGATTACGCATTCGTTTTGTGATATGGAGACAGAGGTTGATATTGAAAATAAGATTCGCCCAAATACAAAGCTTATTTTCGTTGAAACACCGATTAATCCGACAATGAAATTAATTGATTTAAAACAAGTTATTCGGGTTGCGAAGCGAAATGGCCTACTCGTCATTGTTGATAATACGTTTTGTTCACCTTATTTACAAAGACCGCTTGAGCTTGGTTGTGACGCTGTTGTGCATAGTGCGACAAAATATATTGGTGGCCATGGTGATGTTGTAGCGGGTGTAACAATTTGTAAAACGAAAGTGTTAGCTGAAAAAATTCGTCCGATGCGAAAAGATATCGGCGGTATTATGGCGCCGTTTGATGCGTGGTTATTATTACGCGGATTAAAGACGTTAGCAGTAAGAATGGATCGTCATTGTGACAATGCAGAAAAAATTGTATCGTTCCTAAAAAACCATGATGTAGTAGAAGGGGTTTGGTACCCAGAAGGGGAGTTAGCATCTCGCCAAATGAAACGGGGCGGTGGCGTTATTTCTTTTTCTGTCAAAGGCGGGAAAGAGGAAACGCAAGCGTTTATCAATGACCTTCACTTTATTACGATCGCGGTAAGTTTAGGTGATACAGAAACGTTAATTCAGCATCCAGCAACGATGACGCATGCTGCGATTCCAGCGGAACTAAGAAAAGAAATGGGTATTTTCGATAATTTAATACGTTTATCTGTCGGTTTAGAATCGTGGGAGGATATCGTTTCTGATTTGGAGCAAGCGTTAAAGAAAATATCTACTGTTAGTAATCAATAAAAAAGAGTGAGCTATCGGTTTCGTACATTACGTACTTAATCGATAACTCACTCTTTTTCTTATATATGTTTTAACAGTGTTTCCACAAACTTTTCTAAATAGTGCTGATCTACTTCATCGAAACGATTTTTTTCAGGACTATCAATATCCAGTACACCAATGACATTTCCGTCTTTTATAATCGGTACAACGATTTCCGAATTAGAGGCACTATCGCAAGCGATATGTCCTGGGAATTGGTGAACGTCCGCTACAAGTTGCGTTGTTTTCGTTTCAGCTGCTACGCCGCAAACGCCGCGTCCGAATGGAATACGTACGCAAGCCGGCATTCCTTGGAATGGCCCAAGAACGAGCTGATTTCCTTCCGTTACATAAAAGCCAACCCAATTAACGCGATCTAAAAATTGGTTTAATAATGCGGACGCATTTGATAAGTTTGCGACTACGTTTAATTCGCCAGTTAATAATGCATCCAGTTGTTTAATTACTGTCTCATACTGCTTTTCACGAGAACCTGCATAACTTTCTTTTGTAAACATGGAAACAACTCCCTTTTTATCGAGATGTGTAAAATATTAGCAAAATACGATGTATTTCACATGACTTTGTCGATAGAAAATTAAAGGAATTTGTCTTAAAAGTCAAGAAATTTAAACTATAGCTGTTCAGTGAGAGGAAGTGAGCGCATGAAGCAGACGAAACAAAAAGTAATTGATGCGGCAATATCGTTGTTTAATACGAAAGGTTATGACGGGACATCAGTGCGAGACATTGCAAAGCGAGCGGATGTGAATGTAGCGAATATTTCATACTATTTTGCTGGAAAGCAAGGCCTATTAGAGCAGCTTATTACTGATTTTTTAGAAGGATATATTCATGTGATTGAAACGTCCTTTGAACAGAGAGAGTATTTGTCGGCTAAAGATGTGATGGTACAAATGGTGCGCGGGATTTTGCGATATCAATTTGAAAATAGGGAACTGACACGTTTTTTTTATAGAGAGCTTTCGCTTGATACGACATTAATTCGTGAAGTGATGACCGTTTATTTTTCTAAAGAAAGATATTATATCGAACAAATCATTAGAGAAGGACAAATGAAGAAAGAGTTTAGAAAGGTATCTTTTACAATGTTTATGACGCAATTAAAAGGCATGATAAATATGCCGTTTTTATATCCACAGTATATATCAGAAGTATTACATTCATTTCCATCCGAAACATTTTTCTTAGAAATGTATACGAAGGAAATTGAGCAATGGATGGAACAAGCATTATGTAAAACGAATATGTATCAGGAATGGCCAAGAGCTGTTCATATGTGAAAAATCCCCACCTAACGAACCGAGGTGGGGATTTTTGTAGTTTCTTTTCTTTGCCATAAATTGTTACATAATAGCGCAATAATTGTTAATGAGGCTCCGGCAAGTTCGATTTTGTCGACCGTATAACCTCGAAATATGGAACCGATAAGTGCAAGGACAGGAACTAAATTCATAAATAATATGCCGTTAATAGATGAAATATAGCGATTCCCCATATTCCAGCAAAATACAGCGATAACACCTGCAATAATCGACATATAAAAGAGTTCAAAACGAACGCTCACAATTGTGTGTAATGATGGTACAGTAATGACGTTTGTATAAGTTAATAAAGTGACAATAACGATGAGTGACATTGAGCCGAATAAACAAGTTAACGTTGTATATCGAAGTGGTGACCAAGATTGAAAACGAGCACCGCCATTTGTATAAATGACCCAGCAAGTAACGCCGCATAACATCAATATATTTGTAGATAAGTGACTTGCAGCTCCAAATAATAAGTGAATATTTCCTTTTGAAATGACAAGCATAACACCGAGTAATGCAACGAACATACAAAGGAAAGTGTAGTTTTGTGGACGCTTATTTTTTGTTATCCATTGTAATGACAAGGCAATTAGTGGCATGAGAGACTGAATCATCGCTGCATGGATTGCTCCAGAAGGTCCGGCAAGTTGTTGTCCGTAGAAAACGAGAAAACCATATCCAGCGAAACCGACTGTTCCGTAAAAGAATAAAGAAAGTGTTCGTTTTTCTAAGCGGAGCGAATGTGTCCCTTCAGTGATCAATAGCAAAATAAGAAAAATAATAGCTGCAGATCCGTAGCGGATAGTTGTGAAAAAGAACGGATCGATAAATTGTAAGGCATTTGCCATTACAGGAAACATAAATCCCCAGGCAGTTACGGCAAGTAAGCATAGGAGGGATCCGAAGAGCATTTGTTTTTTGTTCAAGAGTACCATTCTCCTTTACATTTCGTTATAGTAAGTTGATGAAATAAGTATAAAGATTAATGATTTATAGAAGGAAATATCGATTTTTTATAACAGTTATAACTTTTTGTTAGAGGTGTATATGATGGATTTAGAGGCAGTACGATCGTTTATGGAAGTAAAGCATACGCGCAGTTTATCAAAGGCAAGTAAGCTTTTACATATTTCACAACCAGCGCTTAGTAAACAAATTCAAAGATTAGAAGCGGATTTAGAGGTTACTTTACTCAAGCGTTCTGCTCAAGGAGTGGAGTTAACAGAGGCTGGTGAGATATTTATAGCAAGAATGTTACCGATTTTGGAACGAATACATGAAGTGAAAACGGAAATGAAGAAATATCAAGAAAAACGGAAAATCTCTATAGGTATATTGCCAAGTTTAGCGGCGCGTTACATATCGGAATGCAAAGATATATTAAGTGATGGATTCGAAATAGAATGGAAAATTGAGCATACGAAAGTATTAATGGAATTGTTTAAAGAGCGGAAGATTGAAGCGATGTTCATTGATTCAGTAGTAGAAGGCGCTACATATATAAAAGAAATGCGGGAGGAAAAAATTGTTTGTGTAGTTTCAAATGATCATCCTTATAAAGAGAAAACAATAATCCGAATGGAAGGTTTGGAACATGAGAAATTAATTGTGTACCCAGAAATATGTGATGTAAGGAAAATGATTATGAAAATGTTTCAAGGTATAGGTGCGAAACCAATCATTGCGTTTGAAACTTCTTATGCAGAACCGATGCTTGCGATGGTCGGAGCTGGACTTGGTATCACTTTACTTCCAGAAATGTCAGTGGAGCAAGCGGTAAAGCAGGGGAATGTGCATGTGATTTCTGTTGAACCCCCACTCATGCGCAAAATCTATTTCGTATCTCATATGAAAGAGTGCCCGTTATGGCAATCATTTGAGGATAGGTAGTGAAGCGGGCGGAAGATTAAGAAAGATTACAATTGCATTTAAAGAAACATGAAATTTTAAAAAAAACTAGGTCAAAAACACGTCATTACATGGTATGATTAGTACATTGTTAGTTGTTAAATATAGGGGAATTCCCTTTTTATACATAATGCCTTCCATTTCATAAACGGAACGGACAAAAAAAGAGATATAACTAGGAGGCTTTTTTGCATGGATTCTATCCTGACGATCGTTATCATTGTAGTAAGCTCTATTCTAGTGCTGCTCATGATAGAGCTTGTGATAAGAAATCGTTCATATAAAGATATTGAAGCACTGGAGCAGTGGAAACAAGAAATAAAAGATAAACCTGTAGCAGATGAACTAAAGCGAGTAAAAGATTTGAACATGACAGGTCAAACAGAAGAACTGTTTGGTAAATGGCGTGAAGAGTGGGATGAAATCGTATCAACAACTCTTCCAAAAGCTGAAAAAGATTTAGGGCAAGCGCGAAAATTCGCCTCGCAATTCTCCTTCCGCAAAGCAAAGCATGCGATGAACGAATCCATAAGTGGTTTAGATGACGCTGATAATCGTATTACAGACATTTTAAATGAATTACAGCAACTGTTAGAAAGCCATGAAAAAAATAGCTCGGAAATTGAAGGGTTACGTGATACATATCGTAGTATGAAAAAGAGTGTTCTTGCCCATCGACACATGTATGGAGCAGCTGAGCAGAGAATTGAAGAGATGCTAGATGCCGAATCTAATAAATTTAATAGTTTTGAAGAAGCAACAAATAATGGCGACTATTTAAAAGCGAGAGAAATTGTTATTAGTTTGGAAGAAGGTTTAGCTAATTTAGAAATCATTATTCACCAAATTCCAGATTTATTGGTAGAGTGTCAAGCAACGTTACCAGTTCAACTGGAAGATTTATTACACGGACATAATGATATGGTAAGACAAGGTTATGTATTAGATTACCTGGAAATCCCTAAAGAAGTCCGCGATATGACGACACAACTACAAACATGTTTAATGGATATACAGGAGCTTCATATAACGGAAGCGGCTGAAAAAGTAGAAAAATTAAAAACTCGTTTAGACGGTTTTTATGATCAACTAGAACAAGAAGTGCATGCGAGACATTATGTAGAGCAAAAAACACTTTCTGTTTATGAAGATTTAGAAGAACTTCGTGAAGAAACAATTGAAACGAAAGCAGAAACGCAACTTGTGAAACAAAGCTATCAGTTACAAGATAAGGATATTGAGTCTCAAAAAGTAATTGAAAAGCAAATGCACATTTTAATGAAACGTTTTGAAGTGATGCAATTACGCGTTGCTGAACAAGATATTGCATTCTCTATAATTCGTGAGGAATTAGAAGAGGTTTATGAGCAATGTGAAACTTTAAAAGTACTTCATGCAGAATATAAAGAAATGCTACAAACGATGCGTAAAGAAGAATTTGAAGCGCGTGAGAAGTTGCAGGAAATGCGCAATACAATTTTTGAAACGAAACGCTTTATGCAAAAGTCGAATTTGCCAGGTCTTCCAGAGAGTATTATGGAAGATTTACAAAGAGGGCAAATGGCAATGCAAGCTGTATATGAGCAATTAGAAATAAAACCGTTAAATATGCATGCTGTAAATAGCAGTTTAGAAGAAGCATACACAACTGTTAACGGTGTAGCTGAAATGACAGAAGAGTTAATTGGACAAGCGTATTTAGTTGAAAAATTAATTCAATACGGAAACCGTTACCGCAGTCATGATGAAAATCTTGCAGAAAGCTTAAATTATGCAGAGAAATTATTCCGTGAATATCAATACGATGCAGCTTTAGAACAAGCGGCTTCTGTACTAGAGCAACTTGAACCTGGCGTTGTTCAAAAAATAGCTGAATATGTAGACAATGAACAAACCCTTTCATAAAGGGTTTGTTTTTTTGTGTAATTTTGAAGGCGATGTTGCTATAATGAATAGCGGAATACAGTAAGGTTATTCGTTTCAAAATAAAGTGAAACTGTAATCAGTGGGGGGGATTCATCCCCCACTGATTACTAGCCTTCACCAATCGGGATAAAACGGAACCTTTGTGTAGTCTTAGCGTAATTACACGTATTTATGATATGATTATATGATGTGATAGCGCTGAAAGGGGAAGAACGATGATCTATTTTGATAATAGTGCGACGACAAAGCCATATCCAGAAGCCCTTCAATCGTACGTAACGGTTGCTGGGAAATATTTTGGAAATCCTTCTTCTATTCATTCGCTTGGAGGAGAGGCAGAGCGTCTATTAACACAATCAAGAACGATTGCAGCGCAGCTTCTTCACGTAAAACCTTCTGAAATTATTTTCACATCGGGTGGAACGGAAGGGAATAACCTTGCGATTAAAGGGATAGCGATGAGGAATCGTTCGCGCGGCAAACATATCATTACAACAAATATTGAACACGCGTCTGTGTTTGAGGCATATAAGCAATTAGAAGAACTCGGGTTTGATGTAACATATTTACCGGTTAACGAGCATGGTGTTGTATCGGTAGAGGATGTGAAGCGAGTGCTTCGTGAAGATACAATTCTTGTTTCAATTATTCATGTGAACAACGAAACTGGAGCAATTCAGCCCGTTGCTGAAATTGGAACGTTATTATCGAATTATCCGAAAATAAGATTCCATGTGGACCATGTACAAGGGATAGGAAAAGTACCGCTTAATTTATATGCTTCGCATATTGACCTTTGCTCAATATCTGGACATAAATTCCACAGTGTAAAAGGAACAGGTCTTCTTTACGTGCGTGATGGCGTAAGATTAGATCCGATTTTATCAGGTGGTCAACAAGAGCTTAAGTATCGCTCTGGTACAGAGAACTTACCTGGCATTGTAGCGATGGTGAAAGCACTTCGCATGACAATGGAACAAGTGAAAGAAAAGATAGCTCATTTGCAAAGTTTACAAACAGAGCTTGTACGTTTCTTTAAAGAAATGGAAGATGTAACAATTAATACGTCGCTTGCATATGCAGCACCACACATTTTAAATGTGTCGTTTGTCGGTTTAAAACCGGAAGTGGTCGTTCATGCTTTAGAAGAACACGGTGTATATGTATCAACGAAGTCTGCTTGTTCTTCAAAAGCGAATGAAGTGAGCAGAGTGTTAGTGTCAATGGGAGTACCGCATGCAGCTGCTGCAAGCGCTATTCGTATTAGTCTAGCACCAGACAACACGATGGAAGAAGTAAAACAATTTGAAGGTATTGTAAAAGAGACAATGCCAAAATTATATGAAGTGATGAGGTAAAGAAATATGATGACATATGAATATATTTTAGTACGTTACGGAGAAATGACGACAAAAGGTAAGAACCGTTCTAAATTTGTAAGCACATTAAAAGATAACGTTAAGTTCAAACTGAAAAAATTCCCAAACATTAAAATCGATGCAACACATGACCGTATGTACATTCAGTTAAATGGCGAAGACCATGAAGCGATTGCTGAAAGATTGAAAGATGTATTTGGTATTCATAAGTTTAATTTAGCGATGAAAGTACCATCAGAATTAGAAGATATTAAAAAAGGTGCATTAGCAGCTTTCTTACAAGTAAAAGATGATGTGAAAACATTTAAAATTACAGTGCATCGTTCTGATAAACGTTTCCCAATGAAGACGATGGAATTACTTCCGGAAATCGGTGGGCACATTTTAGAAAATACAGAGGATATCACAGTAGACGTCCATAATCCAGATGTGAATGTACGTGTAGAAATTCGCAGTGGTTACAGCTATATTATGTGTGGTGAGCACATGGGAGCTGGCGGTTTACCAGTTGGCGTTGGCGGAAAAGTAATGGTACTTCTTTCTGGGGGTATTGATAGCCCAGTAGCAGCGTACTTAACGATGAAACGCGGCGTATCTGTGGAGGCAGTTCACTTCCATAGTCCACCTTTCACAAGTGAGCGCGCGAAACAAAAAGTAATCGATTTAGCACAAGAGTTAACGAAATACTGTAAACGTGTAACACTTCACCTTGTTCCATTTACTGAAGTGCAAAAAACGATTAATAAAGAAATTCCATCTAGTTATTCTATGACAGTAATGCGTCGTATGATGATGCGTATTACTGAGCAGATTGCAGAGGAGCGTAATGCACTTGCAATTACGACTGGTGAAAGTCTTGGACAAGTAGCGAGCCAAACGTTAGATAGTATGCATACGATTAACGAAGTGACAAACTATCCTGTTATTCGTCCGCTTATTACGATGGATAAATTAGAAATTATTAAAATAGCTGAAGAAATCGGCACATATGATATCTCCATTCGTCCATACGAAGATTGCTGTACAGTATTCACACCAGCAAGCCCAGCGACGAAGCCGAAGCGTGAAAAAGCGAATCGTTTTGAAGCGAAATATGATTTCACACCATTAATCGAAGAAGCTGTAGCGAACAAAGAAACAATGGTATTACAAACGGTAGAAGTAGTGGCGGAAGAAGAAAAATTCGAGGAACTTTTCTAAAACCATAAATTACCATATCTAAAATACGTATGAAGTCATGTTGTTTATCACACTCTATACTCACAAGGAGGTGATACAACATGGCAAGCACAAATAAATTAGCAGTGTCTGGTGCTCAAGCAGCATTAGATCAAATGAAATACGAAATCGCTCAAGAGTTTGGTGTTCAACTTGGAGCTGATGCAACATCTCGCGCTAACGGTTCTGTTGGTGGCGAAATTACGAAACGTCTAGTTTCACTAGCTGAGCAACAATTAGGCGGTTTCCAAAAATAATTCCATATACAATGGCTTAGAAAGAGCGGGTTCTCCCCGCTCTTTCTTTTTGTTGTTCGTATTAGTATAAATTCATTTCGACAAAAGCATAAAAAAATTGTCAAAAGAAGAGGGTTCAAAATTTACTGAAAATTCTTTATTATATAAGGGAGGCATAAAGAAAAAGGAGGATGTTTATGAAGAGAGAGGAATTGTTGGCACCACCATCTTATAATTTAGTTTCAGAAATAGAGAAATATACAGACGATAAAGAGAAGCTTGCTTTAATTTGGCAAGATGATAGAGGGAATAGACGAGAAGTTACATATTTTGAATTAATGCAAGGTGCAAATAAAATTGGAAACGCTTTTATAAAAAGTGGCTTACAAAAAGGGGACAAGCTCCTTATTATGATGCCGCGTTTAATTGAAGCTTACATGACGTATATCGCTGCGATTAAAGCAGGATTTGTCGTAATTCCGAGTTCGGAAATGTTGCGTAAAAAAGATATTGAATACCGTATTGGACACGGAGAAGTAAAAGCGATTGTAAGTTATGAACCATATATCGGACAGTTTGATAACATAGGGGCGATGGAATCTCTTCAAAAGTTCGTTCTGAGCGAGCAGTCAGTAGACGGATGGATCAATTTAAAAACAGCATTAGAAACAGAAAGTGACATGTTAGAAATGGCGAAAACAGATAAAGAAGATATGGTCTTTTTATCTTATACTTCAGGGACGACAGGAAATCCGAAAGGTGTTGTTCATACGCATGCGTGGGCATATGCTCATTTACGTACGAGCGCTCCAAATTGGCTCGGAATTGAAGAGAATGATGTTGTATGGGCAACGGCTAGTCCAGGGTGGCAAAAGTGGATTTGGAGCCCGTTTTTAGCAACTCTCGGTTCAGGGGCAACAGGATTTGTATACAACGGTAAGTTTGAACCGAAAACGTATTTAAATTTATTAGACGATAATAAGGTGAATGTGCTTTGTTGTACACCGACTGAGTATAGATTAATGGCAAAGGTAGAAGACTTGACTGAGTACAATTTAGAAGCGTTACATAGCGCTGTATCCGCAGGTGAGCCGTTAAATAGAGAAGTCATTGAAACGTTCCAAAAGCACTTTGATATTACAGTAAGAGATGGCTATGGGCAAACGGAAAATACATTACTTGTTGGCGTAATGAAAGGGATGGATATTAGACCGGGATCAATGGGGAAACCAACGCCAGGAAACCATGTTGATATCGTTAATGAAGAAGGAATCCCAGTGCAGGTAGGAGAAGTTGGCGATATTGCAGTTCATATTGAAACACCAGCCCTCTTTAAGCAATATTATAAAGATGATGAACGCACAGCGATGCAATTCCGTGGTGATTATTATATTACGGGTGATAAAGCGAAAAAAGATGAAGACGGCTATTTCTGGTTTGAAGGGCGCGGAGATGATATTATCATTAGCTCTGGTTATACAATTGGGCCGTTCGAAGTCGAAGATGCACTTGTAAAACATCCTTACGTAAGAGAATGTGCGGTTGTCGCAAGTCCAGATGAAATTCGAGGGAGTGTCGTGAAGGCATTTATCGTATTAAGAGAGAATATAGAAAAGAACGAAGAAACATTAATTCCAGTGCTCCAACAACATGTGAAAGAACTCACTGCACCATATAAATATCCTCGCAAAATTGAATTTGTAAATGAACTACCAAAAACGATTTCCGGAAAAATTCGTCGTATTGAACTTAGAAAACAAGAGATGGAGCTTCCTTCAAAATAATTTTGAAAATAGGGAAATAAATAGTTGAATGAAATGTAAAACGATGATATTATAAAAACGAACATAAGTTCGATTTTATAAACTAAAAAAAGAGGTGTCCGTATGATTTTAGGTATTAATCCGTACTTAGTTTTAGATGGTAGTGGGCAAGAAGCTGTACAGTTTTACAAAGAGGCGTTAGACGCAAAAGTAGAAGTAATGCAAACTTTTGGTGACATGCCTGAAAATCCAGAATACCCGATTCCAGCTGAAGCGAAAGAGCGCGTTTTACATGCTACTTTAAAAGTTGGTAATACGGACCTTATGATTTCTGATACATTCCCAGGTCAAGAGCATGCAATCGGATCTCAAGTAACAATCGCAATTCAAATTAGTAATGCAGAAAAAGCAAAAGAAGTATTCGAAAAGTTACAAGAG
Organism: Bacillus cereus group sp. N24; assembly: GCF_016483345.1. Lineage (NCBI taxonomy): Bacteria > Bacillati > Bacillota > Bacilli > Caryophanales > Bacillaceae > Bacillus > Bacillus cereus group sp. N24. The sequence goes on from NZ_JAEHCA010000005.1 coordinate 65,064, forward strand.
GGTGGAGAAGTTATTATGCCACTTCAAGAAACGTTCTGGAGCCCAGCATACGGACAACTAAAAGATAAATTTAGCATTGAATGGCAAATTACAACGTCTACTACTGAACAAAAATAATTTTTGGGAAAGCACCATTTTTAATTCAAATGGTGCTTTTTTTATACGGATTAATCTCGTAGACTAAAGGGAAAAAGGGGATGAGCATATGGGAGAAATTTGGTATGGCGGCACCATTTACACGATGCGAGAAGAGAATGAAAAAGTAGACGCTGTTTATGTTGAAAACGGTGTGATCGTTGATGTCGGGAGTAAAGAAGAGTTAGAAGACCGATATGCTACTACGGTTAAATTGTACGATTTAGAAGGCAAAACGATGATTCCAGGTCTCGTTGATAGTCATATGCATCTTATTGGGCATGGAGAGAGATTACTCCGTCTAGATTTATCAAATTGTACATCTTATGGCGAAGTGCTTACTCTTGTTCAGAAGCAAGTAGAAGACGTGCCAAAAGGTTGTTGGATTATCGGAGAAGGCTGGAATGAAAATAACTTTACAGATACGAAAGATGTTCACGCACGTGATTTAGATGCAATTTCGAAAGAACATCCCATTTTATTAAAACGAGTTTGTCGTCACGTTACATGGGTGAATTCATACATACTGCAAGAAGCGAACATAACAGAAGAGACGCAAGATCCGAAAGGCGGGAAAATTGGCCGGGATGCATCAAATAAGTTAACAGGGCTTTTATATGAACAAGGACAAGAATTAATGAAACACGTTCAGCCTGAAATTGATGAAGCTTATTTACAAAGAGCTCTGCAAACAGCGATTAAAGATTGCTGGAAATACGGACTTGTTGGCGGGCATACAGAAGATTTAAATTATTATGGTGGTTTTAGAAAAACGTATAATGCGTTTTCTTACGTTATAAAAGAAATGCCATTTAAAGCCCATTTGCTCGTTCATCATGAAGTAGCACATGAACGAAAAGAATATGAAAATGAACACTATATTGAATTTGGGGCAATGAAAATTTTCTCTGACGGTTCTTTTGGCGGAAGAACAGCATTATTAAGTGAACCGTATGAAGATGCGAAGGAAACGAATGGGGTTGCGATTTTCTCACGTGAAGAACTTGCGGAATTAGTGAAGAAAGCACGAGATTTACATATGCCAGTTGCGATTCATACTATCGGTGACTTATCGCTTGAATATGTCATTGATGCACTCGAATTATATCCACCAGCAGAAGGGTTGCGTGACCGTATTATTCATTGTCAGCTTGCTCGTGAAGAGTTGATAGAAAGAATGAAAAACTTGCAAGCCATTATCGATATACAGCCAGTCTTTCTTTCATCAGATTTTCCGTCAGTCATTGAAAAACTAGGAGAACATCGTCTTCGTTACGCGTATGCCTGGAAGACGTTACTGAACGCAGGCTTACATTGCAACGGTGGATCTGATGCTCCTATTGAACAAGTGAATCCGTTTTTAGGCATATATAGCGCTGTTACACGTAGAAGTTTTATTGACGGTGTATGCTATATGCCTGAGGAAAGATTAACGGCATATGAGGCTGTTTCTTTATTTACAACAGGAAGTGCCTATGCAATCGGAAAAGAAGCGAAACGAGGGCAAATTATAAAAGGATATGAAGCAGACTTTACGATATTAGATCGAAACATATTTGAAATAGAGGTAGAAGAAATAAAAGAAGTGCAAGCGGAAATGACCGTCATTGATGGCCAGGTTGTCTATAGAAAAGATGCGTAAAAATATATCAGCGATTATTAAAATATATCGACTTACCGACAAAAACTGACAAGAATAGCGACCGGATAGCCAGAGATTGTTGGCCGCATCAATCGGGATAAATAAATAACCGCAAAATTATGGGATCCCATAATTTTGCGGTTATTTTAATACTATAAAAATGTTCTCTGTACTTTTTCCCAGAAGGAATTGTTTTTTAATTTTACTGTTTTAATTTGTTTATCGCTTAAGCGTACAACAGCTTTTTCCACTTGTTTAATGCTAAGCGCTTCGTTATCCATGCCGATAACAGGATAATCGTTACCGTCTGGTTTAAGTTTTAAAGTTAGTGTACGTTCGTGGTTTAAGATGAACGGTGAACCGAGCGTACGGTATGTGTTGTTATTTAAAGATGCTAGTTCGCTTACTTGGAAACATGGGATAAGCGGATCGACAACGGCACCATGTAATGATTTGTTGTAAGCTGTACTTCCTGTTGGGGTAGAAACAACTAAACCGTCACCTCTAAATGTTTCGAAATATAAATCATCAACGTGAACATCTACAACGAATGTTTTAATAATGCTAGAACGTAATGAGAATTCATTTAAACAATGGAAAGATGTACCGTGATCTACATCTACCTGAATTGTTGGATATTTTCGCACTTCAATTTCATTTTTTGTAATTTCTTGAAGGGCTGTATCAACGTGATCAATGTGGAAATCACAGTAGAAAGAAATTTCATCTTTCGTAGAAATCCCTGCGTATAAGCAATCTTCTCTAAAACCAGTTTTACGAACGGCTTGTAAGAAAGTTGCATCATCTCCAACACTGACGATAGCGTTTGCATTTTTTGGTTGATCTAATATGGTAAATCCATTCTCTTCTAAAATACGATAGATTGGTTTCATCTTTTCAACGAGCGTTGCTTTGTCATCACCATAAAAGAAAAATAAATTGCGACGATCTGCCATTATGTATCCCTCCACTGCAGTTAAATTTTCTGTTTTTCGTGCTACATATCATTAGAATACGTTCTCCGACGATATGTTCAAATAATATATTTCGATATAAATTGTCAAAATACCTTTTTATTTTTAGAAAAATTTTTATATTCAATCTTATGGAACTCTGTTTAATGATGAATAAACTTGTCGATAATGGGTACGGAGTGAAAGGATGATACGTATGAAGTGGCTCGTAATTGGAATAATAATTCTTCTCCTTTTTATTTTGCTTATACTATTGTCGAAAATAAAGCTTAAAGTGACATTTTTATATTCAGAAATGGAAAAGCAATGTTTGTTTCAAGTGAAAATATGGATGATTCGATATACATTTGATGTGTTGGAAAGAATTGAAAAACAGCAGAAAAAGACAGGGCAGAAAATCGAAAAAGCTGAAAAGGACGGCGGAATAGATAATAAAATTATGGCGCAACTTGACAGCATCGGGGAACTGATAAAAAGGCTTCAAAAAGTTCATACTATCGTTAAAGATTTTCTCAAACGAGTGAAAATCAATGGTTGGAAATGGCATACGCAAATTGGAGCAGGCGACGCAGCTAGTACTGGAATTGTCACTGGATATGCATGGGGGACAAAAGGAATGGCTGCTGGAGTTATAGGACAATATATGCATATTGTCGATGTACCAGAATTTGAAATTACCCCTGTTTTTCAAGGGAAGGGATTTGCATCAAGGTGCGAGTTAACAGCATCTTTTCGTATATTTCGTGCTATAAAAACAGGATTCAAATTATTAATGTTTATGAGAAAGCAAAAATCTGGTATGACAGAAAAATCTGTTCAAGCATAGGGGGGATATAGAGTGGACCATCCAATTCAAGGTTTAATGACAACAGCAATGCAGCATTTAAAACAAATGACTGATGTAAATACAATTGTTGGTGATCCAATTAAAGCAGCAGATGGAAGTGTAATTCTTACTGTTTCGAAAGTAAGCTTTGGTTTTGCTGCTGGTGGAAGTGAATTTGGTAAAGTAGAACATTCAGGTCGTCATCCATTTGGCGGGGGAAGTGGTGGAGGAGTTTCTATTAATCCTGTTGCCTTTCTTGTTATAAATGGAGATGGTGTGAAAGTATTACACTTAGATAAGCAGACACACGTCATTGATAAAATAATTGAATTAGCACCACAAGCTGTTGATAAAGTGAAAGAAATGATGGATAAACGAAAAGAAGATGATCCTGAATTTCAAATTTAACGAATAAAGAAGCTGATCAATGGATTAGCTTCTTTAATTTTTTTGTAAATAAAGCGATTTTATTTGCATTATCTATGGGGACAAACTATCATTTACATTGTACATATTTTGTTTAAATAAGGGAGGATTTTCAAGTGGCAAACGTAACTTTTAAAGGTAATCCAATGACTTTAGTTGGAACAGAAGTTAAAGTTGGCGATCAAGCGCCAAACTTCCAAGTATTAGCAAACGACTTATCTCCAGTAAGTTTAGAAACATACAAAGGCGAAGTAAAATTAATTAGTGTTGTACCTTCAATCGACACAGGTGTATGTGATGCACAAACACGTCGTTTTAACCAAGATGCAGCAGGTATTGAAAACGCGAAAGTATTAACAATTAGCGCTGACTTACCATTCGCTCAAAAACGCTGGTGTGCAGCAAACGGTTTAGAAAATGTTGTAACACTTTCTGATCACCGTGACCTTTCATTCGGTGAAGCTTACGGCTTAGTAATGAAAGAACTTCGTTTACTTGCTCGTGCAGTATTCGTAGTAGATAGCAATGACAAAGTAGTTTACGCAGAATACGTAAGCGAAGGTACAAGCCATCCAAACTATGAAGCAGCATTAGAAGCAGCTAAATCTGCAAAGTAATAGGAAGGAAATGACCTCTTATAAAGAGGTCGTTTTTTCTCATCTATTGCTGCGAATGGTAACGATAGATGAGAAAAAATGTTATATCATATATAACTTGAAAGGGAGCTCTTTACAGGAGGTCGCTTTTTCTTTTTGGAAAAAATCACTTTGTGGTATGATATAAGTTATGTGTAAAAGAGAGAAGGAGGAATGTACGTGAGTCAGACAGTGGAAACATTATTTTCTATTTTTGATTCTTCTGCGGTAGTTTTACGTAAAGAATTAGATGTAACATATTTAGAGGCGCTTGTAGAAACAGGTGATAACTTGTTTGAAGGTGCGATTTTACAAGAGGAATTATCCGAATCAACAATTGAAAGGTTGAATCGTGAATATAGTACGTTTAATGAAGAAACATATAAAGGTGAAGAAATTCGTAAAGCATTTCAGCTAGCCATTTTAAAAGGAATGAAAGAGGGCGTACAAGCGAATCACGAAATGACGCCAGATGCAGTTGGAATGTTCATGAGCTACTTATTCCATAAATTTATGCAAGGCAAAACAGAAATTACTGTTTTAGATCCTGCAATTGGAACAGGTAATTTAATGACTACAGTATTTAATAGCGCTAAAGAAGAACTAGCAATGAGTGGATTTGGTGTAGAAGTGGATGAAGTGCTAATTAAACTTGCTTTAGTAAATGCGAATTTACAAAAGCATGGAATCGAATTCTTCCATCAAGATGGACTAGCACCACTTTATATCGATCCAGTTGATGCAGTCGTTTCAGATTTACCAATTGGTTATTATCCAAACGAAATCAGTGCGAGTGAATATAAGTTAAAAGCAGATGAAGGAATGTCATATGCGCATCACTTATTTATTGAACAAAGTGTGAAACATACGAAAGAAGGCGGGTATTTATTCTTCTTAGTACCAAACTTTATTTTTGAAAGTGATCAAGCGCCGAAACTACATGCATTTATTAAAGAAACATGCTTTATTCAAGGTTTGTTACAGCTACCTGTTTCCATGTTTAAAAACGAGAAAAATGCAAAAAGTATATTTGTTCTCCAAAAGAAAGGCCAAGGTGTAACAATGCCGAAACAGGCACTACTAGTGGAATTACCTAAATTCTCTAATATGAAGGCTATGGAGAACATTATGGATCAATTAAATACTTGGTTTGCAACACAAAAGTAACACGATATATATGTAACAGGGTTAGTGATTAATGTAGTACAGTTGTATAGAATATGTCATATTTTTTAATATATACAAGATTTAACTGAATTTTTTTGAAATCTGTAATATATTTTTTTTCTTGGTGTTACAATTTTTTCACTTGAAATATATGTCGGACGATGTTTAAATTAAAATCGTGAGTATAAAATTTACTGATGATGAAACGTTTTCATAGTGAGTGAATTTAATTAGATAAAATCGAGCGGTTTGTGGAATGATCCACACAACTACCAAGAGAAAAAGGGGCGAAAGACTAGATGTCAAAAATCATCGCGATTAACGCAGGAAGCTCTTCCTTAAAATTCCAATTATTTGAAATGCCAAGTGAAACAGTATTAACAAAAGGTTTAGTAGAACGTATCGGTTTAGAAGATAGTATCTTCACTATTACTGTAGATGGCGAAAAACAAAAAGAAATTACAAACATCCCAGATCACGCAGTAGCAGTTAACATGCTTCTTAGCAAATTAACTGAAAACGGAATCGTAAAATCTCTTGATGAGATTGGCGGTATCGGTCACCGTGTTGTACACGGCGGCGAAAAATTTGCGGATTCTGTTTTAATTACTGATGAAGTATTAGCGGAAATCGAAGAATTAAGCGATTTAGCACCACTTCACAACCCAGCAAACCTTGTTGGTATTAAAGCATTCCAAGAAGTATTACCAAACGTACCAGCAGTAGCAGTATTCGATACAGCATTCCACCAAACAATGCCGGAATCTGCATTCCTATACAGCTTACCATATGAGTACTATGAGAAATTTGGTATCCGTAAATACGGTTTCCACGGAACTTCTCATAAATACGTAACTGAGCGTGCGGCTGAATTATTAGGTCGTCCAATTGAAAGCTTAAGCCTACTTTCTTGTCACTTAGGTAACGGTGCAAGTATCGCAGCAGTAGAAGGCGGTAAGTCTATCGATACTTCTATGGGCTTCACTCCACTTGCTGGTGTAACAATGGGTACACGTTCTGGTAACATTGACCCTGCGTTAATTCCATACATCATGGAAAAAACAGGTCAAACTGTAGAAGAAGTAGTTAACGTATTAAACAAGAAGAGTGGTATGTTAGGTCTTACTGGTTACTCTAGTGACCTACGTGACATCATTGCGAAAGAAGAAGAAGGCGACCACCGTGCGAAAGTAGCACTTGACGTGTTCGTAAGCCGTATCCATAAATACATCGGTTCTTACACAGCTCGTATGAAAGGCGTTGACGCTATCATCTTTACAGCTGGTGTAGGTGAAAACAGTGCAATTATTCGTGAGCGCGTATTAGAAGGCCTTGAGTACATGGGCGTATACTTCGATGCAAAACGCAATAACGTATTCGGTGAAGAAGCATTCATCAGCTTCCCTCACTCTCCAGTAAAAATTATCGTAATTCCAACTGACGAAGAAGTTATGATCGCTCGTGACGTACTACGTCTTGGAGATATTGGTTAATATATGAAAAGAAAGACGAGATCCTATAGGATTTCGTCTTTTTTATTTTTAATATATTTTAAAATTCCATCTGGATATAATAATTTTTCCTTCTGAATGAATGCAGTAATGGGAACCCATTTTGCATATGACGCTGTTTGCTCATCTTGTATATTCACTATTTCCATTTCATATAGTGATCTGTCTAATAAACGCAAAGAATATAGTTGAATAATCTCATGACCAATTTCCTCATCTAGATGAAAGATGTTTTCTAAGCAACCTAAATAATCGATAATTTCTACTTCTGTATGAAGCTCTTCATTAAACTCTCGAATAACTGTTTCATCTGATTTTTCTCCGAGTTCAATTGATCCACCAAGAGGACGGTAATAGGTTTCATTGTCTATATTATATTCTTGTAGTAGAAGTCGATCGTGATGTATAACAATACCAAAGGATTTTGCACGTGGGTACATGAATGTGATCGCTCCTTATTCACTTATATGTGGATAATTATAAGTTGAAATATAGAGAAAATCACCTTTTTTTCACGTTGTTGAGCTAATTGTAATACCGTCTAATAGTTCTTTCCAAAATGCTTCATTGTACTGGTATATATCCATTACTGGGCATTTTATAACGCAAATGTTTTGTAATCCCCAATCTTCTTCAGTGATAGTTGGTACATCGGCAGGAAGTAATAAAAGGACGGAGAAGTTATGCTTGACCATTTGAGATAAAATTTGTTCAAGAGAAAGTGCTTCTCCATATGTTCCCCCGGTTCGAATAAACAATATGGATTCTTCCATTTCTACTGTAGTTAGAAAACGATTAATCCGATGCTCATAATTTAATTTAATATCTGTATAAGAAGGCCACGAAGTTGGTGTATTTACATCTGTTTTAAAGTCATGGCAGGAGTCAATTTCATAAATGTTGTCTCGTAGTCTTAATTTCGCATCATCATCCCAAAATGAGATGAAGGACAAATTTTCTAATTCTAAAAAACGGTGAAAGCGATTTTGTAATAATAAATTTACTTTCTCTAATGAAGGACTTAGCATAAAATCAATAACGCCAAAAAATGGGGATAATCCTAGTTGATATAAAGCCCAAGCAGGCCAGCAGTTTTGTCCTAAGCTAAATACAGCATTATACTTTTGTTTTATATTGGATAGATTCATGTGATTCATCTCATCCTTTTTGCTAATATTTTATGTCATTAAAAAATGGTATGTGAATAGAGATAGACAAGTATATTTGCGAAGAATAAGCAGATATATGTTACAATAGAAAAAAATCGAACGAGGTGGTTGTTACGATGCGATCGAAGCGAGAACAAGCCATTTTAGACAATATAAAGGAATGGGAAGCGCAATTAGTTGAGCAAGAAGCGACCGATTTTCAAAAAGTGTTTGATAAATGGTTACATACTACAGTTGCGAAATTACCTGAGAAAAAACGAAAAGAATTCTTTACGAAAGCAGATGGATGGCTTTTTCATTTGCATGCACTGATTCAAAGTTCACAATCACAATTAGATGCACGTAATCGTATTTTAGGAACATCGAGATTATTTAATGAATCAATTGAACAACTTGAAGATTTGAAAGCATTATCTATTGATCAGTTAACATACATAGCAGAGCAACAAACAGCACGTCATCGTCTATATTCATTCGTGCAAGGCGGAGCAACGGGTGCTGGAGGCTTATTATTATTGACAGCTGATTTTCCAGTTATGATTGCGTTAAATGTGAAGGCTGTCCAACTTATTGCAACATCGTTTGGGCATGATGTGAACAAGCCTTACGAAATGATGCTGGCGCTAAAGGTGTTTCATGCGTCATTACTGCCAGGAAGACTTCAGCAATACGCTTGGTACAACTTGCTACGAGAGCTGGAGCAAGAAGATTCGTTCTTTTATGAAGGAGACGAAGCAGTGTTACAAACAGCCTCTACCGAAGTTTTGTTAAAGCAAATTTTGAAAACATTTTCAATTTATGCTCTTCGTCGTAAATTATTCCAAGGTATCCCAGTCATCGGAATGGCAATCGGATCTACAGTAAATTATCGTTTAACAAGAAATGTTACTGAATTTGCGAATCGATTTTATCAAGTGCGCCACATAATGGAGAAAGAAAAAAAATCATAAAAAAAGCGAGAGGCCGAAGCCTTTCGCTTTTTTAATTTGTTGCATGTTTTTTGGTCATTGGAATAGATACTGGTTGCTTTTCTGCTGCTTTTTCTGCTTTTGGATAATAAATTAAATCCAATGTTTTTGCCTGTACGGCAATTGAAAGAATAGTAAAAGCAATTTCTGTCCAATTTAAATAATATAATGAAAGCGCAAGAACAATCGCGTCAAAGACGAAGAAAATTTGCCCAATTGTAAAACGAGTTCGTTTACTTAATACAATTGTTAAAATATCGTCTCCACCGGTTGCACCGCCAAATCGCAATATAAAACCGAGTCCAATACCAGCTAAAGCACCGCCAACTATTGCAGCTATAAATAAATTGTTTGATAAATCTACCGTAAATGGAGAATAATTTTCCATAAGGGAATAAAATACTCCGAATGAAATTGAACCTAAAAATGAATAGCCAACCATTTTTTTACCTAAAAATGAAGCGCACAGTAAAATAATTGGGATATCCATTATTACAGTTGAAATAGATGGTGAAATATCATAAAAATTTTGGATGAATAGTGCAATACCTACAAAGCCACCTTCTGTTAAGTGGTTTTGGAAGTGAATGTGATATAGCGCTGCCGCTAAAATAAATGAACCGATTAAAACCATAAAAACTTCTTTAATAATTTGTCGACTTTGGATGTTCCTCATCGTTATTCCTTCTTTCCGTAGTTAGTAGTCTTTTTTGTGTTGTAAACTAACTACGAGCTCACATGTAGCTTTCAGTTAGTTTACGAAAAAACTAACTACGCTATATGTCGCTGAAGAAATAACGAATAATCCTCTCGTCCATCAATTCTCCCTACCTTCGTTTTAGTTTAAGTCTTAAAACGACTAAACAAAACGTGGAGTAGGATTCGTCATTTAGCAATCCTGCTCTTCTTTGTTTTGTTTAGCTAATAACAATTAAGTCCTAAACAAAACGCTACGTGTAAGAAGAGTCTTTTTTTTGCCAAATTATCCTTCGGGCAATCATAATTTCCCCACTCTCGTATTTTTTTCGCTAGACTAAAGTATCTGAGCTGAAAAATACGCTACGTGTATGATTCGTCAATACGATGCCACATGCTCCTTCGAGCGATCATGATATCAAAATCCCTTCCTTCAAGATTTATATTATTATATCATACTTTCAAAAAATGTATGCGGATGGAAACCGACAATAAACGGAGGGAATCTACAAAAATTGTTATGTTTAAATATTTTTGTAGAAAAGCCTAACTTATTTTGTAGGATTGGACAGTTTTTAGAAGTTTGTCCAATAAGTAAGCAAAGATGGTTTTTTATTCAGTTGTATTGTTTTCGTCACCTTTATCTTTAAAAAATGCATCCCAGCTAATCACACTTAAAAATGTTAAAGCGATAATAATGAAAGCTCGCATCATTTTGAGGCCTCCTTTTGTACATAGTATATGAATACCTTACTTTGTAATGTGTCATTTTTTTACATGTTATATTAATATAGATAGATGAAAGGGAGAGTGGAGATATGCTAAAAGACATGTTTAAAAGAAGAGAATTAAAATGCGTTTCATGTCAGAAAAAGATTGAATATGAAGAAGAGCTAGTTGCTTTTGTGAAGTTGCCGAAAGAAAGAAGTATATTAGTAGGTCCGTTTGATGTATGTTTAGCAAAAACGGCGCAAGAAATATATTGCAAAGCTTGTCACGACAAAAAAGCATGACCCAAAGTGAATGAGGGGCATGCTTTTTTCATTGGTGTGCTTTTCCCTCAGATACATTTTGAGTGAGGCGATACCAAAGCCAAAGGTCGTTAATAATAGAGGCTAAATCAGCTATTTCAGAATTAAGCCTACAGGAAATTTCAAAATTATCTTCGTTATTTAAACGATGTTGTTTTTGATTAATGTAATGTTCAAGCTCTTTTATACGATCAGGTATTTTTCCGCGAATTTGCTCCCATTTTAATAAAATACCATGCTGTGTTTTTTCAGAGATGTCTTCCCATTCTTCTTGTATGTTTGGCACTGCAATTCCTAGATGTTCATTGTATATAAAATACTTTTCCATAGACACACCTCCAATTTCCTGCCTCTATTTTACATAAAAAAAGAAAGAAATTCGACGAAATTGTTTGAAAAAAAATTATGAATTCCCCTTGATTCATTTTATGAAAGGTGTTAAAGTTTGAATTATTATAAGAAATAATGAATATTTATTCTTTAGGGGGATGCAAAATGGAGAAGAAAAAAGTTGTATTAGCATATTCCGGAGGTCTTGATACTTCCGTTGCAATTAAATGGTTACAAGAGAAGAATTATGATATTATCGCGCTTTGTTTAGATTTAGGAGAAGGAAAAGACTTAGCGTTTGTAAAAGAAAAAGCACTTTCAGTAGGTGCAATTAAATCGTATATGATTGATGTTCAAGAAGAATTCGCGAATGAATATGCATTGATGGCGATGCAAGCACACACGTTATACGAAGGGAAATATCCTCTTGTCTCTGCATTATCTCGTCCACTTATTGCGAAAAAATTAGTAGAAATCGCAGAACAAGAAGGTGCAACTGCAGTTGCACACGGATGTACAGGGAAAGGGAATGACCAAGTTCGTTTTGAAGTTTCTATTCAAGCATTGAATCCATATTTAGAAGTGATTGCGCCTGTACGTGAATGGAAGTGGTCACGTGAAGAAGAAATTGCATATGCAAAAGAAAACGATGTACCAATTCCAATTAATTTAGATAGCCCATTCTCAATCGATCAAAACTTATGGGGACGCAGCAACGAATGTGGAATTTTAGAAGATCCATGGGCAGCGCCGCCAGAAGATGCATACGAAATGACATTAGCATTAGAAGATACACCGAATAAACCAGAGTTTGTAGAAATTGGATTTGAAGCAGGAGTGCCGATGACTTTAAATGGTACTTCATATTCACTGTCAGAACTAATTAAAGCGTTAAATGCCCTTGCTGGAAAACATGGCGTTGGACGTATCGATCACGTAGAAAACCGTCTTGTCGGTATTAAATCTCGTGAAGTATACGAATGCCCAGCAGCAATGACGTTAATTACAGCGCATAAAGAGTTGGAAGATTTAACACACGTGAAAGAAGTAGCACATTTTAAACCGGTGATTGAACAGAAAATAACAGAACTTATTTATAATGGTTTATGGTTCTCGCCTTTAAAACAAGCGCTTCATGCATTTTTACAAGAAACGCAAAAGAATGTAACAGGTACAGTGCGTGTGAAATTATTTAAAGGTCATGCGATTGTAGAAGGACGTAAATCTGAATACTCTTTATACGATGAAAAATTAGCAACATATACTGCCCAGGACGAATTTAATCATGATGCAGCAGTTGGATTCATTTCATTATTCGGTTTACCAACGAAAGTATACAGCCAAGTGAATCAAAAGAAGGTGGAAGCGTGAGCAAACTTTGGGGCGGACGTTTTACAGAAGAAGCGGAAGCGTGGGTTGAAGAGTTTGGAGCGTCCATCTCCTTCGATCAACAATTAGTCAATCAAGATATATATGGGAGTATTGCACATGTAACGATGCTAGCAAAGCAAGGCATCGTTACGAAAGAAGAAGCCGAGAAAATAAAGCTAGGTCTTCAATATTTATTAGAAGAAGCGAAACAAAATAAGTTACATTTCTCAGTTGAAGCTGAGGACATTCATTTAAACATTGAAAAGATGTTAATCGAAAAAATTGGTGAAGTAGGAGGGAAACTTCATACAGGCCGAAGCCGTAACGACCAAGTAGCGACAGATATGCATTTGTATGTAAAAGAAAAGGTAGAAGATATTATAAAAGCTACAAAACAATTGCAAACTGTTCTTGTTCATCAAGCAGAAAATAATATTGAAACAATTATGCCTGGCTATACGCACTTGCAACGTGCGCAGCCTATATCATTTGCACATCATATTCTTGCTTACTTTTGGATGTTAGAGCGTGATGTGAATCGTTATGAAGATTCGTTAAAGCGTATTAACATTTCGCCATTAGGAGCAGGAGCGTTAGCTGGGACAACATTCCCGATTGATCGTGAATATAGTGCGGAGCTTCTTGGATTTAATGGAATCTATGAAAATAGTTTAGATGCAGTAAGCGATCGTGATTTCATATTGGAGTTCCTAAGTAACTCATCTATGCTCATGATGCACTTATCACGCTTTTGCGAAGAACTTATTTTATGGAGTAGCCAAGAGTTTCAATTTATTGAAATGAGCGATCAATACGCAACGGGAAGCAGCATTATGCCGCAAAAGAAAAATCCAGATATGGCGGAACTAATCCGCGGTAAAACAGGCAGAGTATACGGTAATTTATTCAGTTTACTTACAGTAATGAAAGGATTACCGCTCGCGTACAATAAAGACTTACAAGAAGATAAAGAAGGAATGTTTGATACAGTAAAAACAGTAGAAGGATGCCTTCATATTATGGCAGGCATGCTGGAAACGATGACTGTAAACAAAGAAAAAATGGGGCAAGCTGTGACCCAAGATTTCTCTAACGCAACAGAAATTGCGGACTACTTAGCAAGTAAAGGACTGCCATTCCGTCAAGCTCATGAAATTGTTGGGAAGTTAGTTCTACATTGCACACAAAAAGGAATTTATTTATTAGATGTACCATTTGAAACGTATAAAGAAATGAGTTCGTTATTTGAAGAAGATTTGTATGAAGTTCTTTCGCCGTATGCCGCTGTAAAGCGCCGTAATAGTGCTGGCGGGACTGGGTTTGAGCAAATTGAAAAAGCTTTGGAGAAGGCGAAAGGGTTAGTCGGAGAATTTGTAGGAATTAAATGATGTATGAGATAGAAGGTAAGGTGCTTTTTATAGAAAGTACCTTACCTTTTTGTATTTAGATTTTTACAGGAGTATTTATCATTTCATAATCATAAAATGATGTTTCTCATGTATCGCTAATAGTTGAATAGATTGAATCAAATTAGGATAGTGAGCAATTGGATCTAAAAATACGATATGCCCTGCAATATTTTCTTCTATATTTTGAACGAGTTTTTTTATTTCATTTGTTTCACGTGTAAGTAATTCTTCTAATTGAGTTACATTCATAGATTGATAGACTTTTTTTGAAGGGATTAAAATCCAAGGTGCTTTCATTCCTTTGCCATGCTTTTCTTTATATTCGGCATAAATGTCATGTATGTCAGTTGCAAATGGGGTGTTTCTTCTGAGCTTGGCATAAGGGATAAGAGTGAAAGAGAATTTAATCGCTACTTTTAGCATTTTTGCAATTAAATATAGGTGATAAAAATGCTCTCCAATAGACCATTTTCCATTCTTTTGCTGATACCACAGTTGTTCTTGAGATAGTGAATGGAGATGAGGAAGGAACTGGCTTCTTTGTACATGTAACGTATGAAAATGCTTTGAGATATTTTCAGATTTCATATTTTGGTATCCTCCACACGTATTTTTCCTAATTATAACATTTTTAGTGGGAATGTAATTAAGCCTAGAACAGTCTGTTCTAGGCTTAAAATTTCATCGCTTAATCATACTTATGTCGATCTTCTGTAATTCGAATATACTCAATATCCATCAAATCACGAAGTAATGCACCATTACTTAGTTCAACGCCGTGTTTCTCTTTAAAATGAGTGCGAATCGTATCTAGCATTTCAATTTCTTTGCCGTTCACGTCTAAAATAATGCGTTCAGAATCATCCATATAGCATCCTCCTTTTTTCAACATATATATTTTGTCCGTCTATTTCTAAAAAATGTATGTTAACGTAATGTTAGGAAATAAGAAAGGGATGGAAAATGAGACGTATTTATTTTATAGGGCTAATTTTGTACACATTAATTGTATTACATGTTGCATTCCCAAATATCTTTTCATTTGAGGATGTAGAAACAGTACACGTTGTGATATTTATTTTTGCTCTATTTGTAGTAGATTGCTTTATTTCTATATGGCTTTCGAAAAGAAAAGATATACAAGGCAAAAAAGAAATGGAACGGAAAAAGAGAAAACGTTCATTTTGGATGATGACGTACTGTTTGTCTTTAGTGCTTACTGCTGCTTTTTTTAGTGAACATATTCCATTAGAAAGATTAAATATTGGATTTGGAGCGTTCGTATTCGCATATTATTTTTTTATGCACTTTCTTCCTTATATGAAAGAAAAGCGAGGAGAAGAGGAAGTCCCGCTTGTAGAAGAAGTGAGAGAACAAGAGAGTAAGAGAATTGAAGGGGATATAAAGAAACTTGGAGAACAAAAGTGGTATTTAAAATCAAAAATCATATACGTTCTTTGCTTTATTACGCCGCCAATTGGCTATTTGTACGTTTTCTTACTTCGTAAAAAAATGACAGAAGATGCAAAGCAAGCGTACTTAACGATTGCGACAATCATGATGGCGTTATGGTCTTTGAAGTTTCTTCCGCCTTATGTGTTGGCAGTAGCTGTTGTAGTGGTTGTTTGTCTTGTATTTATAGTGAAGTATGTGAAATGAAGAAAAACAAGAGCCTGTGTTATTAAACTAACAGATAGATTAAAGTAAGAAATGTTATACTATAATTTGCTTATTCAGTAATAATAGGAGGGATAATAATGGTTCAATCAATAGTTCATATCGCATTAGTAGTAAAAGACTACGATGAGGCAATAGAGTTCTATACAAAGAAACTAAATTTCACACTAGTCCAAGATATATATCAGCCAGAGCAAAACAAGAGATGGGTAGTGGTATCACCTCCTGGTTCAGTCGGCACCACAATATTACTGGCTAGAGCATCTAAACCGGAGCAAGATTCTTTTATTGGTAACCAGTCAGGCGGCAGAGTTTTTCTTTTCTTAAATACTGACGATTTTTGGAGAGATTATAATGAAATGATTTCAAGAGGAATAGAATTTGTAAGAGAGCCGAAAGAGCAAGAATATGGAATAGTTGCAGTATTCAAGGATTTATACGGGAATTTATGGGATTTGTTGCAACTAAAAGACGACCATCCAATTGTTCAAAGAATTAAGTAGAATACAGTGTAAACTTGATTAAACAATCAATTGAAAAATGAGGATTTTAAAATCCATGCAAGAATAGAGAAAAAACAGAGCAGACTTATTCCTATGAATAAAGGCATGTCGTGAAAAAAAGGAGTGGATTACCCACTCCTTTTTCGTTTATTATCATTGTTTAACAACATGTATTTATTGTTCATTCGGGCCTCGAACTTAATTTTCCGTATCCTTCGGTAAAACATGTGGACTTGGTGTTTTATTTATGAATTAAAGATCACCTTGCTCCTCATCACCACGAACAACAAGGACATCGCATTTCGCGTAGCGAATAATATGTTCAGAGACGCTACCGATTAAGAAACGCTCAACAGCATTTAAACCAGTTGCACCACACATAATTAAATCTACTTTATGGTTTGGAGCGATTTCTTTTGAAATTTTTGATTTAGGATTACCAAACTCTAATACAGTTTCAATATTTTCAAGACCAGCTTCAAGCGCAGTTTTTTTGTAGTCTTCTAATAAGTCTTCTGCAAATAGATTTGCACGTTCAGCAATTGCGCGGCTATAAGCTTCTACTGCTGAGTATGCTTTTACATCAACGATATGAGCAATTGTTAATGTTGCGTTGTTTCGTTTTGCGACTTGAATTGCTTTTTTAAAGGCTTTTTCTGCTTCTTTAGAACCGTCCACCGCGATTAAAATATTTGTATATGTATTATTCATAGTAAATTCCTCCCAATCATTTTTATTACCTTTTACAACTTTATTATAAAACAAATTTTGGTAATGTGCTTGTCGGAAACGTTACAGAATTTTGAAAACTTTGTTTTAATTCATTTTAGTTGTAATTGGTGCGAGAACTTGTTACATATGAACTATAGCAATTTAAAAGGGGGCAGTTTTGTGAGACATGCGCTCATTACAGCCGGTACGAAAGGTTTAGGAAAGCAAGTAACAGAAAAATTATTGGCTAAAGGCTATTCAGTAACAGTAACATATCATAGCGATATAACGGCTATGGAAACGATGAAAGAAACATATAAAAATATGGAAGAGCGTCTACAATTCGTGCAAGCGGATGTCACGAAAAAGGAAGATTTACATAAAATAGTAGAAGAAGCGATGAGCCGTTTTGGCAAAATTGACTTTTTAATTAATAATGCTGGTCCATATGTATTTGAACGGAAAAAGTTAGTCGATTATGAAGAAGAAGAATGGAATGAAATGATTCAGGGCAATTTAACAGCGGTATTTCATTTATTAAAACTTGTCGTTCCGGTCATGAGAAAACAGAACTTTGGCCGTATTATTAATTACGGATTTCAAGGGGCAGATAGTGCACCGGGATGGATTTATCGCTCAGCTTTCGCGGCAGCAAAAGTAGGACTTGTTTCATTAACGAAAACAGTTGCTTACGAAGAAGCGGAATACGGTATTACTGCGAACATGGTATGTCCTGGTGATATTATTGGTGAAATGAAAGAGGCGACAATTCAAGAAGCACGCCAGCTGAAAAGTCATAACACACCAATTGGTAGATCTGGAACAGGTGAAGATATCGCAAGAACGATTTCGTTTTTATGTGAGGACGATTCCGATATGATTACCGGTACAATTATTGAAGTGACTGGTGCAGTGGATGTTATTCATAGACATCGATAGAACAAAATAAAATGGAGTTTTAAATAATTGGACAGTTTATCTTTCATACTAAGAGATGCGGATAATACTGTCCTTTCATGTAATATTAAATCTATCGGAAAACTTGTGTTATTTTTTTGTCAAATATTGAGATATTATGTTAGAATATAAGGGCGTAGAAAGCGCTTTAAAAAATGATTCAGGGGTCATTTCATAACTCAAGGGGGAACTAATAATGCGTATCGGTATTCCAACAGAAATTAAAAACAATGAAAACCGTGTGGCAATGACGCCAGCGGGGGCAGTACATTTAGTACAAAATGGTCATGAAGTTTTTGTTCAAAAAGGAGCAGGTTTAGGATCTGGCTTTACAGATGAAGAATACGTACAAGCTGGTGCGAAACTTGTTGAAACTGCTGAAGAAGCATGGAACCAAGATATGGTTATGAAGGTAAAAGAGCCAGTTGCAAGTGAATACGGTAATTTCCGCGAAGGTTTAATTTTATTCACATACTTACACTTAGCTCCAGAACCAGAATTAACGAAAGCATTAATTGATAACAAAGTGGTATCAATTGCATACGAAACAGTACAATTAGACAATCGTTCTTTACCATTACTTGCACCTATGAGTGAAGTAGCTGGTCGTATGTCTGCACAAATCGGTGCACAGTTCCTTGAGAAAAACAAAGGTGGTAAAGGTATTTTACTTGCAGGCGTTCCAGGGGTGAAACGCGGCAAAGTAACAGTTATCGGTGGTGGTCAAGCTGGTACAAACGCAGCGAAGATTGCAGTAGGTTTAGGTGCAGATGTAACAATCATCGACTTAAGTGCAGAACGTCTTCGTCAATTAGATGACATTTTCGGTAACCAAGTAAAAACGTTAATGTCTAATCCTTACAACATTGCAGAAGCAGTAAGAGAATCTGATCTTGTTATTGGTGCGGTATTAATTCCAGGTGCAAAAGCGCCAAAACTTGTAACAGAAGAAATGATTCAATCAATGGAACCAGGTTCTGTCGTTGTAGATATTGCGATTGACCAAGGTGGTATTTTCGAAACAACTGACCGTATTACAACTCATGACAACCCAACTTACGAAAAACATGGCGTTGTTCATTATGCAGTTGCAAATATGCCAGGTGCGGTTCCACGTACATCAACTCTTGCATTAACAAACGTAACAGTACCATATGCATTACAAATTGCTAACAAAGGCTATAAAGACGCTTGCTTAGGCAATTCTGCATTACTAAAAGGTATTAACACATTAGATGGATATGTAACATTCGAAGCAGTTGCAGAAGCACACGGCTTACAATACGCTGATGCAAAAGAGCTTCTTGAAAAAGCTCCTGCTTTATCATAATAGAGATACATTAGAGACCTTCCTCTTATGAGGAGGGTCTTTTTTTAGGGAATAATATGTAAAAAATTGTTACTTATTGATGTTAATAGATAGTAGTTGTGATAATTTAGAATTATAAAATAAAAAGAGGGGATTCAATGGGGAGAAAAAATAAGAAGAAAAAGCAAGCTAAGAGACAAAAATATATAAAGAAAAAACAGGAACAGAACATTCCAACTTCAAAAAAAATAGTCATTATGATAGAAAAAACGTTTCGGTATGTTTGTATGGTTCTGTATGTGATTTTGTGTATGGGTTCATTTGGGGTGCTTTACAGTTTTGGGATAACCCCGAATATTATTGAGAGTATTTTAGAGGTTATACTTGCCGTAATAGAATTAGTTTTATTCGTTATATTCTTTGATACAGTATGGCCTAGTCATGAACGTAAGAGAGATAGGAAAAGAAAAAAGAGAAAGAAATCTTCATACGCTTCAAGTTCATCAAGTGGATTTGGTGACTACAGTAGCAACGATTGTAGCAGCTCAATTGATGGTGGAGGAGATTGCGGAGGTGGAGGAGACTAAGTTGTTTTTTCAGAAGAACGACTAATGAAAGGATGAGACGAAAGATGGAAACTGTGAATTTAATTGAATTAACAAAGGGCATTCAAGATCAACATAAAAACTTCGTCGTTTCAAATGTAAATAGTCATTGCTTACGAATCGCTGTATTTACTGGTGAATATGATTGGCACTATCATTCTAATTCGGATGAGTTATTTATTGTGTTAGAGGGAGAATTACTTATCGATTTTCAAGACGGAGAAACAGCGGTTTTAAAGCCGAATGATTCTATCTTAATTCCAGCATGTACGATTCATAGAACGAGAGCATTCAAGAGAACTGTAAATCTTTGTTTTGAAAATATAGAGGCTGATACGATTATAGTGGAGCAATTATGAGGAAATTATCTGTAGCCCAGTATAGAAAAATACTTTCGATTTTAGAAAGTAATACAAGAACCACAACTTTTGCTTATGCAGTATGTGATCAAACGATAGATGGTAGGGTTTTTGCAAACGAGGAGTTAACAGCAGGACTAATTATCACAGCTAATGGCATTCATTATTTATTTGGTAATACGCAAGATGAAAGTTATAACGAAGATGTATTTTCGTATATAAAAACGGCCATTGAAAAAACAGAGAAAAGATTTACATTGTTCACTTCGAGTGAAGAGTGGGAAATGATGTTAGAAGAGCGTTTTAGTAATGTGCTTCGGAAAATCCCGCGAATGAAATTTCAAAGAGTAATCTTTGAAGAGAGAAAGCGAGAGTGTAACAAACATACATATGAAGTGAAGCGTATTGATAGAAGAGATATAGAACGAAGTAATGAATTTACACAGGCGTATTATAAAGAATATTGGGGATCAAATGAAGCATTTTTGAATGATGGTTTTGGATTTTGTATAGAACAAAATGGGATGACTGTAGCGGAATGTGTTTCGATATTTAGTGGGAATGGATTTGCTGAAATTGATATCGTGACGCATGAAGCGTATCAAGGGAAAGGGTTAGCTCAAGCTGTCGCAACACGTTTCATTGAACATTGTATACAAAATGATATTACACCGTGTTGGGATTGTTATGTAGACAATATTTCTTCGCAAAAATTAGCTAGTAAATTAAGTTTTCATCATCCAATAGAATATGGTTTGTTTGTACGTAAGAGAACGGGGGAATGAAAGTGAATGTGGAGTTAACGAGATTTAAAGTGAAAAAAGGTAAAAGTCATCGTGTAGATGAATGGATGCAGCTTCTTAATGACAATATGAAAGAAGTGCTTTTGACACTAAACGACGAGAAAATGTACGTAGAGACAATTTTCCGGGAAATAAGAGATGGAGAAGAATACTTATATTGGTATTCTGTCCAAGGAGAAGGCGAGGCTCTTGTCGAAAATTCTCATCATGAAATTGATAAAAAGCATGTAGCGTTTTGGTATGAGTGTATTGATGAAGAAGCACCGTCTGTTGATATGAAAACAGAAGTTGTTATGATTCAAGATGTTGTGAAGGAAGCGATGAAATAATAGAATGGTGTTTTTTGGAGAAGCACATTAAAATAGATGTGCTTTTTATTATGCAAAATTTTAAAAAAGAAAAGCTGTATTTGGATATTTTCAAGTGAAAATAAAGGGGGATTTCAAGAGCATTTTAGGACAAACTATAATGAAAAGACCTACCAATATACGGTGTAGTCGTAACAGGAAAAACAGAGGATTTACAAAGTTTACAAGGAGCACCGTATATTAAGGCGGCTGTTAGAGGTGTAACAGTTGAGAAATATTGATTACAAGTAATTAATGTGAATAATCAGAAAATTTATGTTATAATATGGGAAAAGGAGGTTTATATGAGGCAAATACATGGAGCAATTTATATTTACATAACAATGTTTTTCGTGGCGATATCCTATGGATTGGGGCACGTGTATTCGCATCCTATACTAACTTTTTTAAGCGGAGCATGTATGGCGTTTGCGCTTCTTGTCCACCTTTTCTCAGTTTGGATCGTAAAATTTCAATTAAATATTAGTGAAATAGAAGAAGGCACTTTTTGAGTGGCCTTCTTTTTTAGTAATATTGGCGAAGTCCTTGTAGTAACTTTTCAATTTCGTATTCAGTTTCCTTACATATAGACATTGTACGTAATCTGAAAAATAAGCTACGTAAGAAAGCTTTTATATTTCCGTATAGAAATTCGTATGATTCAATATGTAGCGTTGATTTTTGAACTTGTAATTGAGTTGCTAAATCACGAAGGGCTAATATGAGTACTTCTTCCTTTAGGCCATTTTGCAGCATTGCGACAATTGGATAAACGAGACGCTCATCTTCTTCGTATTTGTAATAGATGGAATGAACACAAACTTTGTTTAATAAAGTTTGTAATATTTCTTCGTAATATAAAATTTCCAGTTTAGGACTATTCACAAGCGCTTCAAATGTATCGGAAGCATGAGCGACACTATGCGCCCAGCCACGTTCTTGGACATAGCCTCGTAAGTCGTGCTCTTTGTTCATATATAAAATTAATTGATCTTTTACATTTAATATATCAGTCTGTGATAAGAAATTATGATTTGTATCCGCATCAATAATGAGCGCAATTAATAATGTCGTAAATGCACGGGTAAATACCGCATCTTCGTCATCCGAATGAATCTTATACAATAAATATTTATCACTGATGCTTTCTAATAATAGTTTCTGCAAGTGTGAGTATGAAATATAGCCCTTCTTGATGAGATGATAAAAAGTAGAGTAAATAAGTTTATCCCTTAAATAACTATCAGTAACACCGATATGTTCAAGCATATTGGAACTTAAAGAATTGATATGAATTGTGTTGTCCAGTATGTAATTTTTATTACGAATTTCTTCTAACTGTTGTTGTAACATATAAACCTCCTATTTTAGAAAATTCTGCATTTTAATAATATAATAAAAGGAAGAAATAGACAATAAAGTGAAGCTTTAATCAGTAGGGGGTATTCATCCCCCACCTAACTTCTTTGCTTTCACCGAATTTTGAGGTGGGGAGTCTTACTGCCCGTTAATGCGGGATAAATAAGTGCTTTTGAATGGAGGGCATTATGAAGAGAGCATTATTCTTTTTTATAAGTATTTTCTTTTTAGGAAGTTGTTCGATTCCGTATGTTACTTTTTCTAGCGAGAGCAAAAGTTGGACGGGGCAATATAAAGGGCATATTAAGGATGACAGTGAAGATGGAATATTTACGTTTCAGTATAAGGGCGGAGATGGAAATACAGAATTTAAAAATTTGGAGATTTCTATTCATGGGACCTTTAGTACAATGACAGAAACGTCAGAAGTTCATAAAGGAGCAAGGATTGAAATGAAATCTTCTTGTGTAAGTTGTGCGCCTCTATCTAAAGATGAACCGATAGAGATTGTGATTAAATGGGATGATAAGTATGAAGAGAAGATGGTTTTAAAGCGGAAATTGCATACATAGAGTGAGGGATAAAAATGAGTAGGAATATGAGAGTTTCTATGTATATATTTTTTAGTGTATTTCTAATCATATTATCAGCGTGTACTACAAAACAAGTAGAGGTAAAAAAAGTACCTGAAGAAGGGTATGTCATAGTAAGAAATGATGCGGTATTTTTTGTCGGTGATAAAACGTTTAATACAAAAGTAGAGTTGCAACATTATATAGAACAACAAATGAATAAAGAACATCCATCAGATATAGTGTTGAGCTTTAAGGAGAAAAACGCATCTAATCAATTAAAAACAGGAGATAAAATAAAAGTATGGTCTTCTCACATACTTGAAAGTTACCCAGGACAAATGATTGTAGAGAAATTTAAAGTAGTAGAAAAATAGAAAAAGGCAGCAATTAAGCTGCCTTTTTCTTATTTTACAAATTGTAATTCTTTCGGGAATTTCGTTAAAATTTCTGATCCGTCTTTTGTGATGTAAATATCATCTTCAATACGAACGCCACCTACGTTTGGTACGTAAATACCTGGTTCGATTGTGAAGACCATACCTTCTTTTAATAGAGAATCGTTGCCTTCTTTTACATCTGGATATTCGTGAACGCTAATTCCAAGTCCGTGACCAAGTCGGTGCGGGAAGAAGTCTCCGTAACCTGCATCCGCGATAACAGAACGAGCAGCATTATCAATTGCGCCAAGTGTAACGCCTGGTTTACATGCTTCAACTGCTTGTAGTTGTCCAGCAAGTACAGTGTTGTAAATGCGAGTTTGTTCTTCAGAAAGTTCACCGAATGCTACTGTACGTGTAATATCAGAGCAATAACCGTCAATAATTACGCCTAAGTCAAATAGTACGAAATCGCCGCGCTTCATTTTGTTAGCACCTGGAATACCGTGTGGAAGAGCAGAGTTAGCACCTGCTAATACCATCGTATCAAATGACATTTTATGTATGCCTTTTGTTTTTAATTCGTGTTCAATAATTGCTAATACTTCTAGTTCGCTACGGTTTTCTTTAATTGCATTTACCCCAACTTCAACAGCATAGTCTGCCATTTTAGCTGCTTCACGTAAAATAGAAAGTTCTTTTTCATCCTTAATTAAACGAAGCTCGCGAACTTTTTCCTCTGCTGATTTGAAAGCTGCATTTGGGAATAATTTTGTTAATTCTTCGTAACGTTCTACGTTTAAATGTTCTTTTTCAATTGCAACTGCATTTGCATTGATGCCACGGTCTTTAATTGCTTTTGCAATCATATCCCATGGTCTGTCAGTATCAGTGAATCCGATAATTTCATGTGCCCATCCAGCGTTACGTGCTTGGCCTTCTTCCATTTTAGGGCAAATTAAAATAGGCTCTTTTTCTTGGAATACAAACATACCAAGTAGTCTTTCGTGTGGTTCACAGTGGAAGTTTGTCATGTAGAAAACGTTTGGTGTAGAAGTTAAGAACGCGGCTTCTACGTTTTTTTCTTTTAGCCATTGCATTAAATTTTCTAATCTAGCATTCATCGATTGGCACCCCCGAGATATTTAATTACAAATATAACTTTACCTCGGAAGAAAGCGTTATGACAAGTAAATAGATGTTAGAAAAGACAGGGAATTGAAAAATCATGTAGAATAAAAAGTGAGAATGTGAATAGGGGAGGAATGTAATAATGAAAGTATCTTATCATGGGCATTCAGTTGTAAAGATTGAAACGAATGGAAAAGTGATTTTAATTGATCCATTTTTAACGGGAAATCCGAAAACAGATTTAAAGGCTGAAGATGTAAAAGTAGATGCAATCCTTTTATCGCACGGTCATGGTGATCATGTTGGAGATACAGTAGAGCTTGCGAAGAAAAATAATGCAGTTGTTGTGGCGCCATTTGAACTAGCGACATTTTTAAGTTGGCAAGGTGTAGAAACACATCCGATGCATATTGGTGGTTCACATGAATTTGACTTCGGAAAAGTGAAGTTTACACAAGCATTCCACGGCTCTAGTTATATTGATGAAGAAAATAAGACGATTACATATACAGGTATGCCAGCGGGTATTTTATTTACAGCAGAAGAGAAAACGGTTTACCATGCAGGGGATACGGCTCTATTCTCTGATATGAAGTTAATTGGGGAACTGAATGATATAGATATAGCGTTTTTACCAATTGGTGATAATTTCACAATGGGACCAGAAGATGCTGTTTTAGCAGCAAAATGGATTCATGCGAAAACTGTTGTACCGATGCATTACAATACGTTCCCAGTTATTGAACAGGATCCATATCAATTTGTAGAAAAACTACAAAATTGTACAGGGAAAGTATTAGAAGCTGGAGAAAGTATTACGCTATAAAACAGATACCCTTCATTTGAAAAGACAAGTGAAGGGCTTTTTATGCGTGTAGTACAGCTTTTAAAGTCTGTATTTGTTTAGTTGACTCTTCTCTTTTTGAACGTGGCTGTTCAGGAGTTTCATTCAAATCCATTGCAACTTTTTTCCCATCTACACAAGCTAAAAATACTGCGCCTATAACCTCTAAAATTTTTTTCATCATGTATTCGCTCCTTTGTTTTATTTCTTGTCTTAATTGTATATGGAAGTGTGTGGACGAACTATCGAACGAGATGACAATAGCATTACATTGTTGTAATGGAAGGACTAGTGGAATGTAAGGGTCATTTTGTTATAAAAAAAATAGTACAGATATACAAAGAGAGAGTGTAACAGTTTTGAAAATATAGTATACTGGGAATACAACACATGAAGAATTTAGGGAAAAGAAAGTATGGTGAAACCATTTGGCTACCAAACATAATCAAATTTTAGAACATATTAATAGCCTACCGGTAGGGCATAAAATTTCTGTAAGGCAAATTGCGAAAGATTTGAGTGTAAGTGAAGGGACAGCTTACCGTGCGATTAAAGATGCAGAAAATAAAGGATATGTTAGTACAATTGAACGTGTCGGAACAATTCGAATTGAACAAAAGAAGAAAGAGAATATCGAAAAACTAACATATGCAGAAGTCGTTAACATTGTCGATGGTCAAGTACTTGGAGGCAGAGAAGGACTACATAAAACATTAAATAAATTCGTAATCGGGGCTATGAAATTAGAAGCGATGATGCGCTATACAGAAGCGGGGAACTTGCTTATCATCGGGAACCGTACGAATGCGCATCAATTAGCATTAGAAACAGGGGCCGCTGTATTAATTACAGGTGGATTTGATACAGAAGAGCATGTGAAAAAGTTAGCAGACGAATTGAAGTTGCCAATTATTTCGAGTAGCTATGATACATTTACGGTCGCAACGTTAATTAACCGCGCAATTTATGATCAACTTATTAAGAAAGAAATTGTACTCGTTGAAGATATTTTAACACCGATTGAAGAAACACTATATTTAAAGCCTAGTGATATCGTGCAGAAATGGCATGAGTACAATGAAGAGACGATGCATGGACGTTATCCAATTGTGGATGAAAATAAAAAGGTGTTAGGTATCGTAACTTCGAAAGATATGATTGGTGTTGCGAAAGATACACCAATTGATAAAGTGATGACGAAACACCCTATTACGGTAAATGGAAAGATGTCTGTCGCAGCTGCAGCGCGTATGATGGTATGGGAAGGTATTGAATTACTTCCTGTTGTGGAAGATGGAAATAAATTGCAAGGTATCATTAGTCGTCAAGATGTACTTCAGGCATTACAGATGATTCAGCGTCAACCACAAGTTGGTGAAACGATTGATGATATTGTAACGAATCAATTTATGACGCCGAAAGAAGCAAAAAATGAGCATTTGTATCAATTTTCAGTGACGCCACAAATGACGAATTCAATCGGAACGTTATCTTACGGTGTATTTACAACAATTGTGACAGAAGCAACAAACCGTGTCATTCGTGCTCAGAAGAAGAGTGATTCAATTGTTGAGAACTTAACAATTTATTTTGTAAAGCCGGTTCAAATTGATAATGTTGTATCGGTTCATCCGAAAGTATTAGAGATTGGGCGTAAATTTGGTAAGGTTGATGTAGAAGTGCATCATGAAGGTAATGTTGTTGGAAAAGCATTACTTATGGTGCAATTGATCGATAAATAAAAAGATGGAGCAAGCCGCTTTGGTTTGTTCCATCTTTTTTTTATGTAGAGAGTGATTTATATAATGTTAAATGACAGAATATTAATTTATTTAGATGGTAGACTATGTTACAATTGTATTGTAAGAAAATGGATTTTGAGGAGGCGGTATGCAATATGTCATCAGAAATAATCTTCTTTGGTGGTATCGCACTATTTTACTTTCTTGTAATGATACCGATCCAATATTTATATTTACAAGGTTTACATGAAAAAAGGAAACGTACAGGATTATCTCAGCGAGAACTATATGAAAAAATGTCTTTTGAAGAGGAACAATTACATTTTCATGTGCAAGGCAACCTATTTAATATACCTTCTGCGTTTGTTGCATATATGATTTTAAAAAGTAGAGGACGTAAAAAAGCATCACAATGGTGATGCTTTTTTACGTTGCTTCATAAGCTTCTGCTTCTTTAACTGCTAATGGAAAGAAATGTTTATATTGGCGAAATCCATTAAATGCACTCGTACTACCAAATAGAACGAATAAAACACCGACGATCATACGAGCGGTTGAAAGTTCTAAAAAGAATTGGTTTATCCCGAAGAATAAGACGAATGAACCGAGTGCCATTGCGGATTTTCCTGAGAGCCAACCTTTTTCCATTGGGCGGTTTGTACGAAAGTATTTTGTTTTGTAGAAGAGGTACAACATAAATGAGACGATAATACAGAAGACTAATACTGGCATAATGCACACTCCCATCGCTTTGTGAAAAATTATAGTGAAGAAAAAAGAAATATCTAAACTTTCTAATTTTTATTATAAAGCAATTGTTCGCATGTATGAAATACTTTCCGTTATAATGGAGGATAAAGTGAAGAAGTTGAATAAAAAGGAGATTATACATATGCATGAGCAAATTTTAGGAGCAATTAAAGAATTTGAGACAATTATTATTCATCGTCATGTGCGTCCGGATCCAGATGCATTAGGTTCACAAGGCGGTCTTGGTACGATTTTGCAAGAATCGTTTCCAGAGAAAAATATTTATACGGTTGGGTACAATGAACCGTCACTAGCATACTTACGAGTAATGGATAATATTGAAGATAGCGTATACGAAAATGCACTTGTTATCGTTTGTGATACTGCGAACCAAGAACGTGTTGACGATCAACGCTATACAAAAGGGAAGATGTTAATCAAAATTGATCATCATCCAAATGAAGATCCGTACGGAGATATTACGTGGGTAGATACGACAGCAAGTTCTACAAGTGAAATGATTTATGAGTTTTATAACTATGGAAAAGATAAAGGATTAAAAATAACAAAAGAAGCAGCTCGCCTTATTTTAGCAGGGATTGTTGGAGATACAGGTCGTTTCTTATTCCCGAATACAACAGCAAAAACACTCCTTTACGTAAGTGAGCTTGTTGATATGGGTGTGAAATTCACAGATTTATACAATGAAATGTATAAGACAAAAGAAAAAATCGCTCGTTTAAACGGTTATATTTTACAAAACTTTACGATGGTAGAAGAAGGAGCAGCTTACATTAAATTAACGAAAGAAGTATTAGAAGAATTTGATGTACTTCCTTCTGAAGCATCTGGTGTTGTTGGAGCGCTTGGTAATATTGACGGATTAAAGGCATGGGTTCTATTTTTAGAGGAAGACGATGTAATTCGTGTTCGCCTTCGTTCAAAAGGGCCAGTTATAAATAAATTAGCAATGCAATATAACGGCGGAGGACATCCGATGGCTTCTGGTGCAAAAGCATCTTCTTGGGAAGAAGCGGATCGTCTGTTTGCTGATTTACGTGATATTTGTAAATAAGAGAGTATATGTTAAAACGAAAAGAAGGAGCGGCGCTTAAGCCCTCCTTCTTTATTTTTCTTTCTCTATATCAATACTAATTTCAAGTACAGTATCAAAAGAAATTGTATCGACTTTAAAGCGGTATATACGATCGTAATGTTTGTACGTTTTGTTTTCGATTGCTTTTTTGAGTAGGTCTTTATTTTTTGCGATACTTTGAATGTTTTTCGTTAAAAGATGCTGGAGGTCATTATGGATAGAAGTGGTCATATTTTCGAGTGTTAGATTGTCTAAATCATATTTTTCTCGATTTATTATTTTTATTTTAATCTCTTGAATTGTTAAGAGACGTTTATTTTCTGTGTTCAACTTTTCTTGATCTTCGAGAAGGACGTGGAGCTTTGCTTCTTGTTTTTCTATAATTTCTCTTTGTTCTGCTATTTTACTAGCTTGTTCTTCTTGAAAAACACCGTATATGTACAAAAAAATAAACCAGCTCAACACGCCTCCAACAGCAGCACCAGCTAAAACTAAGTACCATCTTTTTGCTGTATTGGCACTTGGCACTCTCATACATGTTCCTGCGTTAGCCATTTAATAATAATAAGACCTGTTTGCATACCGCCAGTTGCGAAAAAAATAAGGAGAATTTGTTTTACGATATCTTTCATATCTCCGCCAAAGAAGCTTCTTTCAAAGCTATAAAAGGTA
This sequence comes from Bacillus cereus group sp. N24, assembly GCF_016483345.1. Lineage (NCBI taxonomy): Bacteria > Bacillati > Bacillota > Bacilli > Caryophanales > Bacillaceae > Bacillus > Bacillus cereus group sp. N24. The sequence continues at coordinate 95,171 of NZ_JAEHCA010000005.1, forward strand.
TCAAATGTTCCGCCGATTGCTGCAACGAGTGCCCAAATTCTTAAATTTTGGGCGAATTGATTAATGTAAGTTAGAGCTGGTTTTCCGATAAGAAACGCACCAAATCCACCAATTAATGAACCGCCAAGTATAACCCCAAAGGCAATAAAATAACTAATAATAAGCAGAGAGAAAAAAGTATGTTCTCTTACATCCATCGTCATTCCCCTTTCTTCTTCATATATATGGACAAAGTATAAGAAGTATGTTTTGATTTCCGCTTTCCTCATCACCTATAATAAAAGTAGTCAAATAGGTAAAGAGAGGGTACAACAGTGAAGTTTGTGCATTTACAATGTCAAACCGTTTTTAGTTTATTAAAAAGTGCTTGTAAAATTGATGAGCTTGTAGTCAGGGCGAAAGAACTCGGTTTTTCATCGCTGGCTATTACGGATGAAAATGTTATGTATGGTGTTATTCCGTTTTATAAAGCATGTAAGAAACATGGTATACAGCCTGTTATTGGATTAACCGCTTCTATTTTTAGTGAAGAAGAAGAAAGGTCTTATCCGCTTGTATTACTTGCTGAGAATGAAATAGGCTACCAAAATTTATTAAAGATTTCTAGCAGTATTATGACGAAGTCAAAAGAGGGTATTCCGAAGAAGTGGCTTGCGCATTATGCGAAAGGATTAATTGCTATTTCACCAGGTAAAGATGGCGAAATTGAGCAATTATTACTAGAAGACAATGAGAGTCAGGCTGAAGAAGTAGCTCGCACATATCAAAATATGTTCGGCCATTTTTATATGAGTTTGCAACATCATGCGATTCAAGATGAGTTGCTTTTACAAGAGAAACTACCTGAATTTATTAGTAGGGTTAATATTCCAGTCGTTGCAACAAACGATGTGCGCTATATCAATCAAAGTGACGCGCTCGTTCACGAATGTTTACTATCTGTTGAAAGTGGAACGAAAATGACTGATCCAGATAGGCCGAGGCTGAAAACAGATCAATATTATTTAAAGTCATCGGATGAAATGGAAGCACTATTTTCTCACACGGAAGAGGCGATTTACAACACTGTAAAAATTGCAGAACGTTGTAAAGTAGAAATACCGTTTCATGTAAATCAATTACCGAAATTTCCTGTTCCATCTAACGAGACGAATGATATTTACTTACGCCGTGTTTGTGAAGAAGGCTTGCATAAACGTTATGGTACGCCAAAAGAAGTGCATATAAAGCGTTTGAATCATGAACTAAACGTCATTTCTAGTATGGGATTTAGTGATTATTTTCTCATCGTATGGGACTTTATGAAGTATGCACATGAAAATCATATTTTAACAGGACCAGGCCGTGGATCGGCAGCTGGCTCACTCGTTTCGTACGTATTAGAAATTACAGATATTGATCCAATTGAATACGATTTGTTATTTGAAAGATTTTTAAATCCCGAACGTGTGACCCTTCCGGACATTGATATCGATTTTCCAGATATAAGACGTGATGAGATGATCCGATATGTGAAAGATAAGTATGGTCAGCTCCGCGTGGCGCAAATTGTAACGTTTGGGACGCTTGCAGCGAAAGCAGCAATTAGAGATATTGCTCGTGTAATGGGGCTTCCGCCGCGAGACATTGACATATTTTCAAAACTTATTCCATCGAAGCTTGGTATAACGTTAAAAGATGCATATGAAGAATCACAATCACTCCGTGAGTTTATACAAGGGAATCTTCTTCATGAGCGTGTGTTTGAAATTGCAAAACGTGTAGAAGGCTTACCTCGTCATACGTCTATTCATGCCGCTGGCGTTATTATGAGTCAAGAACCGTTAACGGGTAGTGTAGCAATTCAAGAAGGACATAACGATGTTTATGTTACGCAATATCCTGCTGATGCATTAGAAGAACTCGGGTTGCTCAAGATGGACTTTTTAGGCTTACGTAATTTAACGTTACTTGAAAATATTATAAAGTTTATTGTGAAAAAAAAGGGGAAAGAAATTGATATAAGGAATTTACCTCTCCAAGATGAAAAGACGTTCCAATTGCTAGGGAGAGGGGATACAACGGGAGTATTCCAGCTTGAATCAGGTGGTATGCGAAATGTACTTCGCGGATTAAAACCGAATGAGTTTGAAGACATTGTCGCTGTTAACTCGTTATACAGACCAGGACCGATGGAACAAATCCCAACCTTTATTGAATCGAAGCACGGAAAAAGAAAAATTGAATATTTACATCCGGATTTAAAGCCGATTTTAAAAAGAACATACGGTGTAATTGTATACCAAGAACAAATTATGCAAATTGCATCGAAGTTAGCAGGATTTTCGCTCGGAGAAGCAGATTTATTACGCCGAGCAGTGAGTAAAAAAAATCGTGATATTTTAGATCAGGAACGTCAGCATTTCGTGCAGGGTTGTTTGCGAAATGGATACGATGAGACATCAGCAGAGAAAATTTACGATTTAATTGTAAGATTTGCGAATTATGGTTTTAACCGAAGTCACGCTGTAGCTTACAGTATGATCGGATATCAGCTTGCCTACTTAAAAGCGAATTATACGTTGGAATTTATGACAGCATTATTATCAAGTGCAATTGGAAATGAAGATAAGATTGTGCAGTATATACGAGAAACGAAGCGGAAAGGTTTCCACGTTTTGCCACCGTCACTTCAGAAGAGTGGTTACAACTTCCAAATAGAAGGGAATGCGATACGTTACAGCTTACTTTCAATTCGAAATATCGGAATGGCCACAGTGACGGCATTGTTAGAAGAACGAGAGAGCAAAATGTTTGAGGATTTATTTGAATTTTGTCTTCGTATGCCAGCGAAGTTTGTAACAGAACGAAATTTAGAGGCGTTCGTCTGGTCGGGATGTTTTGACGATTTTGGTATTTCGAGAACGAATTTATGGAAAAGCCTTAAAGGAGCGTTAGAGTACGCAAATCTTGCCCGTGATTTAGGGGATGCTGTTCCAAAATCAAAATATGTACAAGGAGAAGAGCTCTCTTTTATTGAACAGTTAAATAAAGAGAAGGAAGCACTTGGCTTTTATTTATCAAGCTATCCGACAGCGCAGTATGTGAAGTTAGCAAAAGAATTAGAAATTCCATCTCTCGCTCAGGCGATGCGAAATAAGAAAAAAGTACAAAGGGCTATCGTGTATATAACAAGTGTGAGAGTCATTCGTACGAAAAAATTGCAAAAGATGGCGTTTATTACATTCTGTGATCAAAATGATGAAATGGAAGCGGTTGTTTTCCCGGACACGTATATACATTTCTCAGACAAGTTACAAGAAGGGGCAATTGTTTTAGTTGACGGTACGATTGAGCTAAGAAATCATAAGCTGCAATGGATTGTAAACGGACTATATCCGTTAGAAGAAATGGATGTTTATGAAGAAAAGAAAGATGCATCTGTTTACGTGAAATTGCCGTCTCAGTATGAAAAAAAGCTTTTGAATCAGGTTACAAAAATATTGTTTGACTATTCGGGTTTTGCGAAAGTACTAATTTATTATGAAAAGGAACATAAAATGGTACAATTATCTCGAAGTTTATCGATTCATCCAAGTGAAAAATGCTTAAGAACACTTCGTGAAATTGTCGGGGAAGAGAATGTAGTTGTGAAAATATAATGGACAATTTCCCTACACTTCGATTATTATAGTAGTAGTGTTCGTGGTCAGACCACTTGGAGAAATTGATACCAGCTAGAATAATTTGAGGAGAGTGGATAGTTTGTCAACACTTCGTGAAGAAGCACTTCACATGCATAAAGTGCATCAAGGAAAATTAGAAACTGTATCAAAAGTAAAAGTAGAAAATGCAAAAGATTTAAGTCTTGCATATTCTCCAGGGGTTGCAGAGCCTTGTAAAGAAATTTATGACGATAAAAGTAAGGTATATGAATATACGATGAAGGGAAATATGGTAGCAGTTGTGACGGATGGAACGGCTGTACTTGGTCTTGGTAACATTGGACCTGAAGCATCTCTTCCAGTAATGGAAGGTAAAGCTGTATTATTCAAGAGCTTTGCTGGTGTAGATGCATTCCCAATCGCCTTAAATACAAACGATGTAGATAAAATTGTTGAAACTGTAAAATTAATGGAGCCAACTTTTGGCGGCGTTAACTTAGAAGATATCGCAGCACCAAACTGCTTCATTATTGAAGAACGTTTGAAGAAAGAAACAAATATTCCTATCTTCCATGATGATCAACACGGAACAGCTATCGTAACAGTAGCGGGCCTTGTGAATGCGCTGAAATTAGTTGGAAAGAAAATGTCTGACATTAAAGTTGTCGCAAATGGCGCAGGTGCAGCAGGTATTGCAATTATTAAACTTTTATATCGCTATGGAGTACGCGACATTATTATGTGTGACCGTAAAGGTGCAATCTATGATGGTCGTCCTACTGGTATGAATCCAGTGAAAGATGAAGTTGCAAAATATACAAACAAGAATCGTATAGAAGGTTCTTTAGCTGATGTTGTACAAGGTGCGGACGTATTCATTGGTGTATCTGCAGAAGGTGCATTAACAGAAGAGATGGTTCGTACAATGAATGACAATGCGATTATTTTTGCAATGGCGAATCCGGTTCCGGAAATTATGCCAGAATTGGCAAAAGCAGCGGGCGCAGCTGTTGTTGGAACAGGTCGTTCTGACTTCCCGAACCAAGTAAATAATGTACTGGCGTTCCCTGGTATTTTCCGCGGTGCACTTGACGTACATGCGACACAAATTAACGAAGAAATGAAGATGGCAGCTGTACAGGCTATTGCTGAGCTTGTAGCAGAAGATGAGTTGAATGCAGACTATATCATTCCGGCACCGTTTGACGCGCGTGTAGCGCCTCGAGTGGCAGCTTACGTTGCGAAAGCAGCAATGGAGACAGGAGTAGCTCGTCGTCAAGTAGATCCAAATGAAGTTGCTGAGAAAACAAAACAATTAGCGCTGATTGGTAAAGAATAAGCGAGGAATTTCCATTGACATCATCAAATACAAAAGTATATCTCGAAATTGTAAAAAAAATCCGTTCCATTATGGAAGAGGATGGATTGGTAGCAGGGGATCGTTTGCCGTCTGAGCGGGAGCTAAGTTCACGCTTAAACGTAGGACGCTCATCTGTAAGAGAAGCATTGCGTGCTTTAGAACTGGTAGGGTTAATTGAAACGAGACGTGGTGAAGGGACGTTTATTCGAAACTTTTACGATAACGGTCTTGTACAACTAATTGCTCCGTTTCTATTGCAAGATGAGAAAACAATTCGTGATTTATTACAAACAAAACGATTGCTTGAGAAAGATATGATTCGAATTGTATGTAATTTACCGAAAGAAACATTTTCTAAAGTGCTAAGTAGATTACAGAAAGTGCTTGAAGAAAATGAAAGTTCGATTCCAATGCTTCACCAAACGTTCTTTAAAACACTAATTGAACAAGTCGATAATTATTTACTATATCGCATTTGGATGATCGTAAATGATTACGTAGCAACTCTTTCTTGTAAAGTTTCAGGAGATTCTATCGATATGTATAGAAAGCTTTATGCTACTTTGGAAGAAAAACAAGAAAATGATGCACTAAAAATTTACGATGAATTAGTAGAGAATATACAGTTTCACTCGTAATGTATAAAATTTGTCGAAATGACCATGACACGTTATGACAAACATTCTACCGCATAGCGGTTAAAGTTAAACGTAAAGAGAGAGGTTATTAGACAGATTGAGAAGATAAGGCTAACATCAAACATTGGTGTTAGCCCCATTTTCTTCTTACGCTAACCTTAGCTCTCAACGAAGGGGGTCAAATTGTGCTAAGAGATTTATTCGTGAAAAAGAAAAAGTATGCTGCAATACCTTCAGAACAAGTACGAAAAGATGTACCAGATGGCGTTATGACAAAATGTCCGAAATGTAAAAAAATCATGTATACGAAAGAACTTCTGAAAAATTTAAAAGTATGTGTGAACTGTGGATATCATCATCCTATGAATGCATGGGAGCGCCTTGATAGTATATTGGACGAAGGGTCATTCCGTGAGTATGACAAAGAAATGGTTTCATTAAATCCACTCGAGTTTCCGGGATATGAAGAGAAATTAGAGAACGATCGTAAGAAGACTGAATTGAATGAAGCGGTTGTAACTGGTGAAGGAACAATTGATGACATGCTTGTTGTTGTTGCAGTAATGGATTCTCGTTTTCGAATGGGGAGCATGGGCTCTGTTGTAGGAGAAAAAATTGCCCGTGCGGTTGAAAAGGCATACGACTTACAAGTTCCATTTATTATCTTTACTGCTTCGGGTGGTGCCCGTATGCAAGAAGGTATATTAAGTTTAATGCAAATGGCAAAAACAAGCGTAGCTTTGAAAAAGCATAGTAATGCAGGAGGGTTATTTATTTCTGTTATGACTCACCCAACGACGGGCGGGGTTTCAGCGAGTTTTGCTTCACTTGGTGATTATAATCTTGCAGAGCCAGGTGCACTTATCGGATTTGCTGGTAGACGTGTAATTGAACAAACAGTGCGTGAGAAACTACCGGAAGATTTCCAAACGGCAGAATTTTTACTAGACCATGGTCAATTAGATGCGGTTGTGCATCGTGATGATATGAAAGAATCACTTCGTAAGATTTTAGAAGTTCATCAAGGAGGGGAAATGGCTGTATGGCAGAGCTAGAATTTGAAAAACCAGTTGTTGAGCTAAGAAATAAGATCCGTGAACTGAAAGACTATACGAAAAACAGCCAGATGGACTTCAGTGAGGAGATTCGTATTTTGGAAGACAAGCTAGAAAATTTAGAGGAAGATATATACGGCAATATGAAAGTATGGGACCGTGTGCAAATTGCTCGTCATGCAGAACGACCGACAACGCTCGATTATATTGAGCACTTATTTACTGATTTTTTTGAATGTCATGGAGATCGCCTATTTGGCGATGATGCAGCGATTGTCGGCGGCATTGCGAAATATAAGGGGATGCCTGTAACTGTAATTGGGCATCAGCGCGGAAAAGATACGAAAGAAAATATTCGTCGTAATTTTGGGATGCCTCATCCAGAAGGATATCGAAAAGCACTGCGTCTCATGAAACAAGCGGAAAAGTTTAATCGTCCTATTATTTGTTTCATCGATACGAAGGGAGCTTATCCTGGTAAAGCAGCTGAAGAACGTGGACAAAGTGAAGCTATTGCCCGCAATCTATTTGAGATGGCAGGCTTAACGGTACCAGTTATTTGTATCGTTATCGGTGAAGGCGGTAGTGGTGGTGCGCTAGGTCTTGGAGTAGGAGATTACATTCATATGCTAGAAAATTCCACTTATTCTGTTATTACACCAGAGGGTGCAGCGGCAATTCTTTGGAAAGATGCAGGAAAAGCGAAGGAAGCTGCAGAAGCAATGAAAATTACAGCAGCAGATTTGAAAGAATTAGGTGTAATTGATGAAATTATTCCAGAGGCAAAAGGTGGAGCTCACCGTAATCTTTTAAAACAGTCAGAAAATATAGACTTAATGATTAGAAAAACTTTTGAACAATTAAACGGAATTTCGAAAGATGAATTAATCGAAAAACGTTATGAAAAATATATGAAAATTGGGCAAGTTTCGTTTTCAAACGCTTCCATTGGGATAAAATAAGAAAAGCGTGCGTTCCTCTTCGCGAATGCACGTTTTTATTATGAAAAGACACATCTTCTCCATTGTGTTTTTATATTTTTTCGTGTTATTTTATTATAAGGCAAATAATCTTTATGAGGTGAGTACAAATGAAACGTATTGGTGTATTAACAAGTGGTGGAGATTCACCTGGTATGAATGCTGCCATTCGTGCAGTTGTTCGTAAAGCGATTTTCCATGATATTGAAGTATATGGTATTTACCATGGATACGCTGGATTAATTTCTGGTCACATTGAAAAATTAGAACTTGGTTCTGTTGGCGATATTATCCACCGCGGTGGTACGAAATTATATACAGCAAGATGTCCTGAGTTTAAAGACCCAGAAGTACGACTAAAAGGTATCGAGCAATTAAAGAAACACGGTATCGAAGGACTTGTTGTTATTGGTGGAGATGGCTCTTACCAAGGTGCTAAAAAATTAACTGAACAAGGATTCCCATGTGTTGGTGTACCAGGTACAATCGACAATGATATTCCTGGAACAGACTTCACAATTGGTTTCGATACAGCTTTAAATACTGTTATTGATGCAATTGATAAAATCCGTGACACAGCTACATCTCATGAACGTACATATGTTATCGAAGTAATGGGACGTCATGCTGGAGACATCGCATTATGGGCTGGTTTAGCTGATGGTGCAGAAACGATCTTAATTCCAGAAGAAGAGTATGACATGGATGATGTAATCGCTCGTCTAAAACGCGGTAGCGAACGTGGGAAAAAACACAGTATTATCATTGTAGCTGAAGGTGTTGGAAGTGCAATTGACATCGGTAAGCATATTGAAGAAGCAACAAACTTTGATACTCGTGTAACTGTATTAGGTCACGTACAACGTGGTGGATCACCAAGTGCACAAGACCGTGTATTAGCAAGTCGTCTTGGCGCAAGAGCAGTTGAGTTGTTAATTGCTGGTAAAGGTGGACGCTGTGTAGGTATTCAAGATAATAAACTTGTTGATCATGACATTATCGAGGCGTTAGCTCAAAAGCATACAATCGATAAAGATATGTATCAATTATCTAAAGAATTATCCATCTAATCGGCGTAATGTCGGATATTTGGGAACGGTTTCATAATTTTCGGAGGTGCAATATGCGTAAAACTAAAATTGTATGTACAATAGGTCCTGCTAGTGAAAGTATTGAGAAATTAGAACAATTAATGGAAGCGGGTATGAACGTTGCTCGTTTAAACTTCTCTCATGGTAGCCATGAAGAGCACGGCGCTCGTATTAAAAACATTCGTGAAGCTTCAAAGAAAACTGGTAAAACAGTTGGTATCTTACTTGATACAAAAGGTCCAGAAATCCGTACTCACGACTTCGTAGACGGACAAGCTGAACTTGTAACAGGTGCAGAAGTAGTTCTTTCTACTGAGCAAGTATTAGGTACTGCAGAGAAGTTCTCTGTATCTTATGCTGGTCTTTATGATGATGTAGACCCAGGTTCTCGCATTCTAATCGATGACGGTCTTATCGAGCTAGAAGTAATCGAAAAAGCTGACGGAAATATCCGTACAAAAGTTTTAAACAGTGGAACTGTAAAAAATAAAAAAGGTGTTAACGTACCAAACGTAAGCATTAAGCTTCCTGGTATCACTGAAAAAGACGTAAAAGATATCATCTTTGGTATCGAGCAAAAAGTTGATTTCATCGCAGCATCTTTCGTTCGTAAAGCATCTGACGTATTAGAAATCCGTGAATTGTTAGAAGAGCATAATGCTCAATACATCCAAATCGTACCAAAAATCGAAAACCAAGAAGGTATCGACAATATCGATTCAATCTTAGAAGTTTCTGACGGTTTAATGGTAGCTCGTGGTGATATGGGTGTGGAAATTCCACCAGAAGAAGTACCTTTAGTACAAAAACGTCTAATCAAAAAATGTAACGTATTAGGTAAACCAGTTATTACTGCAACGCAAATGTTAGATTCTATGCAACGTAACCCACGTCCAACTCGTGCGGAAGCAAGTGACGTAGCTAACGCAATCTTCGATGGTACGGATGCAATCATGCTTTCAGGTGAAACTGCTGCTGGTCAATATCCAGTAGAAGCGGTAACAATGATGGCTAACATTGCAGTACGTGTTGAAAAATCATTACAATACGAAGATATGTTCAAAAAACGTATTAAAGAGTTCACTCCAACAATTACAGATGCAATTAGCCAATCTGTTGCGCATACAGCACTTGCTCTTGATGTAGCTGCGATCGTAGCTCCAACAGAAAGTGGACATACTGCGAAAATGATCTCTAAATACCGTCCAAAATCTCCAATCGTAGCTGTAACATCTGACGAGCAAGTAGGACGTCGTCTTGCACTTGTTTGGGGTGTACAAGCATTTATGGCTGGGAAACGTGCAGCGTCTACTGACGAAATGCTAGATACTGCGATTCACACAGGTATGGATGCAGGTCTAATCGGACTTGGAGACACTGTAGTAATCACTGCGGGTGTTCCAGTTGCTGAAACTGGTACAACAAACTTAATGAAAATCCATGTTGTTGGTGAAGAAGTTGCTAAAGGACAAGGAATCGGTCGTAAAGCTGCAAAAGGTAAAGTAGTTGTAGCAAAAACAGCTGCTGAAGCTGTAGCGAACGTAAACGAAGGTGATATCCTTGTTACAACAAGCACTGATAAAGATATGATTTCTGCAATCGAAAAAGCTGCTGCTTTAGTTGTAGAAGAAGGTGGCTTAACTAGCCATGCAGCTGTTGTAGGCGTATCAATCGGTATTCCTGTTATCGTTGGTGTAAACGGCGTAACAGCAACTTTAAAAAATGGCCAAGAAGTAACAGTTGATGCGGCACGCGGAATTGTTTATAATGGACATGCGGAAGTGCTATAAGAAGTAATACGGAGAGAAGGAGCGGAGTCCTTCTCTTTTTTTTACACAAAAACATGATAGAACTATTTTAAAACGTCTAAATTTACTTTTACAAGCTGCTTGTTAAGAAGTTTAATGTGAATGGATGTCTTACTTCTGTTTAGTCTATATGAGCGTTTTAGGGGTCTTTAAAGCGATTTGTGAAAGGAGTGCAGAACTGTGAAATGGTTGTTATTCTTGTTGATTTTAATACCGGCGGTTGAGATTACGGTATTAATTGGGTCGAGTCATGTAATAGGTTTATGGTCTACGTTCGCTATGATTGTATTTACTGGTGTTGTAGGTGTATATTTGGCGAAAAGGCAAGGGTTTAAAGTGCTTAGAGAGATTCAATCTAAGTTGAATAGAGGAGAAATGCCAGGCGAGGCAGTACTAGATGGTATTTTTGTATTTGTAGGAGGTATTCTTTTAGTGCTTCCTGGATATGTGACGGATGTAATGGGGTTTATTTTTGTTGTCCCTTTTACTAGGGCTTTATTGAAGCCGCTTGTTATGAAGTGGATGGAATGGAAGTTTAGAAAGAGATCTACTATTATTATTCAGAAGTAGTGCTTAGATTATAGCGATCTAAGCACTACTTTTTTTATTCTGCAAAAAGCCTGATTGGTGCGGGTTAATAATTAGTGGGGGATGAACAAAACCTGATTGATTAAAGTTTCACTTTATTGTGTAGGATATATATTTCCGATTGAACATGTAAAATGGATACTATTTGTTCTTAATGAATAGTATGTAGAAAAAAATCCGCTATATTGAAGTTTTATTTTTGTGTATGAAGGATCGAGGAACGTAATGAAGTCTGATAAAAGCAGGGAAATCATTAATTGAAGCCTTATCTTATATTAATTTGTATATTTATTCATTTACATAAAAAGTAATAAATGTAAGGAATAAATATAAAACAAATAGAATAAAAATGTATTTTCGGTTAAAAAATCCGTTTTTATATGCAAAAAAACAAGAGAATTATCCTTTTTTGAGGCAATTCTCTTTTTGCATGTAGTTAGTATGAAAAAGAAGTACAAGGAATAATGAGTGGGAAATTGCACTCATTATTCCTTAAGTTTTTTGTGTGAATTAGAAATTATTGTTTTGAAGAGGGTGAACCTTTAATGTATTTCCACAAGTCATGGAAGACATGAGCTTTGTGTAATGTATTAAGTAGTACTAATGTGACTGGACCGATGATTAATCCTAAGAAACCGAAGAGCTTAAAGCCGATAAATAGAGCGACTAGTGTCGCTAATGGATCCAGGCCAATATTAGATGAAAGCACTTTAGGTTCCATAATTTGTCTTTGGACAATCACGACGATGTATAGAATGAGAAGACCGATGGCGAATGCAGTGTCGCCAGTGAAAAATACGTATATAACCCAAGGGACGAAGACGGCTCCTGTCCCTAAGTATGGGAGTAAATCTACAACACCTGTAATAATCGCGATAGTAATGGCGTATGGTACGCGTAATATTAAAAGTCCGATTAGTACAATAACGGTTGTCATAGATACGAGTGTAAGTTGCGCTTTAACAAAACCGAACAAAGCTTTTCTTAAATCGACAAAAATAGTTTTTCCGTAGCCATGTACACGATTCGGTAGAAGTTTTCTTGCTTTTTGAGCAAGACGGTGCCAATCGTAACTAATGAAGAAAGTAGCTAATAAAATGAATACAAGAACAGTTAGAGTTGTTGGTAATGCACTAATGAAATTTGTTAATCCACTTATAATAGCTGTTAAAAGTTCTTTCATTTGTGTTGTTGCTTCAGTTCCTAAGTTTTGGATGTTTTGTGTAATTGTATAACGCTGCGGTTCTCCAAGATGATTAAATTTAGAAATTAAATCGTCATAGAGAGGCATAATATGATTAAGTGCAAATTGCTCTGCGAATTTAACGATATCCGGAAACTTTACTGTAACAAGTTGTAGTAAGTATGTTGTGGCAGATATTGCTTCTGTTACAAGGTATGTAACAAGCCCGACGATAGCTCCGAATACGAGAATTAAGCTAACGAGTACTGCTAGTGCGCGAGGGAATTGTAGTTTTTGATTAAGGAAATTGACGACAGGATTAATCAAATAAGCAAATGCAAAAGCGATAATAAAAGGATAGATAAGTCCTGACATGTATAGTAATACATAGAACCCAGCTACCGTTGCTACAATGACAAATATGAGTCGCAATATCATATATAGTAAGTTTCGGTTCAAAGATGTATACCTCCCATTCCAATTTGTATTAGCCTAATTCGTTCAACTTATAACGAGTAGCATTCACTGATTAAAGTTTCACTTTTATGTTATAGTGGAATGATGGATTTTCCCTGCTTTTTCAGTACATGAACGACTGTAAAAGCTTGTTGATGATGCTTCTACTATATGGTAAAAACTTCATTTTCTCTTCTTTTTATTTTACCTGTTTCTTGCTAGAAAAGAAAGGAGAGACCATCGTTTCAAAAATGTATATATGCTTTGATTTTTTTGGGTTGTAGTCTCATTTTGTAAGTTAAAAATGCATACAAAAATGAAATTGTTGGCTTATTCTCATTGGCAAATAGACATCGATATGACATGTATAACGATAGGTTTAAAGGTATTTTTGTTTGGAAGCGAGTTCATTATTTTCAGAAAGGAAGTGCAAACATGATTAGTCAGTCAACGTTATTTTTATTCATACTACTTATTATAGGACTTATTGCTAAAAACCAATCGCTTACTGTAGCCATTGGAGTGTTATTCTTATTGAAGTTTACGTTTTTAGGAGATAAAGTCTTTCCTTATTTACAAACGAAAGGGATTAACCTTGGTGTAACAGTCATTACAATAGCAGTGCTCGTACCGATTGCGACAGGGGAAATAGGCTTTAAACAACTTGGAGAAGCAGCAAAATCATATTATGCATGGATTGCTTTAGCCTCAGGTGTGGCGGTCGCTTTGTTAGCGAAAGGCGGCGTACAATTATTGACGACGGACCCTCATATTACAACTGCGCTTGTTTTTGGGACGATTATAGCGGTTGCCTTATTTAATGGGGTGGCTGTAGGCCCGTTAATTGGGGCTGGAATTGCCTATGCAGTTATGAGTATTATACAAATGTTTAAATAAGGAATTTTATAGTAATATAAAATTTTTGAATTCTTTCTGTTCACAAAAGTCAGATAATTGTTTATAATAGAATTAGAAACTTTGAAAAGTTACATAACAGCAGAGACTTTACACCAGATAAAATAAAAACAACATAAAACAATTTTATAATGATATTGTTTTATGTTGTTTTTATCATAAAACTCTTCGGAATTCATTTTCCTCACTAACTTGTTGTTCTGAGCGTGAGGATTCGGGGAGACATTCACGCTCATGCTTTCCATGTAAGCAATGGACATTAAGAGGGGAACATCGCAACAAATGTGCATGATCGTGCATTTTGCTTGCCTAAAGAGTGAACGGGCGTTCATAATTCATAAGGGGAGCAAATAGATATAAGGAGCAAGGTTGGGAGAATTTTTCAGGAAAAGGAGAGAATGTCATGACTGTTATTCGAGGTTTAGAAGGGGTAGTAGCAACAACATCATCTGTGAGCTCTATTATTGATGATACATTAACTTATGTTGGGTATAATATTGATGATTTAGCTGAGAATGCTACATTTGAAGAAGTAGTGTACTTATTATGGCACCGCAAGCTTCCTAACGAACAAGAACTAGCGGAATTTAATGAAACTGTATCAGAATACTATAAAGTGCCAGGTGAAATTTTAACATATTTAAAACAAGTAGATTTAAAGATCGCACATCCTATGTCTGTTTTACGAACTGCAATTTCCATGCTATCATTATACGATGAGAGCGCTGAAATTATGGATGAAAAGTCCAATTATTTGAAAGCGGTTAAATTACAAGCTCAAGTGGGGACTTTAATTGCCGCTTATGCAAGAATCCGTAAAGGTTTAGATATTGTTGAACCGAGAAAAGATTTATCATTAGCTGCAAACTTCTTGTACATGTTAAATGATCGTGAGCCAAATGAAGTTGAAATTGAAGCTTTTGATAAGGCGCTTGTACTTCATGCAGATCATGAGTTAAACGCTTCTACATTTACTGCACGTGTTTGCGTAGCTACACTTTCAGATGTATATTCTGGTATTACTGCAGCAATCGGTGCGTTAAAAGGTCCTCTTCACGGCGGGGCAAATGAAAATGTAATGAAGATGTTAACTGAAATTGGCGAAGAAGAAAATGTAGAATCATATATTCATAATGCTCTTCAAAATAAAGTGAAAATCATGGGCTTTGGTCATCGTGTGTATGAGCAAGGTGATCCACGTGCAAAACATTTACGTGAAATGTCTAAGAGATTATGCGTGCTTTTAGGAGAAGAGAAATGGTATAATATGTCTATCAAAATTGAAGACATTGTAACAAAAGAAAAAGGTCTTCCACCAAATGTTGATTTCTATTCAGCTTCTGTATACCATTGTTTAGGAATTGACCATGACTTATTTACACCTATTTTTGCAATTAGCCGTATGTCAGGCTGGTTAGCTCATATTCTAGAACAATATGAAAACAACCGTTTAATCCGTCCGCGTGCTGATTATAATGGACCAACACATCAAGTATATGTTCCAATTGCACAACGATAAGCGAAAAACACTATTTCGATAGTAAAAATACGCTTTCAAAAGTCTGATTTTTTTGGAAAGATGTAATGATTAGAATATTTTAATTTGACTAACGGTTTGAACTGAGGGGTTATTCCCTCAGTTTCATACATATGAAATTTCAAACATGGGGGTTATCACATTGAAGACAGGTGAAAAAATTACTGTAACTAATGGTGTTATGAATGTACCAAACAATCCGATTATTCCATTTATCGAAGGAGATGGAATTGGTCCTGATATTTGGGAAGCTGCATCTCGCGTACTAGAAGCAGCAGTAGAAAAAGCTTATGATGGTGAGAAGAAAATCGTTTGGAAAGAAGTGCTTGCAGGGGAAAAAGCATTCAACCAAACAGGCGAGTGGTTACCAGAAGAGACTTTAAATTTAATCCGTGAATATTTAATCGCAATTAAAGGTCCACTTACAACTCCAGTTGGCGGTGGTATTCGTTCTCTAAACGTAGCGCTTCGTCAAGAATTAGATTTATACGTATGTCTACGTCCAGTTCGTTATTTTGAAGGTGTTCCTTCACCTGTAAAACGTCCGGAAGATACTGATATGGTTATTTTCCGTGAAAATACAGAAGACATTTATGCTGGAATTGAATATGCACAAGGATCTCCAGAAGCAGAAAAAGTTCTTGCTTTCTTAAAAGAAGCAATGGGTGTTAATAAAATCCGCTTCCCAGAAACATCTGGTATTGGTATTAAACCAATTTCAGAAGAAGGGACAAAGCGTCTTGTTCGTGCTGCAATTCAATATGCAATTAACGAAAAACGCTCTTCTGTTACATTAGTTCATAAAGGAAACATTATGAAATTTACAGAAGGTGCTTTCAAAAACTGGGGTTACGAAGTTGCGGAACAAGAATTCGGCGATAAAGTATTTACTTGGGCTGAATATGATCGCATCGTTGAAAAAGATGGCAAAGATGCAGCGAATAAAGCGATGGCAGACGCAGAAGTGGCTGGAAAAATCATTGTAAAAGATTCTATTGCAGATATCTTCTTACAACAAATTTTAACTCGTCCACGTGAGTTCGATGTTGTTGCAACAATGAACTTAAATGGAGACTACATCTCTGATGCACTTGCTGCACAAGTAGGTGGAATTGGTATTGCACCTGGTGCAAACATTAACTATGTGACTGGACATGCTATCTTTGAAGCTACACATGGTACAGCTCCAAAATATGCAGGTTTAGATAAAGTAAACCCGTCTTCTGTTCTTCTTTCTGGTGTATTATTACTAGAACATTTAGGATGGAATGAAGCTGCGAAATTAGTAACTGATTCAGTTGAGAAAACAATTGCATCAAAAGTAGTAACATACGACTTCGCTCGTCTAATGGAAGGCGCAACAGAAGTGAAATGTTCTGAATTTGCTAATGAGCTTATTAAAAACATGGATGTAGCGATAATCAAAAACGCATAATTAAAGTGGGGGGTAAATTATGACAATCAAACGCAAGAAAGTTTCAGTCATCGGTGCAGGATTTACAGGAGCAACAACAGCATTCTTATTAGCACAAAAAGAACTTGCAGATGTTGTATTAGTGGACATTCCACAACTGGAAAATCCAACAAAAGGGAAAGCGTTAGATATGTTAGAAGCGAGCCCAGTACAAGGTTTTGATGCTAACATTATTGGAACATCTGATTACGCAGATACTGCTGATTCTGACGTTGTCGTTATTACAGCAGGTATTGCACGTAAGCCTGGTATGAGCCGTGATGACTTAGTAGCAACAAACTCTAAAATTATGAAAAGTATTACGCGCGACATTGCAAAACATTCACCAAATGCGATTATTGTTGTATTAACAAATCCAGTTGATGCAATGACATATTCTGTATTTAAAGAAGCAGGATTCCCGAAAGAGCGTGTTATCGGGCAATCGGGCGTATTAGATACAGCTCGTTTCCGTACATTCATTGCACAAGAATTAAATTTTTCTGTGAAAGACATTACAGGATTTGTTCTTGGTGGACACGGTGACGACATGGTACCTCTTGTACGTTATTCCTATGCGGGTGGCATTCCGTTAGAAACGTTAATTCCGAAAGAGCGTTTAGAGGCAATTGTAGAACGTACACGTAAGGGTGGCGGAGAGATTGTAGGCTTATTAGGAAACGGTAGTGCATATTACGCACCAGCGGCTTCTTTAGTTGAAATGACAGAAGCAATCTTAAAAGATCAACGCCGTGTATTACCGGCTATTGCGTATCTTGAAGGTGAATATGGTTATAGTGACCTTTACTTAGGGGTACCAGTAATTCTAGGTGGTAACGGAATTGAAAAAATTATTGAATTAGAACTTCTTGCAGAGGAAAAAGAAGCGTTAGATCGCTCTGTAGAATCTGTACGTAACGTTATGAAAGTTCTTGTTTAATAATTAAATATAAGCGGAAAAAGATTCGGGGCCCCGAATCTTTTTCTACTATTTAATGAAATGTTTTTTTGAAATAATATGAAAACGCTATCATTTGTAGTATCCTATAATGAAACTGTAGATTTATACTATACATTGCCCTCATCATAGTAAATTTCGGATAAGGTATCGCTTTTAGTAGGATAATAAGGTGAAAAAATCGGAGGGGGTTGTAACATGTTAAAGAAAAAAGTTCAAATTGGTCGTAAAATGGATGAAATTACAGTAGGAGAGAAACTATCTATCACTGAAAAAATTGAGGATAAAGATTTGTTATTGTATTTAGGGCTAACGAATGATGCCAATCCATTATATATTCAGCATGATTACGCATCCCAAACTCCGTATGAAAAGCCGATTGTACCAAGCATTATGCTAACGGGAATGATTACAACGGCGGTTACGAAATATTTACCAGGTCCAGGTAGTCATATTATTAGGAAGGACCTTACGTTCGTGAAGCATGTTCACCATTATGAAACGTTACAAATCCACTTTGAAGTTGTGGCTGTTTCTGAGGAGGCACATACAATTGATATGCTTGTATCTGCTCATGATGAAAAAGGAGAAACGGTTGTTAAAGGTTCATTAACGGTAACGCCACCTTTTAAATCTGTTTCCATTATGGAAAAAGCATTAGATAATTTTTAAAACATGAAAATATGAATAGTGCTAGCATACCTTTAATAAGGGAGCTAGCGCTATTTTTAGTTGAAGAATCCTTCAGCGAACCCTGCAGCAAAATCTGAACAACCCGTTTTAATCGTATCCCAGCTTGGAGCGTTAAAAGTAAGAATACATGTTACTACTAAAGTTAGAATAGGTAGTACTAGTCGCATAATAGAACCTCCACATATGTAACATTCATATATATTAATTATTATATGAAATTATCACATACTTTAATAACTGAAGTCAATTGAAGGAGGGATTTTTTAAGTGAGATGGAAAAGGGAAGACGTTATTTTTGAAACGATAAGAGAAGCTGAAGTGTGGGCAGACGGGATCGCGAATGAAATATACGGAAGGGTATTTGATGGATATGAAACACCGGACTATAAAATAGCGTATGTTCTATCTTTTTTCTTAGCACAAAATCGAGAATTCAATGTTCATACGGAAGTAGAATGTAATGAGAATATAGAATTGTATAAAGTGTGGATAGTAACACGTTAATTGAGCCGAGTGTAATTGTTTTTAGAGATAACGAGAGCATAATCTGAATCCATGAATAGACAATTATATTGAGGGGGGACCTGTTTTCTAGTATGATGAGAATAACGGGGAAAATACTAGGATGAAGAAGGTTTCAAGTCTATAACTTGGAGGAAAAGAATGAACAATCGTATTTTAGTAGTTGATGATGAGGAATTTATCTTAACTTTAATTGAATTTAATTTACAACAAGCTGGTTTTGAAGTTATAACAGCGATGGACGGAGAAATGGCGCTTCAAAAAGCGACAACAGAACGTCCGGATTTAATTATATTAGATTTAATGCTTCCAAAAATGGATGGTATGGAAGTTTGTAAAGAATTACGATTGCAGCGTGTTATGACGCCGATTTTAATGTTAACAGCAAAAGATGATGAATTTGATAAGGTGCTAGGTCTTGAACTTGGGGCGGATGATTATATGACGAAGCCATTTAGTCCAAGGGAAGTTGTTGCTCGTGTGAAGGCGATTTTACGTCGTACGAAATTACAGCAAGAAGAGCAAGTTGCAGAAGCGCCAGATGAAGATAGCATCCTAATTGCAGACCTTAAAATTTTACCGGAGTTTTATGAGGCTTATTTCCAAGGAAGAAAGCTTGAATTAACCCCAAAAGAATTTGAACTACTTGTTTATCTTGCGAAAAATAAAAGTCGCGTGTTGACGCGTGATCAATTATTAAGTGCTGTATGGAATTATGATTTTGCTGGTGATACACGAATTGTTGATGTTCATATTAGCCACTTGCGCGATAAAATTGAAAAAAATACGAAAAAACCGACGTACATTAAAACGATACGTGGTTTAGGATATAAATTAGAGGAGCCAAAAGGGGATGAATAAATTTCGTTCCAGGCTTCTTTTTACATTTGTTTCTCTTATTGTGTTTATTTTAGTTGGACTAGGTTTACTGTTAGAAACCGTGTTTGAAAACTATTATATAGATCATGCGAAAGAGAGAATGGTAAAAGAAACAGGATATGTTGCGGTATTAGCAGAAGAACAAGGTTTTGAGGATGTTTTAAAAAGGCCGTATGTATTTGAAAAGTTAGAAGAAAAAATACCAGCTTCTATTATATTTGTAGATGAAAAAAAGAAAGTTCAATATGGCAAAGGGCAACAATCTGCATTTAGTCAAGAGATGATTAAAGAACTTTCTGCCGAAACAGCGAAACAACGAAATAAAGTCATTACGAAAGAAACGGATCAGAAGAATGAATTTTATCATGCGGTGTTCGTTCAAGATGTAACAGGGAAACAAGGATACATTTTGGTGAAAAGTACAATTGAGCCTTTGAAAGATGTTCATCAAAAAACGTGGGGATTATTAATTATCGGATTTGTTATCGCTTGTCTTGTAGTCGTGTTTTTAGGTATGAAAATTACAGGGCAATATATTAGGCCAATTGAATCAGTTACGAAAGTTGCGATTGAATTAGCGAAGGGAAATTATAAAGCACGTGCTTATGAAAGTCATTCGGATGAAACAGGAATGCTGAGTAAAGCGATTAATATTTTAGCTCGTAATTTACAAGAGATGACACTCGAACAAGAAATGCAACAAGATCGTCTGCATACGTTAATCGAAAATATGGGAAGTGGAATGATTTTAATTGATAGCCGCGGTTATATAAACCTTGTAAACCGTTCTTATAAAGAGACTTTCCACGTAACAGATGAAGAGTATTTAGATCGCTTATATTATGAATCGTTCCATCATACAGAAATTATTGAGCTTGTGGAAGAAATCTTTATGACAGAAGTGAAAGTGCGTAAACAAATGCTATTGCCACTTGGAATTGAGCGAAAGCATTTCGAAGTATATGGAGCGCCGATTATCGGGACGAACCATGAATGGAAAGGGATTGTTCTCGTATTCCATGACATAACAGAGTTAAAGAGATTAGAACAAATGAGAAAAGACTTTTTAGCCAATGTTTCTCATGAACTAAAGACGCCAATTACTTCTATTAAAGGTTTTTCAGAAACGCTCTTGGATGGAGCGATGGATAATAAGAAATTCTGCGAACATTTCTTACACATTATTTTAAAAGAAAGTGAACGCATGCAAGGGTTAATTGAAGATTTATTAGATTTGTCAAAGATCGAGCAACAAGGGTTTAAATTAAATATGGAAACCGTTGATATGAAGGGACTTCTTGAAGATATTCATATGGTGCTTGACAATAAAGCAGGCGAAAAAGAAATCTCTTTACAAGTGAATGTATTAAAACGTGTCTCTGTCATTGGAGATCCTGGTCGTTTGAAACAAATCTTTATTAATTTAATTAATAATGCAATCGTATATACACCGGCTGGAGGCGTTGTTTCTGTTGAATTAGCAGAAGATAAATACAATGCTTATATAAAAGTATCTGATACTGGAATTGGTATTAGTAAAGATGAAATCCCACGTATTTTTGAACGTTTTTACCGAGTGGATAAAGCGAGAAGTAGAAATACTGGTGGTACAGGTCTTGGATTATCGATTGTAAAGCATTTAGTTGAGGCACATCACGGTACAATTACTGTGGATAGTGAAGTTGGGGAAGGGACAACATTTACAGTTGTTTTACCGAAATCGGCAACTGAAAAATAGGATGAAGGATATTTACAATATATTAACAATGGCTTAATTAAATATTAATAAAGCTCTGTTAATATAATACATGAAAACCCCTTCATCCAAGGAGTAATTTTGGACGAGAATAGTTATGCTGTTCTCGTCACTTCCCTTTATGCCAATATAAGTTTGATATATATGAAAGAAAAAAACCGTTATTTTTCTTCTCTCTATTAGTCATGTTAATATAGAGAGAGGAAAGGAACGGTTTTTTTTCTATGTGAAAATCGTTTCAAATTTGTATGGGGAGGTTTCTATTGTGGAAAAAAAAGTCGTATTAGTAGATGGTAATAATATCGCGTATCGTGCTTTCTTTGCACTACCGCTTTTAAATAACGACAAAGGTATACATACGAACGCAATTTACGGTTTTACAATGATGTTAATGAGAATATTAGAGGAAGAAAAGCCAACGCATATGCTTGTTGCGTTTGATGCAGGAAAAACGACATTCCGTCATAAAACGTATAGCGAGTATAAAGGAGGACGTCAAAAGACTCCACCTGAGTTATCAGAACAATTCCCGTTTATTCGTGAGATGCTTGATGCATTTAATGTACCGCGTTATGAACTAGAAAATTATGAAGCGGATGACATTATGGGGACGTTAGCGAAAGAAGCGAGTGAGCAAGGGTTTCATGTTAAGGTTATTTCAGGAGATAAAGATTTACTTCAACTTGTTTCTGATAATACGCTTGTATGTATACCTCGAAAAGGGATTACAGAAGTAGATGAATATACGAAAGAAGCTTTATTTGAGAAATACAGTTTATCACCAAAGCAAATTATCGATATGAAAGGTTTAATGGGGGACCAGTCAGATAATATTCCGGGTGTACCAGGAGTTGGTGAAAAAACTGCAATTAAATTGTTAACGCAATTTGAAACGGTTGAAGCAGTGTATGAAAATATCGATCAAGTAAGCGGGAAGAAATTAAAAGAAAAACTAGAAGCGAATAAAGAACAAGCTCTTATGAGTAAAGATCTTGCAACTATTATTACAGATGCGCCGATTACAGTGCATGTGGATGATATGGAGTATAAAGGATATGAAGCAAGTGATGTGATTCCAATGTTCGAGAATTTAGGATTTACATCTCTTTTGAATAAATTAGGTGTTACGCCAGAAGAAACAGCTCCAGCTGAATTAGATGATATTACATTTGATATTGTGGAAGAAGTTACAGAAGAAATGCTTCAGCAAGATAGTGCACTTATTGTAGAAGTACAAGAAGATAACTATCATAAAGCGGACATTCAAGGTTTTGGTATTCAAAATGAAAATGGTTGCTACTTTATTCAGACGGACATAGCTCTTGCATCCGAGGCTTTCAAAGCATGGCTTGCAAATGGAGAAATGAGAAAGCATACATTTGATGCGAAGCGAGCTATCGTTGCACTCAAATGGAAGGGTATAGATATTCAAGGAATCGACTTTGATTTATTAATTGCTGCTTATTTACTTGATCCAGCTGATACGGATAAAGATTTCCGTACTGTAGCGAAAATGAAAGAAACGCATGCCGTGAAATCGGATGAAGAAGTTTATGGAAAAGGTGCGAAGCGTGCTGTTCCAGAGCTAGAAGTAGTAGCGGAGCATGTAGCTCGAAAAGTGCATGTATTATATGATGTAAAGCAAACGTTCTTAGAAGAATTAAAAAAGAACGAGCAATATGAATTGTTTACAGAGTTAGAATTACCACTTGCACGTGTACTAGCTGATATGGAAGTAAAAGGTGTAAAAGTTGATACGGAGCGCCTTCGTAATATGGGAGAAGAACTTGCAGGTAGATTAAAGGAAATGGAACAGGAAATTTATAAGCTTGCGGGAACAGAATTTAATATTAATTCACCGAAGCAACTTGGGGTTATTCTGTTTGAGAATTTAAACTTACCAGTTATTAAAAAGACGAAAACAGGTTATTCTACGTCAGCTGATGTACTAGATAAACTTATGAATCATCATGAAATTATTCCAAACATTTTACATTATCGTCAGTTAGGGAAATTAAATTCAACTTACATTGAAGGTTTACTAAAAGTTGTGCATGAAGATTCATCGAAAATTCATACTCGCTTTAATCAAGTTTTAACACAAACAGGTCGATTAAGTTCAACAGATCCGAACTTGCAAAATATACCGATTCGATTAGAAGAAGGAAGAAAGATTCGTCAGGCATTTGTTCCATCAGAAGAAGGATGGATTATATATGCGGCCGATTATTCACAAATTGAACTTCGTGTATTAGCTCATATTGCAAATGATAAAGGGCTAGTTGAAGCGTTCCAACATGATATGGATATTCATACGAAAACAGCTATGGACGTATTCGGTGTTGGAAAAGATGAAGTAACTTCGAATATGAGACGACAAGCGAAAGCTGTTAACTTCGGAATTGTGTATGGTATTAGTGATTACGGTCTTTCACAAAACTTAGGAATTACAAGAAAAGCAGCAGCGGAATTTATTGAAAAGTATTTAGAAAGTTTCCCTGGTGTACAAGAATACATGGATGACATCGTAAAAGATGCGAAACAAAAAGGGTATGTGGCTACTTTATTAAATCGTCGCCGTTACATTCCGGAAATTACGAGTCGTAATTTCAATTTACGTAGTTTTGCTGAGCGTACAGCTATGAATACACCAATTCAAGGTAGTGCTGCAGATATTATAAAGATAGCTATGATTATTATGGCAGATCGTTTAGAAGAAGAAGGATTACAAGCGCGTCTTCTTCTGCAAGTACACGATGAATTAATCTTTGAAGCACCAAAAGAAGAAATTGAAAAATTAGAGAAGCTTGTACCAGAAGTAATGGAGCATGCAATTGAACTCGCAGTTCCACTGAAAGTTGATTATTCTTACGGTCCAACTTGGTACGACGCAAAATAAGGAAGTGATGAAATGCCTGAATTACCAGAGGTTGAAAACGTCAGACGGACACTCGAAAATCTTGTAACAGGAAAAACGATTGAAGATGTTATTGTTACGTATCCAAAAATAGTAAAACGACCAGATGATGCGGAAATCTTTAAAGAAATGCTCAGAGGCGAGAAAATTGAAACGATAAAGCGAAGAGGTAAGTTTTTGCTTTTATATGTAACGAATTATGTTATCGTTTCGCATTTGCGTATGGAAGGAAAGTTTTTACTTCATCAAGAGGATGAGCCAATTGATAAGCATACGCACGTCCGTTTCTTATTTACAGATGGAACTGAATTACATTATAAAGATGTGAGAAAGTTTGGTACGATGCATCTCTTTAAAAAAGGTGAAGAGTTGAATCAAATGCCTCTTGCTGACTTAGGTCCAGAGCCATTTGATGCTGAATTGACACCACAGTATTTACAAGGAAAATTGCAAAAGACAAATCGTAAAATAAAAGTCGTATTATTAGATCAGCGTCTTTTAGTAGGGCTTGGAAATATATATGTAGATGAAGTTTTATTCCGTTCTCATATCCATCCGGAGCGAGAAGCTGCATCTTTAACGGAAGAAGAAATCGAAAGAATTTACGAAGCAATTGTTACGACGCTAGGCGAAGCAGTGAAGCGAGGCGGAAGTACAATTAGAACGTATATGAATTCGCAAGGGCAAATTGGTTCATTCCAAGAACTTTTAAATGTATATGGGAAAAAGGGAGAACCATGTGTAACTTGTGGCACGATATTAGAAAAAACAGTTGTTGGCGGAAGAGGGACGCATTATTGCCCAATTTGTCAGCCTAGAATATAGAAAAGAGATAACATCGGATAGGCATTTGTCATATACATACAGCAGAGCTATGTATAAGGGAGGAGCTTACCGATGTACCTTTATTTATCTCTTATTTTATTAGCTTTTACATTAAGCTTAGATAGCTGTAGTGTAGGGCTGACATATGGTTTGAGAAGCGTAAGAATTCCACTAAGATCAATTATAATTATCGGAATCTGTTCAGCGGCTGTTATGCTTGTTTCAATGGGAATTGGACATATGATTGCGAAAATATTTTCACCTGTTATCGCAACGCGTATCGGTGGGCTTGTTCTTATTGGAATAGGGATTTGGGTATTATATCAATTTTTTCGAAGTGATAAAAAGGAAGAACCGAAGCAAGAAGAGAAGGTTTGGAAACTAGAAATTGCTTCACTTGGGTTAGTAATTCAAATTTTACGGAAACCGACTGTTGCAGACTTTGATAAATCGGGAACTATTTCTGCAGGAGAAGCGCTACTTCTTGGTATCGCACTTTCCGTGGATTCGTTTGGTGCTGGAATTGGTGCATCTTTATTAGGTTATGCACCCGCTATGATGGCGGTATTAGTTGCAGTTATGAGTTCTTTATTTTTGTTTATTGGAATGAAGCTGGGTACAGTTTTATCGAATATGAAATGGTTACAAAAATTTACATTCCTGCCTGGGGTATTACTCATTATTATTGGAATTTGGAAAATGTAAGTATGGGCGTGGAACATTAGTTTCGCGCCTTTTATTATGAGGAGGAGAAGTATTATGACAGTGGTAATTGGATTAACGGGAGGAATTGCAAGCGGAAAAAGTACGGTATCAGAAATGTTTCGTGAGCTAAGTATACCGGTTATTGACGCAGATGTTATTGCAAGAGAAGTTGTAGAACGAGGAAAACCAGCATATAACAAAATAGTAGAAGTATTTGGAACGGAAGTGTTACAAAAAGATGGAGAACTGGATCGGCCGAAATTAGGAAATGTTGTTTTCTATAATGAAGAAAAACGATTGCAGTTAAATAAAATTGTTCATCCTGCAGTACGTGAGGAAATGAATGCACAAAAGGAAATGTACATAAAAGAAAGTATGCAAGCGGTTGTGTTAGATATCCCTCTTTTGTTTGAAAGTAAATTAACAAGTCTCGTTGACCGCGTTTTAGTTGTAGCTGTCACGCCTGATACGCAATTAAAACGTTTAATGGAGCGAAATAATTTTTCAGAAGAAGAAGCAAAAGCACGTATACAATCGCAAATGCCGTTAGAAGAAAAAGTGAAGCATGCGGATGAAGTAATAAATAATGATGGCACAATTATGGGAACGAAAACACAATTACAGGGAATTTTAAAGAAATGGAACATTATTGACTAAAAAATTGTGAAATTAATGAAAATGCTTAGTGACATATCCCCTTTTTGTGTTATACTATTATTGGGATTGGAGATAAATAGTATAACGCATTCAAGGGGGATAACATATTATGACTCGTGTGGCAATTAATGGATTTGGACGTATTGGGAGAATGGTATTTCGTCAGGCAATAAAAGAAAGCGCATTCGAAATTGTAGCAATCAATGCAAGCTATCCATCTGAAACGTTAGCACATTTAATTAAATATGATACAGTTCACGGCAAGTTTGACGGAACAGTAGAAGCATTTGAAGATCACTTATTAGTTGATGGGAAAATGATTCGCCTTTTAAACAACCGCGATCCAAAGGAATTGCCTTGGACAGATCTAGGTGTTGAAGTTGTAATTGAAGCAACTGGTAAATTTAATTCAAAAGAAAAAGCAATTCTTCACGTTGAAGCTGGAGCGAAAAAAGTTATTTTAACAGCGCCTGGTAAAAATGAAGATGTAACAATTGTAGTTGGTGTGAACGAAGACCAATTAGATATTACAAAACATACCGTTATTTCAAATGCATCTTGTACAACAAACTGTTTAGCGCCTGTTGTGAAGGTGTTAGATGAGCAGTTTGGAATTGAAAACGGTTTAATGACGACTGTTCACGCTTATACAAATGACCAAAAAAATATTGATAACCCACATAAAGATTTAAGAAGAGCACGTGCTTGCGGACAGTCGATTATTCCAACAACGACAGGTGCTGCGAAAGCGCTAGCAAAAGTTCTTCCGCATTTAAACGGAAAACTTCATGGTATGGCACTTCGTGTACCAACACCAAACGTGTCTCTTGTTGACTTAGTAGTAGATGTAAAACGTGATGTGACAGTTGAAGCTATTAACGATGCATTCAAAACGGTTGCAAACGGTGCGTTAAAAGGTATTGTAGAATTTAGCGAAGAGCCTTTAGTATCTATTGACTTTAATACAAATACACACTCAGCTATTATTGATGGCTTATCTACAATGGTAATGGGTGATCGTAAAGTAAAAGTACTTGCTTGGTATGATAACGAGTGGGGCTACTCTCGTCGTGTTGTAGATCTTGTAACGTTAGTTGTTGACGAATTAGCGAAACAAAAAAATGTGCAACATATTTAAGTGAATAAGGGAGAGGGCAAGTGAATATTGCCCTCTCTTTTTTATTTTTTTCTGAAAAGGAAAAAAATTATATGAGTATATTTTGGAAAGTGGACATACCACGAAGCGTTGTTATTACTGTATTTGTGAATCATTTCTTTTTTTTAGGGAAAAGTAAAGAGGAAAATATGACAGAAAATCGAAAAAACTGTTGTTGCAAAATGAAAATAAACAAAGTATACTAACACTCGTAAACTTAAGAGCTGAGGTACGTAGTCACTACTTAAAGGGTTAGGACCTCTCTGGACTAACTTTCCCCCGTGGTAGTGGAGCAAGCCAAATTGCAAATTAGTTTTCAATTCGAACAGTTAGAATAAATTTACAAGGGGGAACTGTAGAATGGATACTATGGATACGATGGGTCGTCACGTGATCGCTGAACTTTGGGATTGCGATTTCGACAAGCTTAATGACATGCCGTATATTGAACAATTATTTGTGGATGCAGCACTAAGAGCTGGTGCTGAAGTGCGTGAGGTTGCTTTCCATAAATTTGCACCACAAGGTGTAAGTGGAGTAGTAATTATCTCGGAATCACATTTAACAATTCATAGCTTTCCGGAGCACGGTTACGCAAGTATTGATGTTTATACTTGTGGGGATCGTATTGATCCAAATGTTGCTGCAGAATATATTGCAGAAGGTTTAAACGCGAAAACGCGTGAGAGCATCGAGCTTCCTCGAGGCACTGGTAGCTTCGAAATTAAGCAGAGAGAAACAAAAGCTCTTTAAAAAAGAACATAATTGATTTAAAATGTAAAGAGGTGTATAATGCACCTCTTTTTTAGTTTATAAAAAAGGAAAAACATAACGTGTTCATTAGTTAGTTAAATGGAGCTCTCACACATAAGTTAGTGCTACATCTACCATCTTATTTTGTTGGGAAAATAGATGATGAAATCATGTATTTAAACTTAGAGTGGTAAGAGCATTAGAATGAGTTATATAATATTGTATATATATTTTTACGTGAATGAAGTAGAGAAAAATAAAAATCAAATTGTAAGGGAGTGAATGAATTGCGTTGTCCATCCTGTTCTCATAATGGCACAAGAGTGTTAGATTCGCGTCCGGTAGACGAAGGGCGCTCTATTCGAAGAAGGAGAGAGTGTGAAAGTTGTTTAAGTCGCTTTACGACATTTGAAAGAGTAGAAGAGTCACCTCTTATCGTTGTTAAAAAAGAAGGCACACGAGAAGAGTTTAATAAAGAAAAGATTTTACGCGGTTTAATTAAAGCATGTGAGAAAAGACCAGTATCTTTAAGACAATTAGAGGAAGTAACACAAAGTGTGGAACGTGAACTTCGTAATTTAGGTATATCAGAAGTGAAAAGTGATATGATTGGTGAAATTGTTATGGAAGAACTTCGTGATATCGATGATGTTGCTTACGTACGCTTTGCTTCTGTATATCGTCAATTTAAAGATTTAAATGTATTTATTGAAGAATTAAAAGATATACTGCAAAAAGAAAGAGAATAGAAGCTGTATTCAATTCTCTTTACATACTGTAAGTAATGAGGTAAGAGAGCTAGAAGCGTAAGCTAATAGCTCTTTTTCGCTAATAATCATTGGGGATTTTGTTCATCCCAAAATGAGTATTAGCCTTCACCAATAGGGCATTTACGGGAAGGTATCTCCTGCCAAACTTCCGTGCATTCGCCGAATTTTGATGTGGGAGTCTTACTGCCCGCAAATAGCGGGATAAAATATATAATGAAGATAGAACGAATGAATTAGAGGATAGATTGGATGAAAGAAAGGAAAAGCAAGAATGCAAAAACAGTCATGGATGGAGCTATTGCCGATTGATCGTTATAAAGTAAGTACGAAAGGACTACTACATAATTACGACCGAAAAGTGTTAACGATGTTGTATCAGCCGTTAATAGGTAGTAGAGCTTTTAGCTTGTACATGACGCTATGGGGGGCGTTAGAGCAAGATCGTGTATTTGGAAAAGAGAATACACATCATTCCCTTATGGTGACCATGCAAATGCAACTTCCCGAAATATATGAGGAACGAGTAAAGCTAGAGGCAATTGGGCTTTTAAAGGTATATATTAAGAAAGAAAAAGATATTCGAATGTTTATATACGAATTGCAACCACCTTTATCTCCAAAGCAGTTTTTTGATGATATTGTTTTAAGTATCTTTTTATACAATCGATTGAGTCGGACAAAATATAATCAAGTAAAACAATATTTCTTAGAAGAAGAATTTGATTTTGCTTCTTATGAAAATATTACACGTTCTTTTAATGAGGTGTTTGATTCGTTTAATCCAGGACAGCTTGAGCATGCGCAAGAAGAACTCCGTATTCCAAAAGCGACAACGATGCCAAATAATGAAAAGGGAGATGCTCCTAAAGTTTGGAACGATTTCTTTGATTTCTCCTTATTTGTAGACGGATTGTCCGCTCTTGTTCCTAAAAAGGCGATTACAGATCAAGTGCGAGAATGTGTCATTACACTTGCTTACGTGTATGGTGTGGATGTGTTATCGATGCAAAATATCGTTCTTGGTGCGGTGACAGAGATGCAAACAATTGATATGGAAAGGCTTAGAAAAGGAGCGCGCGATTGGTACCAATTCGAAAATGGTCAAGCGTTACCAATATTAAGTGAAAGAGTACAGCCACACGCTGCACGTACGATGAAAGAGAAAGAGCCTTCATCGCAAGAAGAGATGCTTATAAAACAATTAGAAGAAATCTCACCAAAACAACTATTGAAAGAGATTTCTGGTGGTGCAGAGGCGACGAAAGCGGACTTGCAAATTGTTGAGGATGTTATGATCAATCAAAAATTAACGCCAGGAGTTGTGAATGTACTTATTTATTACGTTATGCTACGCTCAGATATGAAGCTCGCGAAAACGTATGTGGAGAAGATTGCTGGGCATTGGGCTCGTAAAAAGGTCGGTACAGTAGCTGAAGCAATGGCGCTAGCAAAAGAAGAAAACCGTCAATACCAAGAATGGGCTGAGACGAAGAAAAAAGGTCGTACAGCGAAGAAAACAGTACGAAAAGAAATGGTACCAGATTGGTTGAAAGAAGAGCCGAAAGAAAAAGAAACTGTGAAAAATGATGTAGGTGCGGAAAAAGATACAAGTACGTTAGAAGATGAACGAAAACGACTAGAAGAAGTGTTGAAAAAATATAAGCGTGATTAATAGAAGAGAATGAACGCTCTTTGAGGTGAGAAAATGGAGCATATTCAAAATTCATTTACAAAATTAATGGAAAATGAAAATTTTAAAAACAGATATGAAGTATTAAAGGCGGAAGTGATGGCACATCCGCGTGTGAAAGAATTTATAGACGAGCATAAAGGCGAAGTAACAACTTCTATGATTGAGCGCAGTCTTGTGAAGTTATATGAATATATTGGACAATGTGTAGGTTGTTCAGATTGTCCGGATCTAGGGACATGTAAAAATATGCTGCAAGGATATGAGCCGAAGCTCGTTATCCAAGGTAAGATGATTGATATTCAATACGATCGTTGCATTAGAAAAGTAGCATATGATGAGAGAAAAAAATATGAAAAACTCGTTCAAAGTGTGTATATGCCAACGGATATTTTACAGGCGACTATGGAAAATTTAGACCCTTCAGAGTTAAATGCACGTATTGATGCAATTGGTGCAGCGAATGAATTTTTAAGCACATATGAACCGGGTAAAAAAGTACAGGGGCTATATCTTTACGGTAAATTTGGTGTAGGGAAAACATATCTTTTAGGGGCGATTGCGAATGAGCTTGCTCGAAAGAAAATAAGTTCCATGCTCGTATACTTCCCAGAATTTTTACGTGAAATTAAAAGTTCGATTCAAGATAATTCAATTGGAGAAAAGATTGATGCGGTTAAACGGGTACAAGTTTTAATGTTAGATGATATCGGAGCGGAAGCGATGTCTAGTTTTGTACGTGACGATGTACTCGGTGCAATCTTACAATTCCGTATGCTAGAAAACTTACCAACGTTCTTTACGTCTAATTTTGATTTCAAACAGTTGGAACATCACTTAACGTATACACAGCGCGGTGAAGCAGAAGAAATGAAAGCGGCCCGTATTATGGAACGAATTAAATATTTAGCGAAACCAATTACAATCGGTGGGAAAAACCGCCGTCATAAGTAAAGAGCAAGCTGAGAAGCTTGTTCTTTTTTGTTTTGAATGCTTTTCAGCGTAGTCGAATTGTAAAACGAACAGTTCTTATTGAAAATTCATAGTAGCTTGTATCATTTTTTTCTCCCTCCCTTAATATATATAAAATTAGCAAGCCATATCGAGTGGATTTTCTAACGAAAGGAAATGCAATTCTACTAAGAGTGAACTTCCACGGGCCAAACTCTTATAGGATTTGTAACGTATAGATACAATCCTTTAGAGCGGGGATAAAAGGGGGGACAAAAGTGATTGAAATTTGCTTCGAAGAAAAAAATGATGCTATGTACGTATATAAACAACTACTGAAAAGGGCGGAAGTGTTATATAAAGAAACGAGTGTGTATTTACAGGAACAAAAAGTTGTAATTCACATACCAGTATGTGAATCACACTATATTGAAAAGATTTTATTGCCAGTCATGGTATATTTCATTGTGAATGTGAAACAAAATGAGTGGATTTATACAATTTTAAAAGAAAAGTTTTTTTATGAAGAACAAGAAGAGTGTCATCAAATATTGCATATAGCGCAAGAAGTTTTAAAGGGAAGAAGAAAAGGGGTTGCTCGTGAGTTAACACGTTACACATTTGAATCGTATATTAAGTCTTCTTTAAATAATTGGCTTTGTGATCCGCTCTCATTCTCGTTTTCATCATATGTTCGTTTTCGTCTTCGTACATATAGGGAAATGGTAGCTAAGCTTACTGAAGTGGCAATTGATGAGTATAAGATGGAACAAGAATATCAAATGTTCATTGAGACGCTCCGGCAACAAGTTAGTAATCGAAAGTCACGTTTGTCCTGTATGCATCTTATTTTTGATGAAAGTTTTATTTTCTATGATGATAAAGGTAGACGTTTAAAACAGGAGAAATTGGTCCAATATATAGATGAAGATTTGCTAAAGCAAAAAGATGTATATATTGATACAAAAGTAATTGCACCACTTCTTTCTATTTCACCGAAAAAAATCTATTTGTATACGAAAGAACAAGACCATAATATGATTATTACTTTGCGAAACGTATTTCAAGAACGGATACAAATACACGGATTACATGAGTTTGAACGCAATGTGAAAAATTTAAAAAATAAAGGTAACGCCCTTGATTTTCTAAGTTTTTGAGCATATAATTACCTACATAAATGAAATATATTGAAATGTCATGATGAGGACATGAGTAGTTTTCTACGATTTTCAGAGAGGGAAGCCTTAGGGTGTGAGCTTCCTAGTACGGGATTATTACTTACCACCTCTAAACTTTAGCAGTGAACGATTTTTTTAGTAATTGCTAACGGACAACACCGTTATGTTGAACTTGAGCAATTAACAATCATGTTAATTGGAACAAGGGTGGAACCACGAATTCAACACTCGTCCCTTTTTACGGGATGAGTGTTTTTTATTTTGAGAAAAAGAGGAGTGACCAGTGATGGCAGATGTAGTTAAAATTACTTTCCCTGATGGAGCTGTGAAGGAGTTTCCAAAAGGCGTAACAACTGAAGAAATCGCAGCTTCTATTAGCCCAGGCTTAAAGAAAAAAGCTGTAGCTGGAAAATTAAACGATGAGATGATCGATCTTGTTACACCAATCGAAGAAGATGGTGCAGTTTCTATTATTACATTAGATTCAGAAGATGGCTTATACATTTTACGCCATTCAACAGCCCACCTTTTAGCACAAGCGTTAAAACGTTTATATAAAGATGCTAAGCTTGAGCTTGGCATTGGTCCAGTAATTGAAAATGGCTTCTACTACGATATTGATATGGAAGAAGCAATTACAGTTGAAGACTTCAAGAAAATCGAAAAAGAAATGCAAAAAATCGTGAACGAGAACTTAGAAATCGTTCGTCATGAAGTACCACGTGCAGAAGCACTTCGTCGCTTTGAAGAAATCGGCGATGAGTTAAAATTAGATTTAATTAACGATCTTCCAGAAGATGCAGTTATTTCAATCTATGAGCAAGGCGAATTCTTCGACCTTTGCCGCGGTGTTCACCTTCCATCTACAGGGAAAATTAAAGTGTTTAAATTATTAAGCGTTGCAGGTGCTTACTGGCGCGGCGATAGCAATAATAAAATGCTACAACGTATTTACGGTACTGCATTTGTTAAGAAAGCAGAATTAGATGAGCATTTACGTATGCTTGAAGAAGCGAAAGAGCGCGATCATCGTAAATTAGGTAAAGAATTAAAACTATTTACTAATAGCCAAAAAGTAGGACAAGGTTTACCACTTTGGTTACCAAAAGGTGCAACAATCCGTCGTATTATCGAGCGTTACATCGTTGATAAAGAAGCAAGCTTAGGCTATGATCACGTATACACTCCAGTACTAGGAAGCAGAGAGCTATATGAAACTTCTGGTCACTGGAATCACTACCGTGATGGCATGTTCCCATCAATGGAAATGGATAATGAAGAGTTAGTTCTTCGTCCAATGAACTGCCCTCACCACATGATGGTTTATAAAAACGATATTCACAGCTACCGTGAATTACCAATCCGTATTGCGGAACTTGGAACAATGCACCGTTATGAAATGTCAGGTGCGTTATCTGGATTACAACGTGTACGCGGAATGACTTTAAACGATGCGCACATTTTCGTACGACCAGATCAAATTAAAGAAGAGTTAAAACGTGTTGTAAACTTAACTCTAGAAGTGTACAAAGATTTCGGTTTAGAGAACTATTCATTCCGTCTATCTTATCGTGACCCAGCAGATACTAAAAAGTACTATGCTGATGATGAGATGTGGGAAAAAGCACAAGGTATGTTAAAAGAAGCTATGGATGAAATGGGTCTTGATTACTACGAAGCTGAAGGTGAAGCGGCGTTCTACGGTCCAAAACTTGACGTTCAAGTTCGTACTGCTCTTGGAAAAGACGAAACACTTTCAACTGTACAATTAGACTTCTTACTTCCAGAACGCTTTGAATTAGCTTACGTTGGTGAAGATGGAAAACAACATCGTCCAGTTGTAATTCACCGTGGTGTTGTATCAACTATGGAACGTTTCGTAGCATTCTTAATTGAAGAATACAAAGGTGCATTCCCAACTTGGTTAGCTCCAGTTCAAGCGCAAGTAATTCCAGTTTCTCCGCAAGTGCATTTAGACTATGCGAAGAAAGTACAAGATGAATTGCGCCGTGCTGGTATTCGCGTTGAATTAGATACTCGCGAAGAGAAAATTGGTTACAAAATCCGTGAAGCACAAATGCAAAAAATTCCGTACATGCTTGTAGTAGGTGACAATGAAGTAACTGAAAATGGCGTAAACGTACGTAAATATGGTGAACAAAAATCAGAAACAATCGCATTAGATGCTTTTGTTGACATGATTAAAGTAGAAGGAAAACGATAAGAAAGAGCCGCGGTATACCGCGGCTTTTCTTTTTAATATAAAAGAGAAAAACTAGAAAAAATAACCATGTAACTCTTATCATAAAAAAGTATTGCATGTATGCTAGTTGTTTGTTACAATATTTCTTGTTGTTAGTAAAACACATCGCGTCTTCTTGACAGACGTCATGTCCTATGATAAACTCATCAAGGATAATAGAATATTGTTTTGTGGAACAAGTAGAAGCACCCGCTTCTCACCTGATGGACGCATTCGCAGTTAGCAGGTAAATGTATTTCTTACTTAAGATTTTACAAGTGT
Source organism: Bacillus cereus group sp. N24 (assembly GCF_016483345.1). NCBI lineage: Bacteria > Bacillati > Bacillota > Bacilli > Caryophanales > Bacillaceae > Bacillus > Bacillus cereus group sp. N24. Next base: position 130,816 of record NZ_JAEHCA010000005.1, read on the forward strand.
GGGTGTCGTATGCCCGCACTTTTTTTGTCGGGTTCTATGACTACAAAATATATTCTGAGAAAACCTTGGAGGTGGCTTACTATTAGCAAGGATATGATGATTAACGAGCAAATTCGTGCACGTGAAGTACGTTTAGTTGGCGCAAATGGCGATCAACTTGGAATCAAGTCTCGTAATGATGCTTTAGACTTAGCTGCAAATCTTAATCTTGATTTAGTATTAGTTGCTCCAAATGCGAAACCGCCAGTATGCCGCATTATGGACTACGGTAAATTCCGCTTTGAGCAACAGAAGAAAGAAAAAGAACAGCGCAAAAATCAAAAAGTAATTAGCATGAAAGAAGTTCGTTTAAGTCCAACAATTGATGAACACGACTTTAACACAAAACTTCGTAATGCTATCAAGTTTTTAGAGAAAGGCGACAAGGTTAAAGCGTCAATTCGCTTTAAAGGACGTGCCATTACTCATAAAGAAATCGGTCAACGTGTTTTAGATCGCTTCTCAGAAGCTTGTGCTGAAGTTAGTACAATTGAATCTAAGCCTAAAATGGAAGGACGTAGTATGTTCTTAGTTTTAGCACCGAAAAACGATAAGTAATAGATAGAGGAGGAAATACCTATGCCTAAACAAAAAACTCATCGCGGCGCTGCAAAGCGTTTCAAAAAGACTGGATCAGGTAAACTGAAACGTTCTCACGCTTACACAAGCCATTTATTCGCTAACAAATCTACAAAAGCTAAACGTAAACTACGTAAAGCTGGTGTAGTAAGCGCTGGTGACTTCAAACGCATTCGTCAAATGCTTGACAACTTAAAATAAGTTCGGCTGATATATAGAACAATTAGGAGGTAATATTATGCCAAGAGTAAAAGGTGGTACAGTTACTCGTCAACGTCGTAAAAAAGTTATAAAATTAGCAAAAGGTTACTACGGTTCTAAAAATACATTATTCAAGGTTGCTAACCAACAGGTTATGAAATCTCTAATGTATGCATTCCGTGACCGTCGTCAAAAGAAACGTGACTTCCGTAAATTATGGATCACACGTATCAACGCAGCAGCTCGTATGAATGGTCTTTCTTACAGCCGCTTAATGCACGGTTTAAAAAATGCTGGCATCGAAGTTAACCGCAAGATGCTTGCTGACTTAGCTGTTCATGACGAAAAAGCTTTCGCTGAATTAGCAACAGTTGCAAAAAACAACATTAACTAATTAATTAGTTGAAACCTTAGAAGAATTTTCTTCTAAGGTTTTTTGTTTGTTTTCAAAGAGAAGTTTGAAGTGAATGAAGCTCTAAAGATTTATGGACGCATCGTTATCGATATGACAAAATTAACATAAAAATTATAGCGATATAGAAGAATATACATATGAAGTCAGGAGAATTCTCCTGGCTTTTTTCAATTATGCTCGTTTGGAAAGAAGAGTATCTTTCCTAGCCGAAACGACACTGCTATAATGGAAAGATGATATGGAACTTTCATCAGATGAACAATATACGAGCGATGACTGAAACGTATTTGTAAATTAAGGACAAGCTATTTTATAAAGAGGTAGATAGCTGACTTATTCATAAGAACTGAAACATAATAATGAACTTTGAGATGAAACAACATTGTTGCATAAAATGCGATGTTGGAGGAGGACAATAGAATGGACTTACTACAACTATTTAAATTACAAAAAGAATTAGATGACCGTATTGCAAAAGAACATGACTTACAACCGAAAAAGTTGTTAAAAGAAAAAATGCTAGCTCTTCTTGTAGAAATTGGAGAACTTGCAAATGAAACACGTTGTTTTAAATATTGGAGCAACAAATCAGCTTCAGAACGTGAAATAATATTAGAAGAATACGTAGATGGTTTGCATTTTATTTTATCAATCGGAATCGATTTAGGTATTGATAAAAACTTCTTATTCTATAAATGTGCACAAACGAATAAAACACAAGTGGAAATTTTCTTAGACACATATGCGAAAGTAATTCGTTTTACAGATCAACCATCTATCACGAACTATATTGAATTATTTACAAGCTATCTTCGACTTGGACAAGCACTTGAATTTGAACAAGAAGAAATTGAAAAAGCGTATTTAGATAAAAATGAAGTAAATCATCAGCGTCAAACACAAGGATACTAATTTAATTTTTGAATATTTCAATTTCCTTTTGTATAATAAGGTGACTGAAGAAAAAGGAGGGTGTTGGCAATGATAAAATTAGACGCGACATTGACAATGCTAAAAGAGTTAACAGATGCACGTGGTATTGCTGGTAACGAGCGTGAACCACGTGAAGTAATGAAGAAATATATTGAGCCGTTTGCGGACGAACTTTCTACTGATAATTTAGGAAGTTTAGTTGCGAAAAAAGTTGGGGAAGAAAACGGCCCGAAAATTATGGTTGCAGGTCATTTAGATGAAGTTGGCTTTATGATTACGCAAATTGATGACAAAGGCTTCCTTCGTTTTCAAACAGTTGGTGGCTGGTGGTCACAAGTTATGCTTGCACAGCGCGTGACAATTGTAACGCGTAAAGGAGATGTAACAGGTGTAATTGGTTCAAAACCACCACACATTTTACCTCCAGAAGCCCGTAAAAAGCCAGTTGATATTAAAGACATGTTTATCGATATTGGTGCTTCTAGCCAAGAAGAGGCAATGGAGTGGGGCGTACGACCAGGAGATCAAGTTGTACCTTACTTTGAATTCCAAGTGATGAAGAATGAAAAAATGTTACTTGCAAAAGCATGGGATAACCGAATCGGTTGTGCGATTGCAATTGACGTATTAAAACAATTAAAAGATGAAAAACATCCAAACGTTGTATACGGCGTTGGAACTGTACAAGAAGAGGTTGGTCTTCGTGGTGCAAAAACATCTGCGAATTATATCAAACCAGATATCGCGTTCGCAGTAGATGTTGGTATCGCTGGAGATACACCGGGTGTAACGTCAAAAGAAGCGCAAAGTAAAATGGGCGATGGACCGCAGATTATTTTATATGATGCTTCTGTTATTGGACATACAGGTTTACGTGATTTCGTAGTTGATGTTGCTGACGAACTACAAATTCCATACCAATATGATTCAGTAGCTGGCGGGGGAACAGATGCAGGTGCGATTCACATTTCTGTAAATGGTATTCCGTCTATGGCAATTACGATTGCGACACGCTACATCCATTCGCATGCGGCAATGTTACACCGTGATGATTATGAAAATGCAGTGAAGTTAATTGTAGAAGTTATTAAACGTCTTGATAAAGAGGCTGTACATAACATTACATTTAATTAATAGAAAAAAGCGAAGGAGGATCTCCTTCGCTTTTTTATGTTTTAAAAAGGTCTTTCTAATCCTGCGGCAGTATGGGCCCCTAAAATAATTAAACGAGTTAATTGCATGGCCATAAAATGCGGGGTATATATCATCCCTCTTTTTAACCATGACATAATCATCCCGATGTGAGCCCCTGTCACATAACTAATTAGAATATCACGAGGAACCATAAGATCTTTATCATCTGGTTGTGAAATTGATAAGCTTAATGTTAAATGCGTTTGTATTGTTTTCATCATTTTATAAGAGTAGTTTCCTGCAGCTTTATCCCCGAGCATAACATTATAGAAGTTCACGTTTTCTGCGATGTGTTCGAACAGAGCCAAAAATGTTGGATGTGGTGAATCGAATGTAAGTTGAAAATCCTCTTTATTTTTATTTTTCGGTTTGATTACTTCTGCTAGCTTCTCTAACATTTCTTCAATGCTTTTGTCTAATAAGTCGTATTTATCATGGTAATGGCTATAAAATGTAGCGCGATTTACAGGAGCGCGTTCTGCGATATGTTGAACAGTTACATTTTCAAACCCTTTTTCGCCTACTAAAGCGACAAAAGCATCCTGTATGAGTTGTCTCGTCCGCTTTACACGTGGATCATTTGTATTTTTAATAGACATTTTACTTCTCCTCGTTTCATTTTATACACTTAAACAACAAATCGGTATTATATTGTTGTTTAAGCGACATTTCATACTTAAATTGTCGGTTGTAGATTCGAAATAATTATTTATAATTATAAACGATAGTCCTTTAGAAATCAGCACCACTCGCAGGTAGACGAAATCCGGTTTATGCTGCTGAAGGTGTGCTTTTTTTGTTTAAAGGTTAATATAATTAACAATTAAACAGTATAAACAATAAGGATGTAAATAGTTTAGAAAAAAATTATATGCGATATAAGGAGAGGAATGCAATGAATCAGTTTCGAAGAATGGTGATTATCAACATTATCACATTAATTGTGCTAGTGGGCGGCGGCATTGGCGGTTATTACTATTACAATCAAGCGGAAAACTATTTAAAAACAGAAAATGCAAAAATTGATGGAAAGGTAATTCCAATTGCTTCACCAGCAGCAGGTAAATTGACTGACTGGAAAGCTGAAGTAGGAAAAAACTACAATGAGAACGATAAATTAGGTGCTGTCACTGTAGCTGGAGCAAATGGGGAGCAAACAGTAGACGTAACAATTCCGCAAAACGCGACAGTTGTACAATCAAACGCAACGACAAATGCTTTCGTTGGAGCTGGTAGCCCAATTGCTTATGCATTTGATATGAACAATTTATGGGTAACAGCAAACATTGAAGAAACAGATGTTGACGATGTGCAAAAAGGTCAAGATGTAGACGTGTATGTAGATGCATACCCAGACACGACGTTATCAGGAAAAGTAGAGCAAGTTGGATTAACAACAGCGAATACATTCTCTATGTTACCATCAAGCAACGCAACAGCGAACTATACGAAAGTAACACAAGTGGTACCAGTTAAAATTTCTTTAGATCATAGTAAATCAGTAAATATTGTTCCTGGCATGAATGTGACAGTTCGTATTCATAAGTAAGGGGGAGATGAGATGTCCTCAATTGCAATTGCAGGATATGCACTATTTTGTATAATCGTCTTCTTCCTTGTAAATCGTCTTTTACGAAAGAAAAAAACGAACGTGGGAGAAGAACAAGTCCCAGCCGTAAGTAAAATAGAAGTAAGTAAGGTAGAAACAGAAGAAAAAGAAATTGAACGAAAGCAAGAAACAGAAATTTCTAATGTAGTTGAGTTAGAAACAGGTAAGCAAGAAGAAGTAAAACAAGAAAAAGAAATGCCGAAAAAACAAACGTCTATGCCTATAGAGAATGTGAACGTAAAAGCAGTTGTAACAGTATTAATTCTCGGGATGTTCGTTTCTATTTTAAACCAAACGATCATTAACGTTGCATTGCCTCCGTTAATGAATGAATTTAATGTATCAACTTCAACAGCACAATGGTTAATTACAGGCTTCATGCTCGTAAATGGTATTTTAGTACCGATTAGTGCCTTTTTAGTTTCACGATTTACGTATCGTAAATTGTTCGTAGCGGCAATGTTATTCTTCACGGTAGGATCTATCATTTGTGCTACTTCAGGAAACTTTACAATGATGATGACGGGCCGAGTGATTCAAGCGGTTGGAGCGGGTATTTTAATGCCGGTTGGTATGAATATTTTCATGACATTATTCCCGCCTCATAAGCGAGGAGCAGCTATGGGATTACTAGGGGTAGCGATGATTTTAGCACCAGCTATCGGACCAACTGTAACAGGATGGGTAATTGAAAACTATAGCTGGAACTTAATGTTCTACGGAATGTTTGTGATTGGTTTAATTATTACTTTCCTATCTTTAAAATTCTTTACACTAGCTCAGCCGGTATCTAACACAAAGCTAGATGTATTCGGTGTTATTAGTTCAAGTATTGGACTAGGTAGCTTATTGTATGGATTTAGTGAAGCGGGAAATAATAGCTGGACTAGTGCAGAGGTTGTGATAACACTTATCATTGGTGTAGTAGGTATTGCAGTATTTATTTGGAGAGAGCTAACAACGGACAATAAAATGCTTGATTTACAAGTGTTTAAATATCCAGTATTTACTTTTACTTTAGTAATTAACGCAATCGTAACGATGGCATTATTCGGAGGTATGTTATTACTTCCAGTATATCTACAAAATATTCGTGGCTTTACGCCAATTGAATCTGGTTTACTACTTCTTCCAGGATCATTAATTATGGGGATCATGGGACCAGTAGCAGGTAAATTATTCGATAAATATGGCATTCGTCCATTAGCAATAATTGGATTGGCAATTACAACTTATGCGACATATGAATTTACAAAATTATCGATGGATACACCGTATAGCGTTATTATGACGGATTATATTATACGTTCAATTGGTATGTCATTCATTATGATGCCAATTATGACAGCTGGTATGAACGCGCTGCCGATGAAATTAATTTCTCACGGTACAGCAACGCAAAATACGTCAAGACAAGTAGCTGGTTCAATTGGAACAGCGATCTTAATCACACTTATGACGCAACAAACGACTGCTCACGTAGCGGATTATGGCAACATGTTAACAACGTCAAATCCAATTTTAGTTGATAAAGTACATGGTATGGGCCAAAGCTTAGCGGCTTTAGCTGGATCAGCTCAAGCGGGAGATGCGATGAGCACGCAACTACTATTTGGACAAATCTCAAAGCTATCTGCAATTAACGGTATTAACGATGCTTTCTTAATTGCAACAATACTCGCAGGTATTGCTTGGGTGTTATCGTTCTTCTTACCATCAGGCAATAAACCAAATAGAAAAGCAGGGAATTAATTTCCCTGCTTTTTTGTGTTTTTTATGTAGTTAGATATAAAAGATGATAACTAGTTACAGAGCACAATCCTGTTATAACCAAAATCGTCCCCATAGAACGAATACTTGATATTTGTCTGCCACTTATAATAGCTACTAGTCCAGCTAATGAGAAGAAGCACCAATATAAAGTTCCCGAAATTGGAACCATTCCCTCTAAATCTATTCCATAACCTATACAAATGATAGGAACAACGATAAGTGATATGCTAATTAAACCAGCTATAACGATAAGTGATTTTCGATATTTAATTCCGGCAGCAATTAAATAAATGCCAACGATGCCTTCACATAATAACAAAATAGGGGCTAAGATAAGCCAAATAAATAAACCGGTAGATTCCATATGTAATAACTCCTTAATGAATAAAATATGAATCAGGCATGGACAATAGCTGCAAACAGTCCTATTGAGAAAATAATGAGTCCCATGTTGCGTATACTCTTAATTTTTGAATGTACCCCATTCAATCCTGCTAATAAACCAGCTAGAGAGAAAAGCATCCAATATAGGACAGGTGGAATGTGGAGAACGTTCTCTCCATTGATACCTTTGTTTAAAAAAAGTAAAAGGCATTATAATGAATGAAAAGCAAATAATCCCCATTAAGGTAACAAGTAATTTCCGATGTTTAATTTCTGTTACCATTAAAAAATACCACCAGCAATCCCGCATAGTAAGAGAAGTGGCGTAAAAAGCATCCAAATAATATTGAACATATGTAAACTCATTTAAGTGAACTAAGTTATATTTTACTACATGAGGTTTATTTTGGATATTATTAATAAAATCGAAAAATAGTTATTGGCGATTTGAAAAGCTAGATGATAGTGTAACAAAAATTATACTGACGCCTGTCCTAACTTCTGGTGAAGAGGGAGAAAAGAAAACGGATTATCGAAAAGTTTTAACGGAAGAAGAGTTCGAAGTTGTGATAAAAGAGTAAAAAGAGGTATCGTGATGATACCTCTTTTTAACTCAAGAATGCCAATATATTATTCATAATATGAAGTAACATAGCTGGAATAATGGATTTTGTTTTTTTACATAAAATAGCCATTAATAATCCCAAGAAGAAAGTAATTACCATTACCCCAAGTGAGTATGTATGAGCGATCCCGAAGAAGAAACTTGTTACGATGGCTGCAATCCAAAATGGAAAGCGTTCAGAGAAGAAGTGAAGTAAAAAACCACGGAAAATAAGTTCTTCGAAAATTGGGGTGAGTATCGCAAAGCTGATAAGTAGTAATATTTGATACTGCTTAAAAATGTCTAAGTTTAGTGCGGAAGATTGCTGCTTTGTTGCGTCTTGGAACACATAATTTAACAGTATGTAATTGAGTAAGATGTTTATAACGAAGAAAAGAAGTAAGTATACGTATGTGCGCCATTCTTTCAGTGCTTTAAAATTAAAAGATTTTAATAGTAAATTTTTTGCGGGTTCGAATTTAAAAATGAAGAATAACAACACGGTTAGTTGTAATACGGTACTTGCAGTATTTGCAATAGATTCATACAGGGCAATTTGTTTTTTATCTGTAAGACCTGCTGTATAAATTGTTAAGGGCATTGCGAGGAACACAGTAATAAGTCCGGTTCCAAAAAAAGCAAAGAAAACGGAGCTAATGAATTGTCCCCATGACATAGAGTATTTCTGTTCATAAGGAAGTTGTGTAGCGGGTTGCATATGTAGAATCACCTCTTTATATTTGTATATTTAATTATAAAGTATTTTGTTTTCGGGTGTAATGTTTAAATATTACATACAAAGGTTTATTTTTCGTAAAATAATAAAAGAGGTATCACCCTATAGTGATGCCTCTTTCTCATTGATAACTATGTTCTGCCTTATTGTTCGATTTCGATTGCTCTATTTGCAATTCACGCTCTACCAATCGATCTAACTGCTGAATTGCTTTTAGTGCTTTTTCGTAAGAAATCGTTCTATAATGGTGCGCTCCGCCAGGTTCTTCATCGGCTTCATCGGCCCACTTAATAATGTTTTGTAGAGGTGTTCTTTCAAGTGATTGTTCTACTAGGAAAGAATCAGTATGCAATAGAATTGCAACAGAAATTTCTTTTGCTAGTTTTGGATGTTCTCCTAGTCTAATAAGCAACTTGTGAGCTCTTTCCGCTCCTTTAATTGCATGTATATCATTCTTTTTATATAAGTCATAGTCCCATTCACCGCCTGTGTACCATGTATGATGTCCGATATCGTGAAGGAAACCGGCTTTTGTCGCAGCATCGACTGAGGCGTGATGCTTTTTGGCTAAGTGAAACGCATGGTAAGCGACAGCAATCGCGTGGACCATTCCAGAACGATTTACGTATTTTTGTGTAATGTGGTGTTTAAAAATTTGTTCAAGCGTAATACGGTGCATAAAACATTCACTCCTTTTATCTAATGATGTATATGAAGAAAATCGATCGGTTTAAATGTATTTTGAACATTGTACTCCATCCGGGTAGCGTTAGTAAAGTAGAAATGTTTAGGGAAAGGAAATTTTTTTGCGAAAAAAATCACCCTGGCTTATGCGAAGGTGATTTTTCAAATTGCTTATTTTTTTAATCCTTGCTCTAACGTTTCTAACATTTCGTGCTTTTCATTTTCATCAGCATTTTTCCAAATGACTTCAAATAAAACACCAAGACCTGGAAGCATTTTCTCTTCACCGCTTTGAATTGCATCGACAATTGTTTCTTGTAATTGATCTTGTGAATTTCCAGATACATTCGCTAATACAGCACCGCGTAAATTAAAACTCATTGCTTTCACCTCTTCTTCAGAATTGAAACTGACGTTAGTTTTTGTTCTTTTTTATGTAAATATGTATGAAAAATAGGCTATAATGATAAGACAAGAAGAGAGGGAAATACATATTATGAAAAACATTGATTCAGTACAAAATCCGCGTGTGAAGCAGTGGAAAAAGCTGCAAACGAAAAAAGAACGCGATAAACAAGGGTTGTTCTTTGTTGAAGGATTCCACTTAGTGGAGGAAGCTTTAAAGGCAGGAATTGTAACAGAACTTATCGTTTCAGATCAAACAGACCTTCCGAAAGATTGGACAGTGAATGATGTTGAAATGTATATCGTGCCTGAAGCGATTGTAAAAATACTTCGTGAAACAGAAACAACACAAGGTGTATTTGCTGTCTGTGAAAAGCATGAGAAAGAAGTAGCTCTTACTGATGGGAAATTTCTTTTATTAGATGGCCTTCAAGACCCAGGTAATTTAGGAACGATTATTCGTACAGCTGATGCAGCTGGTATTCATGCCGTTGTGCTTGGAGAAGGTTGTGTTGATGTTTACAATAGTAAAGTACTGCGCTCTACACAAGGTTCTATCTTCCACTTACCGATTGTAAAAGGGAATTTAGAAGAATGGGTAGACAAGTTAAAAGAAAATAGTGTTCCTGTATATGGAACAGCTCTTGAAAATGGAGTTCCTTACGGTGAAGTAACACCAGCCGGAAGTTTTGCATTAATTGTAGGGAATGAAGGAAGCGGCGTACGCCAAGAAATTCTTGCGAAAACGGATCAAAACTTGTATATTCCGATTTATGGCGGGGCAGAATCATTAAATGTTGCGGTTGCAGCAGGGATTTTAACGTATTATTTACAAAGCCCGGTTGCGAACAAATAAAAAACTTCTTATAATAAGTTGAAGTACATGTTCGTAATGAACATATAATAAAAGTTAAATAACGAAAAACGTTGATAGAGAAGAGTAGCTGACAAAATCGCCATATAGGGAGAGAATGCCATAGACTGAAAGCATTCTTATGGTAGACGGAAGTGAATTCACCTCTGGAGTTGACGCCAGGACCATGTATATGTAAAGGCGTTCCGGTCAGAATTGATCGTTATAACTAATGAGTGGGCAGACTTGTTCTGTCAATTTAGGGTGGTACCGCGAATTTACCTCGTCCCTTTTTGGGAGCGAGGTTTTTTTATTTTTAAAATTAGGAGGGTTCCAAATGGAAGCACGTTTAAAAGAGCTAAAGCAAAAAGCGTTAGAGCTTATTGAAGAAGCGAAAGAGCTAAAGGGCTTAAATGACGTACGCGTAGCGTATTTAGGGAAAAAAGGCCCAATTACAGAAGTATTACGCGGCATGGGAAAATTATCAGCGGAAGAGCGTCCACGTATGGGAGCATTAGTAAATGAAGTACGTGAAGCGATTCAAACGCGTCTAGATGACAAAATTGGTAACTTAGAAAAAGCAGTAATTGAAGCGAAATTAGCTACTGAAACAATTGATGTTACCTTGCCAGGTCGTCCTGTTGAAACAGGTTGTCACCATCCGTTAACAGCTGTTGTTGAACAAATTGAAGATGTATTCATCGGTATGGGTTATGAAGTAGCTGAAGGAACAGAAGTAGAAAAAGACTACTACAACTTCGAAGCATTAAACTTACCGAAAGATCATCCAGCACGTGATATGCAAGATACATTCTACATTACAGAAGAAACGTTACTACGTACACATACATCTTCTGTGCAAGCACGCACGATGGAAAATAACAAAGAAAAAGGCCCAATCAAAATTATTTGTCCTGGTAAAGTGTATCGCCGCGATGACGATGATGCGACGCATTCACACCAATTCATGCAAATTGAAGGTCTTGTAATTGATAAAAACATTCGCATGAGTGACTTAAAAGGTACACTGCAAGTATTCGTGAGAAAGATGTTCGGTGAAGACCGTGAAATCCGTCTTCGTCCAAGTTTCTTCCCATTCACAGAGCCATCTGTAGAGATGGATATTTCGTGTATGATGTGTCACGGTAAAGGTTGTGGCACTTGTAAAGGAACTGGCTGGATTGAAATTTTAGGCGCAGGTATGGTTCACCCGAACGTACTTGAAATGGCTGGTTATGATTCAAAAGAATATCAAGGTTTCGCATTCGGTATGGGCGCAGAGCGTATCGCAATGTTGAAATACGGCGTAGATGACATTCGTCATTTCTATACAAATGATGTACGTTTCTTACAACAATTCAAACGAGCGTAAGGGAAGGAGAGGATAAGTATGTTCGTATCATATCGTTGGTTACAAGAGTATGTAGATATTAAAGATGTAACAGCACAAGAACTAGCAGACAAAATCACGAAAAGTGGTATTGAAGTAGAAGGTGTTGAAGTATTAAATAAAGGTGTAAAAGGTGTTGTAGTTGGTCACGTATTAGAGTGTGAAAAACATCCAGAAGCTGATAAGTTAAGCAAATGCTTAATCGATATCGGTGAAGAAGAACCAGTTCAAATTATTTGTGGTGCTGCTAACATTGCAAAAGGTTTAAAAGTACCAGTTGCAAAAGTTGGCGCTGTACTTCCTGGTAACTTCAAAATTAAAAAAGCAAAACTACGCGGTGAAGCTTCTCACGGTATGGTTTGTGCTCTTCAAGAGCTTGGCATTGATGGAAAGTTAGTTTCAAAAGAATACGCAGATGGTATCTTCATCTTCCCAAGTGACGCTGAAGTTGGTGCAGATGCACTTGAAATTTTAAACTTACATGATGAAGTACTTGAGCTTGGTTTAACACCAAACCGTGCAGATTGCTTAAACATGTTAGGTGTTGCATATGAAGTAGCTGCTATTTACGGCCGTGAAGTAAAACTTCCAGCTATCGACTTACAAGAAACAGCAGAAAAAACTGCTGATTACATTTCTGTAAGTGTAGAAGCGAAAGAAGAAAATCCATTATACATTGCAAAAATGGTAAAGAACGTAAAAATTGGTCCATCACCAATGTGGATGCAAACTCGCCTTATGGCAGCTGGCATTCGTCCAATTAGCAACGTAGTTGATATTACAAACTACATTTTAATGGAATACGGTCAACCGTTACATGCATTCGATTACGATAAATTAGGTTCAAAAGAAATCGTTGTTCGTCTTGCAAAAGAAGGCGAAAAAATTGAAACGTTAGATGATCAAGAGCGTACGTTACAAGACCATCATCTTGTAATTACAAACGGAACAAAAGCTTTAGCTGTCGCTGGTGTAATGGGCGGAGCGGATTCAGAAGTTACAAATGACACAGTAAACGTTCTAATTGAGTCTGCATACTTTGCGGGTCAAACAGTGCGCCGTACATCAAAAGACTTAGGTCTTCGCAGTGAATCAAGTGCACGTTTCGAAAAAGGAATCGATCCAACACGTACATTTGAAGCAATTCAACACGCAGCTGCTTTAATGGCGAAATATGCTGGCGGAGAAGCACTTGAAGGTGTAGTAGAAGCTGATAACTTACAAGTACAAGAGCGTACAGTATCTGTTACGGCTGAAAAAGTAAACCGTGTATTAGGTACAAATATTTCTGCAAGTGAAATGGGTACAATGTTCACAAACTTGAAGTTCCCATTCACAGAAGTAGAAGGAACATTCCATGTGAATGTTCCAGCACGTCGTCCTGATATTACAATTTCAGAAGACTTAGTAGAAGAAGTGGGCCGTCTATACGGTTATGACCATATTCCAGTTACATTACCTTCTGGAACAATGACTCGTGGTAAATTAACATCAGCACAAACGAAACGTCGTAAAGTACGTCGCTTCTTAGAAGGTGCTGGTTTATATGAAGCAATCACATATTCATTAACAAGCGCTGACAAAGCGAAACAATATATGGTTGAGCCGAACGAAAAAGCTCCTGTAAATCTTGCGCTTCCAATGAGTGAAGAGCGTAGTCAACTTCGTTTAAGCTTAGTGCCACAATTGTTAGAAGCAGTTTCATACAATGTTGCACGTAAAAACGACAGTGTTGCTCTATACGAAGTAGGTTCTATCTTCTTACCGACAGAAGCAGGAGAACTTCCGAAAGAAGAACAACATCTTGCAGGTGTTATGACAGGTCTTGCTCTTCACCATGCATGGCAAGGTGAGAAAAAAGTAGTAGACTTCTTCGTTATGAAAGGTGTGCTAGAAGGATTATTCGACGTACTTGGCGTTGCAAACCAAATCGCATATGCACCAGCAAAACGTGAAGGTATGCACCCAGGCCGTACAGCTGACATCGTATTAGATGGCGAAGTAATTGGATTCATCGGTCAATTGCATCCAGAATCGCAAAAACAATTAGATGTGAAAGATACATTCGTATTCGAACTATCTCTTGTAAAAGTATTCAGTGCAGACGTGGAAGAAACTTACTACTCACCAATCCCACGTTTTCCATCGATGACACGTGATATGGCTGTTGTTGTAACAACAGAAACAAAAGCTGGTGAAATGAAGCAAGTCATTGCTGAAGCTGGCGGAGAACTTCTGAAAGACGTAACGCTATTTGATTTATACGAAGGTGAAAAAATGGAAGAAGGCAAGAAATCACTTGCATTCTCTATGACTTACTTCGATGCAGAACGTACGTTAACAGACGAAGAGGTAACAGAAGCACATAACCGTGTATTAACAACGGTAGAAGAGAAATTTGGTGCGGAGTTACGTAAGTAATAAGAAATTGCCGGATCTATTCCGGCAATTTTTTTTATGATGCGATTGTCGATATATTATAAAAATCGCTGATATATTTGAAGTTATGGTCGATATATTGCGAAAATCGCTGATATATTTTCTGGCATCTTGCATCTTTCCCTCGAATGTAGTACATTAATTTTAGTTTAACAAAATGAAAGACGATGATAAGGAAAAGTATTATATACTATAATCCATAGCGAGTCAGGGACGGTGAGAGCCTGATGAGGCGGTATATGTGAAGAACACCTTGGAGTTGCTAACCGAAATTGAATCTTGTATTCAAGAGTAGACTTAGACGGGAATCCGGCCTGTTACAAACCGGGAAGTATGTATTACATACGAGTTAAAGTTGGTCTTTATGACAAATTGGGTGGTACCGCGAAGTTTAACCTTTCGTCCCTTTATGGATGAAAGGTTTTTTTGTATTTAAATATATCAGCAAAGGAGAATTTCACTATGGAAAACACATTAGTAAAAAGTCTGTATAGAGATACAGAAAAGTATGCAGATCAAACAGTACAAGTATCAGGGTGGATTCGTAACTTACGTGATTCAAAAGCATTTGGTTTCATCGAATTAAACGACGGTAGCTTCTTCAAAAGCGTTCAAATCGTATTCGATACTGAATTAGAGAACTTCAAAGAAATTGCAAAACTTCCACTTAGCTCTTCAGTTAAAGTAGAAGGTAAAGTAATTGCAACGCCTGGAGCGAAGCAACCATTTGAAATTAAAGCAGAAAAAATTGATATCGAGGGCTTATCAGATTCTGATTACCCACTTCAAAAGAAGCGTCATACGTTTGAATACTTACGTACAATCGCTCACTTACGCCCAAGAACAAATGCATTCTCTGCAACGTTCCGCGTACGTTCTATCGCAGCATTTGCGATTCACCAATTCTTCCAAGAGCGTGGATTCGTACATGTTCACACACCAATCATCACTGGTAGTGATACAGAAGGTGCTGGCGAAATGTTCCGCGTAACAACGCAAGATTTAAACAACGTATCAAAAGGTGAAGACGGACAAGTTGATGAATCAAAAGACTTCTTCGGTAAAGAAACAAACTTAACAGTAAGTGGACAGCTGAACGCTGAAGCTTATGCATTAGCATTCCGTGATGTATACACATTCGGACCTACATTCCGTGCGGAGAACTCAAACACAACTCGCCATGCAGCTGAGTTCTGGATGGTTGAGCCTGAGATTGCATTTGCTGAATTAGGCGATGTAATGGATCTTACAGAAGATATGCTGAAATATGCAATGAAATATGTATTAGAACATGCACCAGAAGAAATGGACTTCTTCAACAGCTTCGTTGATAAAACAGTTCTAGAGCGCATGAACAATGTGATTAACTCTGACTTCGGTCGTATCACTTATACAGAAGCAATTAAAGTACTTCAAGAATCAGGTGCTGACTTTAAATACCCAGTAGAATGGGGTATTGACTTACAAACAGAGCATGAAAGATACTTATCAGAAGAAATCTTCAAACGCCCTGTATTCGTAACAGACTATCCAAAAGACATTAAAGCGTTCTATATGCGTATGAATGAAGACGGTAAAACAGTAGCTGCTACTGACCTTCTAGTTCCTGGCATCGGCGAATTAATCGGCGGAAGTCAACGTGAAGAAAGAATGGACGTTTTAGTAGACAGAATTAAAGAATTAGGTATGAACGAAGAGGACTACTGGTGGTACTTAGAACTTAGAAAATACGGCGGTACAAAACACGCTGGATTCGGTCTAGGTTTCGAGCGCTTCCTAATGTACATCACTGGTATGGCTAACATCCGTGACGTAATTCCATTCCCAAGAACTCCAGGTTCTTCTGAGTTTTAAGATATAAAAAAGCGAGAGCAACTGCTCTCGCTTTTTTTATTGAGAAAGTTTGTAATTGCAACCTAAACTTTATAAAGTATTTCACGACTGGAAAAGATGTTGTTCATAGTTCACTTCCCACTTCATATATAAGTAAAACGAATGCGACATTTATATAGGGAAGGGGTTTTTATACAATGGGGGAAATTCCAAGTCATACAAAGTGGACATTGCGTGACAAGTATATAGTAATCACTGGTGCAACAAGTGGTATTGGATTAGCGGCAGCTAAGGTGTTTGCAAAAAGCGGTGCTAAGCTAGGAATCATTGCACGTAATGAAGCAAAAGCGAATGATGTTATGACTCAACTTGAAAATATAATGGATGGGAATGCAGTGGTAGATATATTTTTCGCTGATATGTCTTCCCAACAATCTATACGCCAGGTAGCTACCGATATTTTAGAAAGATGTCCGAGAATTGATATATTAGTAAATAATGCGGGTGCTTTATTTCAAACAAGGCGAATTACAGAGGACGGTTTGGAGATGACCTGGGCGGTAAACCATTTAGGTCCATTCTTACTTACAGATTTGTTGTTGGAGCGTTTAAAAGAAAGTGCTCCTGCTCGTGTCATTACCACTGCATCTCACGGTCACAAAATGGCTAAAAAGGGAATTGATTTCAATGATCTAGATGCGGAACAACTGTATCGCGGTGTTAAGAAGTTCATGGGCGGTCCTACAATGCGTTATGCACAAACAAAACTAGCTAACATTTTATTCACCTCTGAATTGGCACAGCGGTTGGAGGGGACGGGTGTTAGTGCTTATAGCTTTGACCCGGGGCTAGTGAATACGAATTTTAACCAGGATAATGGTCTAGTTGCTCGCTTAACTATGGCAGCAATGAAACCTTTCTCCCGTACGCCGGAGAAAGGTGCTGAAACTTTAGTATGGCTAGCAGAATCAACTGGATTTACTAATCAGAGTGGTTATTACTATGCCGATAAACAAGTAGGGGAAATGTCTGAAGCTGCCTTGGATAAGGATGCAGCAAAGCGTCTATGGGACATTAGCGAAAACCAAACACGAGAGTAAAAGAGTAGCGAGTATATGTTCAGATTATTATGTTGAATAGTTTTTTACCCTTAAGTAAAAAGTAACCTAGGGGGTGAGTGCAATGAGTAAAAAAGTAAAAAAAGACCATTCAAGCTCAATCCTAGGTTCTCCAGAAGTGGAAGGACAAGGGACAACAACACATGAAACTGGTTCTCATAAAGTATCTTCATCAAATAAGAAGCAGAAACGAAGCTAATATAAAAAAGGGAGAGTCTTGGCGGCTCTCCTTTTTTATAGGGGAATTACTAAAAATGAGTTAATTTAGCGATATAGTTAGGAGAGGAAAATAGTAAATGCAATTACATTGAATCGAGAACACATGAAACAAAAAACAGGAGTTTGTAAGCCCCTGTTTTTGTCGATACTATTTCAATAAGCGAAACGCTTTCTCTGTATTAGCAAAATGCAGTTTTACAAACTCAGGTAATCTTTCTTTACCTACTTTTTGAATTAATTTAGCAGCGGCGATATCAACTTGTTTACCAGCACCTTTTGGGAGTGGCATACCAGCTTTTTTACTTAGTTCGTCAAATTGTTTTACGAATGAGTAACGAGCTAAAATGGAAGCGGCGGCAACAGCTAAATGAACACTTTCACCTTTCGTAGCGAAGTAAACATGTTCACGCTGTACCTGTTTTTGTTTTGTTAAATACTTATAGTATGTATCAGGTTGCGTAAATTGGTCGATTAAGATGCCTTCTGGTGTTGTAGGAGCAATTTTCGCTAATAAGTTTGTAATGGCTTTATTGTGTAGTAAAGCTTTTAGCTTACCTTGATTATTTCCTTTATCAAATAGCTCGTTATATTTTTCATTATGAAGAACGAGAGAGCTGTAAGGAACAACGTGAAGTAGTTGTTTTGCAATAGCGGTAATTTGAGCATCGTTTAAGTTTTTGGAGTCTTTTACACCAAGTTCTTTTAAAAGTGGAATTTGTTTTGCGTCCACATATACAGCAACTACTGTCATCGGTCCGAAGTAATCACCAGTACCTACTTCATCTGATCCTGCTATAGACATTGTACCGATGGAAGCAGGCGGTGCATAACGATGAGAATCGACCGATTTTTTTACAGTTGTTTTCGGTGTTTGAGAGACAGTTTGCCAACGAGAAGCTTCTGCTTCAGCACGTCCACCTTGGAACATTACTTTTCCAGATTTATATGCTGTAATCGTGCAAGATGGCACCTTTGCCATAAAGATACCGCCTTGCGGAATTTTTGAGCTAAGTGCTTGTTTATATTGTTGTTTCATGTCTTCAATTACTGTAGAACTTGTTTGTATTACGATAGAATTTGACAAAATGGTCGCTCCTTTTTTATATTGTTATTTTTATCATATCGGATTGTTCTTTCTGTTTCCATATTATGATGGTTCATGGTATGATAAACTTTAGGATTCTGTACGTGATTGGAGGCCGGTGAGTTGTCACAACAAAAGGGAAATAAAAGTCGAATTAATGTAGAAATATATGGCCAACAGTATTCAGTTGTTGGCGATGAAAGTACAAGTCATATCCGCATGGTAGCAGCGATTGTGGATGATAAAATGCGCGAACTCAATGCCAAGAATCCTTCGCTTGATACGAGTAGACTAGCGGTATTGACGGCGGTAAACGTCATACACGATTACATAAAATTAAAAGAAGAACATGAGAAGTTGAAAGAAAGTATGACAAAAAAAGGAATGGAATAAACATGATTGATATTATTATCATTTTACTGCTTGTTATGGGATTTTTCCTCGGATTACGCAGAGGTTTTATCTTACAACTTGTAAAGTTAACAAGCTTTATTATCGCATACCTTGTTGCATACTGGTACTGTAAAGATTTAGCGCCAGCACTTGCGAAATTTATTCCGTATCCATTTGATAAAAATGTATCCGTTCCAGAATGGATTGATGCAAATAATATTGAGACAGTATTTTATCAAGCAATTGCGTTTATCGTATTATTTATTATTACAAAAATCGCACTTTCATTACTTGGTAATTTGTTAAATATGTTTGCAGAAATACCGGTGTTAAAGCAAGTAAATGCGTTTGCGGGGGCAATCCTCGGATTTTTAGAAGTATATATTATTTTGTTTGTTTTAATTATTGTTGGAAATATTCTTCCGATTGAACAAATACAAACACCATTACAAAAATCATCAATTAGCAAAATAATTGTAGACGATACACCGATTCTCTCTGAAAAGGTGAAGGAGCTATGGCAGACAGGTAGCAGAGTATAACTTCTCTTTTTTCGGAAAGAGAAGTTTTTTTCTATGAAAGAAAGGCGGGGCAATGATGAAAGTAAATAAAAAACAAGTTATTAAATTACTAGAGACAATCGGACTTTTTATGGAACTAAAGGGTGCGAATCCATTTAAAATATCTGCATTTCGTAAAGCGGCAGCAGCACTAGAAAGTGATGATCGTAGTCTTTCTGAAATTGAAGATTTCACAAAGATTCCAGGCATCGGAAAAGGAACAGCAGCAGTTATTCAAGAATATATAGAATCGGGAACATCTGAAGTATTACAAGAACTTGAAAAAGAAGTGCCAAGCAGTTTGTTACCGTTATTAAAACTTCCGGGCCTTGGTGGTAAAAAGGTAGCTAAGTTATACAAAGAACTTGGTGTTGTGGATATGGAATCGTTAAAAGCTGTTTGTGAGGAAAATAAAGTACAAGCTTTAGCAGGTTTCGGTAAGAAAACAGAAGAGAAGATATTAGAAGCAATTGATCAAGTAGGATCTCGTCCAGAACGTTTGCCGATTGCGATGGTATTACCTATTGCCGGGGAAATAGAGGAGAAATTGTCGAATATTGCTGAAGTAATTCGTTTTTCTCGCGCTGGTAGCTTACGCCGTGTTCGTGAGACAGTGAAGGATTTAGATTTCATTATTGCAACGACAGAACCAGCAGCAGTACGTGAACATTTATTGCAATTCGATAATATGATTGAAGTAATCGCAAGTGGAGATACGAAAGTTTCTGTTCGTCTTCAATACGAATATGATATTTCAATCGATTTCCGTTTAGTAAAACCAGAAGAGTTTATTACAACTCTTCACCATTTCACAGGATCAAAAGACCATAACGTAAAAATGCGCCAAATTGCAAAAGATAAAGGCGAAAAAATTAGTGAGTACGGTGTAGAGAACTTGGAAACAGGTGAAGTAAAAACATTCGAGACTGAAGAAGAATTTTTTGCTCATTTCGGTCTTCCATTTATCCCACCAGAAGTGCGTGAAGATGGAAAAGAAATTGAATTAATTAAAGAGTATCCAAACTTAATTCAGTTTTCTGATATACAAGGTGATTTACATATGCATACAACGTGGAGTGACGGTGCTTTTTCTATTGAAGAAATGGTACAGGCATGTCGTGCTCGTGGATATAAGTTTATGGCGATTACTGATCACTCACAATACTTGAAAGTAGCGAACGGTTTAACGAAAGAGCGTCTTCGTGAACAAGCGAAAGAAATTGAACGTATGAATGAAAAGTATCCAGACATTACAATTTTACGCGGAATTGAAATGGACATTTTACCGGATGCATCACTTGATTTTGATGATGAAGTATTAGCAGAATTAGATTATGTTATTGGAGCTATCCACTCTAGCTTCTCACAAGACCGTGAAACGATTATGAAGCGTCTTCGCGCTGCACTTGAGAATAAACATGTTACAATGATTGCTCACCCGACAGGACGCCTTCTTGGACGTCGCGAGGGTTACGATGTAGACACAGATTTATTAATTGAACTCGCAAAAGAAACAAATACAGTTTTAGAATTAAATGCAAATCCGAACCGTCTAGATTTAAGCGCGAAATTATTAAAACAAGCACAAGATGCTGGTGTAAAAGTAGCGATTAATACGGATGCTCATACACTTGAAATGTTAGAAGACATGGAAACAGGTGTAGCAGCAGCACGTAAAGGTTGGATTCAAAAAGATAACGTGATTAACACGTGGGATATTGAACGTTTATTAGACTATATTAAACGTAATAAGTAACACAGGGGGGACCTGCAACATGTTAGAAAGAACGTTGCGTGTATTAGAATACAATAAAGTAAAAGAACAATTACTTGAACATACAGCCTCTTCACTTGGTCGTGACAAAGTGAAGAATTTAGTACCGAGCACTGATTTTGAAGAAATTGTAGAACTACAAGATACGACGGATGAAGCGGCGAAAGTCATTCGTTTAAAAGGGAGTGCGCCATTAGGTGGTATTACTGATGTTCGCTCAAATGTAAAGCGTGCAAAAATTGGAAGTATGTTAAGCCCAAATGAACTACTTGATATTGCAAATACGATGTATGGTAGTCGCAATATGAAACGTTTTATCGAAGATATGGTTGATAATGGTGTCGAGCTTCCGATTTTAGAAACTCACGTCGCTCAAATTGTATCTTTATATGACTTAGAAAAGAAAATTACAAATTGTATCGGTGATGGCGGTGAAGTAGTCGATAGCGCAAGTGATAAACTACGTGGTATTCGTAACCAAATTCGTACTGCGGAAAGCCGTATTCGTGAAAAGTTAGAGAATATGACGCGTTCTTCAAACGCACAAAAGATGTTATCTGATGCGATTGTAACGATCCGTAACGAACGTTACGTAATCCCGGTAAAACAAGAATACCGCGGTGTATATGGTGGTATTGTTCACGATCAATCTGCTTCTGGACAAACGTTATTTATTGAACCACAAGTAATTGTAGAATTAAATAACGCACTTCAAGAAGCACGTGTGAGAGAAAAACAAGAAATCGAACGCATCTTACTAATGTTAACAGAAGAAGTGGCAGTAGAAGCTGATATTGTTTTGTCTAACGTAGAAGTAGTTGCAAATCTTGACTTCATTTTTGCAAAAGCTTTTTATGCGAAGCGAATTAAAGCAACGAAGCCAATCGTAAATAACGAGCGCTACATGGATTTAAGACAAGCGCGTCATCCGCTTATTGATCCGGAAATTATTGTGCCAAATAACATTATGCTCGGTAAAGATTTCACAACAATTGTAATTACAGGACCGAATACAGGTGGTAAAACAGTTACTCTGAAAACGGTTGGTATTTGTGTGTTAATGGCGCAATCTGGTCTTCATATTCCAGTAATGGACGAATCAGAGATTTGTGTATTTAAAAATATTTTCGCTGATATCGGTGATGAGCAATCGATTGAACAAAGTTTAAGTACGTTCTCCTCACATATGGTGAACATTGTTGATATTTTAGAAAAAGCTGATTTTGAAAGCTTAGTTTTATTCGATGAATTAGGTGCTGGAACAGACCCACAAGAAGGGGCTGCACTAGCAATTTCAATTTTAGATGAAGTATGTAATCGTGGTGCTCGCGTTGTTGCAACGACGCATTACCCGGAATTAAAAGCATACGGATATAACCGTGAGCAAGTTATTAATGCGAGTGTTGAGTTCGATGTGAACACATTAAGCCCAACGTATAAATTATTAATCGGTGTACCAGGACGTAGTAACGCCTTTGAAATTTCGAAGCGCCTCGGATTATCTGATCGCGTTATTGATCAAGCGCGTAACCATATTAGTACGGATACAAATAAAATTGAAAATATGATTGCGAAGTTAGAAGAAAGTCAAAAGAACGCAGAGCGTGACTGGAACGAAGCAGAAGCGCTTCGTAAGCAATCTGAAAAGCTTCATCGCGAATTACAGCGTCAAATTATTGAATTTAACGAAGAGCGTGATGAAAAATTGTTAAAAGCGCAAAAAGAAGGGGAAGAAAAAGTCGAGGCTGCGAAGAAAGAAGCAGAGGGCATTATTCACGAACTTCGTCAATTGCGTAAAGCGCAGCTTGTAAACGTGAAAGATCACGAGCTTATTGAAGCGAAGAGCCGTCTAGAAGGTGCAGCGCCAGAGCTTGTGAAGAAACAAAAAGTGAATGTGAAAAACACAGCGCCAAAACAACAATTACGTGCAGGCGATGAAGTAAAAGTATTAACGTTCGGTCAAAAAGGTCAATTACTTGAAAAAGTAAGTGATACAGAGTGGAGCGTACAAATTGGTATTCTGAAGATGAAAGTGAAAGAATCCAATATGGAATACATTAATACACCGAAGCAAACAGAGAAAAAAGCAGTCGCAAGTGTGAAGGGTAGAGATTATCATGTGTCGTTAGAGCTTGACCTTCGCGGTGAGCGTTATGAAGATGCAATGATGCGCGTTGAAAAATATTTAGACGATGCACAGCTTGCAAGCTATCCTCGTGTGTCAATCATTCACGGTAAAGGAACAGGAGCGCTTCGCCAAGGTGTACAAGATTACTTGAAAAAACATCGCGGCGTGAAAAACTACCGTTACGGTGACATGGGCGAGGGAGGCCTAGGCGTAACAGTTGTCGAATTAAAATAGCAAACAACGAAACAAAGGGGAAACCATTATATGTTTATGGACAAACTTGCAAAAGCATTGTTAGCTTGTTGTGGAATATTCTTGGTGATTGGGGTTATTTATTTAGTTGTTTTTGCGAAGTAAAGGAGCGTCAATCGTGGCATAATGATATTGCCATAGATTGACGCTTTTAATATACGAAAAGGAACAAAATATGAAAATCAACCAATACATAAGCGAAGCAAAATCCTGCTCAAGACGCGAAACAGATCGTCTTATTAAAGCAGGACGCGTGGCAATTGACGGTGAGATTTGTACGCACGGTGCACTCGTGAGCGATGGTGATGTAATAACGATTGATGGGCAGGTTATTGCAAAAGAAGAGAAAGAAAAGGTGTATATCGCTTTTCATAAACCAGTTGGAATTACTTGTACAGCAGCCGATCATATTGAAGATAATATTATTGATTATATCAATTACCCAGAGCGAATCTTTCCCGTTGGACGATTAGATAAAGCATCGGAAGGACTTATTTTATTAACGAATGATGGCGCGATTGCGAATCAAATTTTACACGGAGATCATGAGCATGAGAAAGAATACGTTGTGACGGTAGATAAACCTTTTACAGATTGGTTTATTGATGAGATGTCCAGCGGTGTAAAGATTAAAGATGGAATGACGAAGCCATGCAAAGTGACGAGAGTCGGCCAATCTACATTTCGCATCGTTTTAACACAAGGAATGAACAGGCAAATTCGTAGAATGAGCCGTGCTTTCGGGTTTACTGTAACAAAGCTAAAGCGAGTGCGCATTATGAATATAGAATTACATGAGCTTGAAGTGGGAAAGTGGCGGAGCGTTACAGCTGAAGAGTTAGAAATTTTAATAGGGCAGTTATAGGGAGGGGAAATTTTCTCCCTATATTTTTTTTTCAGAAAAAATAAAACTATTGATTTTTTAAAAAATAGCCCATATAATAAAAAACAACAAGTTTCGACAAGATATTTTATAAAAGTAATGATGAGGACATGAGTTGTTTTCTACGATTCTCAGAGAGGGAAGCCTTAGGCTGTGAGCTTCCTAATACGAAAAGACAATCTTACCACCTCTAAACTTCAAGAGTGAACTGCATGCATGATGCATTGTAATTCTTGGCGGATAAAACCGTTATCAATTTACACGAGCTATAAAATGAGCTTATTTCGTTATAAATTCATTTTATTAGAATAAGGGTGGAACCACGATTTCAACACTCGTCCCTTTGTTAGGGACGGGTGTTTTTTGCGTTCTTTTACGGGGAAGTATGCTTGAAAGAGGATATGTGACGGATTTTAATTCAGAATATTTTGTTAATTAATCATTTAGGAGGTTAGTAGAAATGAAATCATCTTTAAAATTTTCTGAGGTGTTTGCAATAAGTTTAATGTTATTTGCACTATTTTTCGGTGCAGGTAATATGATTTTTCCACCAGCGTTAGGACAAGGTGCTGGAACAGATGTATGGATCGCGTTATTTGGTTTTATCGTAACAGGTGTTGGATTGCCTTTATTAGGGGTAATTGTTATAGCTCTAAAGGGAGATATTAATGAGCTAGCAGGACGTGTGCATCCTATCTTCGCACTTGTTTTTATCACTGCAATTTATTTATGCTTAGGCGTATTCGTAAGCGTTCCGCGTACAGGGACAGTTGCTTATGAAATGAGTGTTGCACCATTTTTACCAAGTGAGATAGCTAGCCAATCCTATCCACTTGTTATCTTTACATTTATTTTCTTTGCGGTAACTTTCTATTTAGCTTTAAATCCTTCAAAATTAGTGGGACGCATCGGTAAAGTGTTAACTCCAATTTTATTAGCTGTTATTGCAATTATTGTAGGTAAAGCACTTATTACACCAATTGGAGAATTTGGTTCACCGACAGAAGTGTATAGTGCTCCTCTTTTCAAAGGTTTTATTGACGGATATTTAACTTTAGATGGACTGGCAGCACTTGTTTTCGGAAATGTTGTCATTAATGCTTTAAAAGCAAAAGGTGTTACAAATAAGAATAGCATTGCGAAAGTAACAATCTTTGCAGGATTTATTGCAGCACTTGGTTTACTACTTGTGTATTTAGCGCTTGCGTATCTTGGAGCTTCTAGTGTATCGCTTGGAATGGGCGCAAACGGAGGCATTATTTTAACAAACGTTGTAAATCATTTATTTGGTAGTTACGGAACATTATTACTAGGTATCGCAATTACAGCAGCATGTTTAACAACTTCTGTAGGTATTGTTGCAGCTTGTGGAGAATATTTCTCTTCCTTATTACCAAAGCTTTCATATCAAAAAGTCGTTTTCATTTTCTGTGTATTAGCATTTATGGTAGCCAATCTTGGTTTAACGCAGTTAAACGCATTAGCATTACCAATCTTAATCGCCATTTATCCAATTGGAATCGTTCTTATCGTATTATCACTTGTTGAAAACTACGTTCGTCTTCCATTAGCGATGTATGTGGGTGGTATTGTAGGAGCGTTCGCAATTAGTTTCTTTGATGGATTACACAATGCAAATCTTCAAATTGCAGCATTAGCACCTATTTTAAATAAGATTCCATTATATAGTGTAGGGATTGGTTGGTTAGTTCCAGGCATAATCGGTATAGGATTTGGTTATATAGTTTCTAAGTTTCAAAAGCAGGAAATTGCTGTAGAAAAATAGAGAAAAGAGGCTTTCTATAATAGAAAGTCTCTTTTTTGTAGAAAAAGTCGTACATAGAGAAATTTAGATATTAAAAAATTTATACGTAATATAGTTGACAAAAAATTTATGAGTAGGCTAAGATTGACTTAGTTGTGGAAATATTGGAAGGGAAGTGAAGGAAAGGGGTTTCTATAACTATAGTGTTGTTATGGGAAGAGGTGAAAGAGGAGGAGAAGGGATAGTTTATTTTTTTTGATTTATATTGAGAATGATAATCAATGAATAAGTTTTATAATTTTTTCTCAGTTTCTATGCCTTCGTATAAGGAATAGGGTGAGATATTATTTTTAACATTAAATGAGAATGATAATCAATAATACTTATATTACATAAAAGAATGCTAATTAAATATAGGTGGAAAAGATTATTTTTTTTCTTATAAATTGAGAATAATTATCATTTTCAAAAAGTGAAATGCAAGATAAATAAGGAGGAAACAAGAAAAATGAAAAAGTTTTCTGTATTACCCGCTTTTATTATGACATTTGTATGTATGCTAGCTTTTCTTGTAGTGCCGTTCGGACAAGCTTCAGCAAAATTAGCTGACGGTACGTATGATATTAACTACGTAATACAAAAAGCGGAAAACGAGTCAGCTTCAATGGCAAATGATTATTTTGAAAAGCCAGCGAAGTTAATTGTAAAAAATGGTGAGATGAAAGTTCAAGTTCCAATGAACCATAGTGCTTGGATTACAGAATTTAAAGCACCGGAGAATGGGAATTTTGTTGATGCAAAAGTAGTGAGTAAGGACGAAGCGGCTGATAAAAGAACGGTTGAATTTAAAGTTGATGATCTATCAAAGCCGTTGGGAGTAAAAATTCATGTTGTTGTACCAAGTGCAAACTATGACCACCACTATACAATTCGTTTTGCGTTTGATGCAAATGTAAAAGCTGTAGGTGGCGATAACGGTGTAGTTGCTGCAACAAAAAATAATGACCAAGCGAAAACAGATACACAAGTAAAAGAAGAAAAAACGAAAGTAGAGAATAAAGAAGTGAATAAAGAAACAAATGAGAGTGGAAAAGCTGAAAAAACAGATAATCCAAAAACAGGAGACGAAGCACGTATCGGATTATTTGCAGCGTTACTTCTTGTTTCAGGTGTTTTCTTAATTCGTAAAGTGAAGCTAAACAAATAAATATTTCGAAGGGTGATGAATATATGTTTAAACAATTTAAAATGATTATTGCCGTATTTGCTGTTTTATTTACGTTTATCGCAACACTAGGTTCACAAGATGCAAAGGCTGCTACAAAACTAGCTGATGGGAAATATAATATTGCTTTCACTGTATGGAAAGGCGATAAAGATGAATCATCTAGAATGAATAGTTATTTTGAAAGCCCAGCAACATTAACAGTTAAAAATGGAAAACAATATGTTTCATTTAAAGTGAAAGATAGTTCTTCTATTAAAAGTTTCCAAGTAGAAAAAGATGGTCAATTTATAGAAACAACCGTGTTAAGTGAAAACAAAACAGATAATACTAGAGTTGTAGAATTTGAAGTTGCTGACTTGTCAAAAAAACTAAACGGCAAGGTGAAAATTAATATCCCAATTATTAATTACAATGCTTCATATGATATTCGCTTTGTATTTGATGGGAACAGTGTTAAATAATTAATTTTTTATAAAGGAGCGTTATTTCATTGAACAAGTATCTTAAGATTGTTGTTGCAATGTGTCTAATGATATTTACATTCGTATCAACATTACAACCACTTGCAGTTCAAGCAGCTACCAAGTTAGCTGACGGTGAATATTCAATTGGCTTCAAAGTTTTAAAAGATACATCAGATGAAGAATCGATGATGAATCAATATTCAGTAAGCCCGGGAACTTTAAAAGTGAAGGATGGGAAAAAAAAAGTATCCTTTACATTAACGAATAGTTCATGGATTACGAAGTTTGAAACAGAAAAAGCAGGCCAACTTGTTGAGACAAATGTAATTAGTGAAGATAAAGAAAAAGATACAAGAGTAGTAGAATTTGATGTGGAAGATGTAGAGAAGGTATTAAATGCAAAAGTAAAAGTAGATATTGATTTTTTAAATTATCATCATGACTATGATGTGCGCATTGTCTTTGATCAAAGTAGCATTAAACCCGTTCATGTAGAAAAGCCAAATGAAAAAGAGGACCCAGCTAATAAGCCAGATCCAAATGAAAAACCTGATCCGAGTCAGAAGCCCGACCAAAAGCCTGACCCAGATCAACAACCAAATTCTAACACAATTACAGATGGTGAGTACAGCATTCCATTTAAAGTGTTCAAAGATCAAACAGATGAAGAATCCAAGATGAATAGTTACATGGTAAATCCAGGAGTATTAAAAGTAGAAAATGGTAAGAAAAAAGTCGTTATAACACTAAAAAGTAGCTCATTAATTAAAAATTTCCAAACGGAAAAAGATGGTGCATTTGTTGATGCAAAAGTAGTGAGTGAGGATAAGGAAAAAGATACAAGAGTAGTAGAGTTTGAAGTAAACGATTTATCTAAAAAACTAAATACAAAAGTATTTATCGAAATGGCATCAAGAAATTATAAGCAAACGCATGATGTACAACTTTTATTTGAACAAGATAAACTTGAAAAAATTAAAAATGAAGAGAAAAAACCAGAAGTAGAAAAACCGGAAGTAGAAAAACCAGAAGTAGAAAAACCAGAAGTAGAAAAACCAGAAGTAGAAAAACCAGATGATAATAAAAATCCAGATGCTGAAACAATTAAAGATGGTGAATACAGCATCAATTTTAAAACATTAAAAGATCAAACAGAAGAAATTTCAATGATGAACACATATACAAAAAGTCCAGGTGTGTTAAAAGTAAAAGATGGTAAGAAGTATGTGTCCTTTACGTTAACGAATAGTGCTTGGATTACAAAGTTTGAATTTGAGAAAAATGGTGCGTTTGTTGATGCAAATGTAATAAGTGAAGATAAAAAAGCTGATACACGCGTAGTGGAAGTAGAAGTACCGGATTTATCGAAAAAGTTAAATGCAAAAGTAAAAGTAGATATCGATTCAATGAATTATCACTATTTTTACGATATTCAATTTGCATTTGATAAAGGTAGCATTAAGCCGTTAAATAACCAAGGTGGAAACGACAACCAAGGTGGAAACGACAACCAAGGTGGAAACGACAACCAAGGTGGAAACGACAACCAAGGCGGAAACGACAACCAAGATAATAACACAACAATTGACCCAAAAGCTCTTAAAGATGGTGAATACAGCATTGGCTTTAAAGTGTTAAAAAATCAAACAGATGAAATCTCAATGATGAACACATACACAAAAAGTCCAGGTGTATTAAAAGTAAAAGATGGTAAGAAATATGTATCGTTTACATTAACAAATAGTACATGGATTACGAAATTTGAATTTGAGAAGAATGGTGCTTTCGTTAATACAAAAGCGTTAAGTGAAAATAAAGAACAAAATACAAGAGTAGTAGAAGTAGAAGTAAACGATTTGTCTAAAAAATTAAATGCAAAAGTAAAAGTAGATATCGATTCAATGAATTATCACCATTTTTACGATATTCAATTTGCATTTGATAAAGGTAGCATTAAGCCGTTAAATAACCAAGGCGGAAACGACAACCAAGGCGGAAACGGCAAGCAAGGTGGAAACGACAAGCAAGGTGGAAACGACAACCAAGGCGGAAACAATAACCAAGGTGGAAATAATAAACCGAAAGTAATAGTTGATCCGAAAAATTTAGTAGACGGTCAATATGATATTACATTTAAAGTATTAAAAGATAAAACAGATGAGATTTCAAAGATGCATGACTATGTTGTAAATCCAGCGAAATTAATCGTAAAAGATGGTAAAAAATACATTGAGATGACGCTGAAAAATAGCGTGTGGATTACGAAATTCCAAACGGAAAACAATGAGCTATTCGCTGATGCGAAAGTAATAAGCGAAGATGAAAATGCAAATACGCGAGTAGTACAGTTTGAAGTAGAAGATCTATTTAAAAAATTAAACGCAAAAGTAAAGGTAGACATCGATGAGATGAACTACCATCATTTCTACGATGTACAAATTCAATTTGATACAAATAATATCGGTGCGTTAGGAACTATTAAAGAGGATCCAAAAAATGAACCAAAAAATCCAGTGACTACACCGAAAGTAGATAATGTAAAAACAGTAGGTAATCCTGATTTTAATCGAAATGCAGATGATAAGAAGAAAAACAATGCTACAGATAATGATGCAAAAAAAGAGAAAAACTCAAAAACTGCAGATACAGCACAACTTGGTTTATACATGGTGTTACTGCTAGGTTCACTTGCTTTACTAGTTCGTAAATATAGAGCGGGTAGATTGTAATTTTTGGAGTCTTGATGCATGTTCGCGTGCATCAAGACTTGTTTCATATTGTATGGAAAGGAGTGGTGATTGAGAGTGAAGAAAATTGCAAGTGTACTAATGGCTATCATTTTGTTAATGAGTATAGCCGGGTGCTCATCACCCAAAAAAGAAACAGCAAAGCAGGTAAAGAGTGAGAGTAAAGAGCGCATTGTTGCAACAACAGTGGCTGTTACTGAAATTATAGATGCGTTAGAAGTAGATTTAGTCGGCGTTCCAACAAGTTCTAAAACTTTACCAAAGCGATATAAAGGTTTACCTGAAGTTGGGAATCCAATGAGTCCAGATATGGAAAAGGTAAAATCATTAAAGCCGTCAGAAGTATTATCTGTGACAACACTTGAATATGAATTAAAGCCAGTTTTTGATGGTGTGGGTATGAAAGTAAACTTTTTAGATTTAACAAGCTTGAAAAATATGCAAAATTCTATTAGCGATTTAGGTAAGAAATATGGACGTGAAAAGCAGGCTGAAGAAGTTGTAACTAAGTTAGATAAAAAGGTTGCTAGCATTCAAAAAGAAGTAAAAGGAAAAAAAGAACCGACAGTACTTATTTTGTTAGGTGTGCCAGGAAGTTATTTAGTAGCAACAGAGCATTCTTATATTGGAGATTTAGTGAAACAACTAGGTGGTAAAAACATTGTACAAGGTGAACGAGTAGAGTATTTAGCTTCTAATACAGAGTACTTAAAGAAAGCTGATCCAGATATTATTTTACGAGCAGCTCATGGTATGCCTGATGAAGTTGTAAAAATGTTCGATAAAGAATTTAAAACGAATGACATTTGGAAGCACTTCGCTGCAGTTAAAAATAACCGTGTTTACGATTTAGAAGAGCGTTTATTTGGAACGACAGGCAATTTAGCAGCAATTGAAGCGTTAGATGAATTGAAAAAAATGATGTATCCGTGATGCATTTTAATATAAAGGAAGAGTGGAATGAATAAAAAAACTTGGAGTTTCCTCATTGTTACTGCATTGCTTATTGTTATGACATCATTATCAGCGATGAAAGGGAGTTTAGAAGTAGGTATTGTTGAGCTTGTACAAGGGATATTTACAGGGGGAAATGAAGATGTTGAAGTGATTAAAGATTTACGTTTCCCACGTATTATTATTGCACTATTTATTGGAGCAGCTCTGGCTGTTTCAGGTGTGCTTTTTCAAGCTGTTATGAAAAATCCACTTGCTGATGCTGGTGTAATCGGGATATCTTCTGGAGCAAGTTTTATGACACTCGTTATTATTACGTTGTTTCCGCAATTCTTTTTCTGGACACCAGTATTCGCATTTTTAGGCGGTGCGCTTGCGTGTTATCTCGTTTACTCTTTTTCATGGAAGTCTGGATTAAGTCCACTCCGCATTATTTTAATTGGTATTGCTATTAATGCAATGTTTACTGGATTAAATGAATCATTCGTTACGATTTGTGGATATTTTATTAAGAGTATTAAGCAAACGACGACTTCTAACATAACAATGGAGACGTGGGGCGATGTAGAAATAATGGTGACTTATGGAACGATTGGTCTTATTCTTGCTCTGTTCGTAGGAGCTTGGTGTAACTTATTATCGCTACAAGATAAGACTGCGAAAAACTTAGGCTTGCACGTGACGAGAGTTCGTCTTATTATTTCTGCCATTGCAGTACTCTTAGCGGCAGTATCAACAGCGATTGCAGGTGTTATTGCTTTTGTAGGATTACTCGTTCCGCATATTTCAAGACAATTAGTCGGTTCAGACCATAAAGTATTAATTCCATTTTCTGCTCTTGCAGGGGCGTTATTAATTTTGACGGCAGATACAATTGGAAGGTTAATTGTGCCACCTAATGAAATTCCAGCAGCAACAATTATGGCAGTTATTGGTGGTCCATTCTTAATATTCTTGCTTAGAAAGAGTGATAAAGTTCATGGAAATTAAAAATGTAACCTTTTCATACGATAACGTAACAAATCGTTTAAAGTCTGTTAGTAGTGAAATAGAAATTGGGAAAATTACAACAATCATTGGTCCAAATGGATGCGGGAAATCAACATTACTTAGTGTCATGTCTAGAAATCACGCTCCTAGCAGTGGAGAAGTAATACTTGATGGGAAAGCGATTAGTGAATATAAACCGAAAGAGTTTGCTAGAAAGCTAGCGGTTGTCCATCAACAAAATGAGGCTCCAGCAGATATTACAGTGGAAAAGCTAATAAGCTTTGGGCGTATGCCATATAAAAATATTTTCTCTCCGCAAACAGATGAAGATAGAGAAGCGATTGAGCGTGCACTAGTATGTACGAATTTACAAAGTAAGCGTGATAAGCCAATTTATGCTTTATCAGGCGGAGAGAGACAGCGAGTTTGGATTGCAATGACATTAGCTCAAAATACACCAATGCTTTTCTTAGATGAGCCGACAACATATTTAGATATTTATTATCAGATAGAAATATTAGAGTTAGTGAAAGAGTTAAATGAAGTGTATGGACTAACGATTGTAATGGTATTACATGATATTAATCAAGCCATTCGTTACAGTGATCATATTATCGTTATGAAAGATGGAGAGATTGTTACGAAAGGTAATCCTAATGATGTAATAACAGAAGAAATGGTTAAAGCAATATATGGTGTAGATGTCGTTGTAAAGCAGGATGAAGATACAGGACTATACATGGTACCAATGGGAATCTAAAGGCTGAGCATAATCCGTTTTGAGGTGATAATTTGAATAGTAAGAAAGAACGGAAAAAGAATTCATTTTTTCAACGCATACTTACCATTGTGTTTTTAGGAATCTTTTTCTATTCAATGTATGAATTGGGTGGAATTTTCATGGATTATTATGAAAATCGTAAAGTAATGGCTGAAGCGCAACATATTTATAAGAGAAGTCCAATGGAAGAAAAATCAGAGGATGGGGAAGTACGTAAGCAGTTTCAAGCTCTCCAAAAAATTAATCCAGAGATAGTTGGATGGATTACGATGGATGATACACAAATTAATTATCCAATCGTTCAAGCGAAGGATAATGATTACTATTTATTTCGTAATTACAAAGGTGAAGATATGAGAGCGGGAAGTATTTTTATGGACCACCGTAATGATGTGAAATCTCAAAACCGAAATACTATTTTATATGGTCATCGTATGAAGGACGGTTCTATGTTTGGGAGTTTAAAAAAAATGTTGGATGAAGAATTCTTCATGTCCCATCGTAAATTATATTACGATACATTATTTGAAGGATACGATGTTGAAGTTTTTTCAGTATATACGACAACAACGGACTTTTATTACATTGAAACGGATTTTGAAAATGATGCAGCATATACATCGTTCTTAAAGAAAATTCAAGAAAAATCACTGTACAAAACGGATACGGAATTGACGGCTAATAATGAAATTGTAACACTTTCTACATGTGACTATGCGCTTGATCCAGAGGCTGGAAGGCTAGTTGTACATGCAAAATTAGTGAAAAGAAATTAAAGAAAAAGTATAGAATATGAGAAGTGATAGCACTCCTCATATTCTATACTTAAAAAATAACTGTTTTTACTGTGCTGCAGCCATTGGCATACGTACAACTTTTACATCATAGTAAGCAATTTTATTATCAAGAATATATTCTGGCATTCCGCCTTGATGTGAGTGAGCATCTTTAAATGCTGAGCTCTTTGTCCAACCTTGGAAATCTTCTTTTGCATTCCAGCGAGTGCTAATTGTTACTTCATCATAATCAACTGTATTTTGCGTTAAAAGAACTTCTAATCCTAAAAATCCTGGCATCGTTTCAACTTTACCTACTTTATTAAAACGCTCAATTAATTTATGTCCATTTCCCTTTGTAATTTTAGCTGTATTTGTAACAATAATCATGTGTATTCCTCCTATAAATGTAGCTATATTTTCAAGAACTCATATACATTAAATGATAATGAAAATCATTATCATTGTCAATGGCAATAATGAAATATATAAATTTTTTTTGAAAGTATGATGTTTATTTCATAAGTTAGTAAATATATTGCGATTAGGTGTAAGGCTGAGCGGGTTGTACTAGCAAAGCGATAATATGGTATAGTGAAACGAGGCTGTTTTTCGGCCTCGTTTTTTACATGCTTCCTACTAATAGAAAGCATTCAAATGGAAAGGAAGACATTACATGCGATCTGAAGTAACTATAAAAATAAAACCGAAATTTATAAAAGAAATTAAAAGTGGATATCCGCTTATTTTAAAAGATGCGATTCAAAATTTAAACGATATTCGTGAAGAAGGGACAATCATCAAAGTAGTAGATGAGAAGAACCAATTTATCGGAAAAGGCTATTATGGAAAACAAAATAAAGGATACGGCTGGATTTTAACGAGAAAAGAGAGTGAACAAATTAATCAATCTTTCTTTGAAAGTAAAATCAAATCTGCCTTACATAAACGAAAACAGTTTTACAAATTAAATGATACGACAGCATTCCGTGTCCTAAATGGTGAAGGTGATGGTCTTGGCGGCTTAATCATCGATTATTATGACGGTTATTACGTAGTGAGCTGGTATAGTGAAGGGATTTATACTTTTAGAGATGAAATCATAGCGGCGCTTCAAAAAGTAGCAAACTTTAAAGGTATTTATGAGAAAAAGCGTTTTGATACGAAAGGGAAATACATTGAAGGCGATGATTTCGTAGCAGGAGAGCGCGGTGAGTTCCCACTTATCGTAAAAGAGAATGGTGTGAACTTTGCGGTTTATTTAAATGACGGAGCGATGGTTGGTGTGTTTTTAGATCAGCGTAACGTTCGAAAACAAATTCGTGATACATATGCACAAGGAAGAACTGTGTTAAATATGTTCTCTTATACAGGTGCTTTCTCTGTATTTGCAGCACTTGGTGGAGCGACTAAAACAACGAGTGTGGACCTTGCAAATCGTAGTTTAAGTAAAACGATTGAACAATTTAGTGTCAACGAAATTGATTACGAAGCACAAGATATTATTGTAGAAGATGTATTCCTTTACTTTAAATATGCTGCGAAGAAAAAAATGAAGTTCGATATGGTTGTATTAGATCCTCCAAGCTTTGCGCGTTCTAAAAAGTATACATTTAGCGCAGCGAAAGATTATAAAAACTTATTAAAAGAAACGATCGCGATTACAGAAAATAACGGTATTATCGTTGCTTCTACAAATTGTAGCGCATTTGATATGAAAAAGTTTAAAGGCTTTATCGATACTGCATTTAAAGAAATGAACGGTAAATACAAAATATTAGAAGAACATTCTTTACCAGAAGATTTTCGTACAATTGATCAATTTAAAGAGGGAGACTACTTAAAAGTAGTTTTCATCGAAAAAATTAAAGGCTAATAAAGAAAAAGGAGCTCGGGTTTACTTGAGCTCCTTTTCTTATTGAACGATATTTTGTACTCTACCGACTTGCCCGTCCTGCAATCGCACTTTAATGCCATGCGGATGGGAAGGGGAGTTTGTTAAAATATCTTTTATAATTCCACGTGTTAATTTGCTTGTTCGTTGATCTTGTTTTAATACAATATCAACTTCAAGACCGGGTGCGATATTAGAACGTTTTTGTCCGTTCATTTATACACCTGTACGTCTACGTTGGTTGTTTGTTTTTTTCGTCTGTTGGTTTTGTAATTTTTTCGTTTCTTGGCTTTGACTTTTTGCATTTTGGCCATTTCCATTTCCTTGCTTTTTCTTAGCAAGTTGTTCGCGCATTAAATCAGCTAAGCTTACTTTTTTATTCTCTGACATGATAAGTCTCCTTTATATAAAGTTAATTATGAACAATCGTAGTGAATTTCATCATATCATTGTTAAGGAAGGAAGGGAAGTTGGTTTGAAAATTCATATAATTGTTTCCAGTCTGTAGTAGTTACGATACAATTGAATTGTTAACGTTTGTAAAAAGGGGATAGACATATGTCACATCATATTTTATTAGTTGAAGATGATATCTCAATTCAAGAGATGGTGGAAAAGTATTTA
This sequence comes from Bacillus cereus group sp. N24, assembly GCF_016483345.1. Lineage (NCBI taxonomy): Bacteria > Bacillati > Bacillota > Bacilli > Caryophanales > Bacillaceae > Bacillus > Bacillus cereus group sp. N24. The sequence continues at coordinate 167,521 of NZ_JAEHCA010000005.1, forward strand.
ATAAAAGAGGGCTTTCAAGTTACAATCGCGTCTGATGGAGAAGAGGGAGTAAATACATATTTAAAAGGTTCATTTGATTTGATTATCCTCGACATTATGATGCCAAAGCTAGATGGCTTAGAGGTTGTACGAATCATTCGAGAAAAAAGTGCCGTTCCGATTTTAATGATGTCAGCAAAAGATACAGATGTTGATAAAGCTGTTGGATTAGGACTTGGGGCAGATGATTACATTTGTAAGCCATTTTCTATGATTGAATTAGCTGCACGTGTAAAAGCGAGTATTCGGAGGTCTACAAAATATTCGACTACGGAAACAACAGAAAAGATGATTCAGATTGGTGATTTAACAATCGATCCAATTAATTTTACTGTAGAAAAAAACGGGAACCCTCTCAAACTTACTTTAAAAGAATTTGAGATTTTAAAACTGTTCGTAAAGAATCAAAATCGCGTATTTACAAAAGCACAAATCTATACGTTAGTTTGGAATGAAGAGTATTACGGTGATGATAACGTTATTAATGTTCATATGAGAAGATTGCGTGAGAAAATTGAAAGTGATCCATCTAATCCAGAATATATTAAAACGTTATGGGGCATCGGCTATAAGTTGGAAGTGATGTAATATGACCAATCTGTTAATGGGCATTATTTTTATATTGTTATGTATCATTTACATACAATATAAGATGAGAAAAAATAGTAGCAAAAACTTACGATACACATATGAAAAATTAGAAAGTATTGTAAATGAAAAAACAGGCGAGACGTTACTCGTTATGACAGATGATCTAGAATTGCAAAAATTATTAGTGGCAATTAATCAATTATTAGATTCAAAACAGAAAACGAATGCAGATCATGCAAAAGTAGAAATTTCGATGAGAAAAATGCTTTCAAATATTTCGCATGACTTGAAAACACCACTAACAGTTATTCTTGGATATACAGAAATGTTAAATGAGGATAAAACGATAAATGAAGAAGAACAGAAAATATTACTTGAAAAGGTTCATATAAAAACGCTGGAAGTGATGGAACTAATTCATAAGTTCTTTGATTTAGCAAAATTAGAATCTGGTGACAAGGCAATAGAGATAACAAAAATAAATATGAATGAAGTTTGCCGCGAGAAGATTTTATCTTTTTATGATTTAGTGACGACGAAAGGATTTCATGTTCATATTGATATACCTGAAAGAAATATATATGCACTTGGAAATACAGAAGTATTAGGCAGAGTGTTAAATAATTTAATATCAAATGCAATTACATATGGAGAGGCTGGAAAGACACTCGGTATGACGTTAAGAGATGATGAAACGAGTGTGTATATAGACGTATGGGATAAAGGAAAAGGAATTGATGAATCTCATATTGATAAAGTGTTTGAGCGTATGTATACACTTGAAGACTCAAGAAATAAATTGTACCAAGGAAGCGGCCTGGGATTAACGATTACGAAAAGGCTTGTGGAAGCGATGGATGGAAAGATTCATCTTTCTAGTAAGCCATATGAAAAAACGATTTTTACAGTTGTATTAACAAAGATGAAGTTTTAGCTTGTAGAGAAGTAAATTCTACAAGCTTTTTTTTCAGCGTAAGGAATTTGTAAGGAACGAGTAAGAAAAAAGAGATTTCCGTTGTCTATTATAGAAATATAGAGCAGCGCGAAAGGGGAAAATGACATGACATATATATTAAAAACGAACCAGTTAACGAAAGTGTTTAAAGGAAAAGAAGTTATTTCTAGCGTTAACATGCATGTGAAAAAAGGAGAGATATACGGTTTCTTAGGGCCGAATGGTGCTGGTAAAACAACAATTATGAAAATGATTGCAAATTTAATAAAACCGACGAGCGGCGATATTGAAATTTTCGGTGAGAAGTTAACAGACACATCTTATGAAGTATTAAAAAGAATGGGAACAATTATCGAATATCCAATCTTTTATGATAAATTAACGGCGAAGGAAAACCTAGAATTACATTGTGAATATATGGGCTATTACGATAAAAACGGCATTGATCATGCTTTACATTTAGTGAAACTACACGGCATAGACAATAAAAAAATAAAAGATTTTTCATTAGGGATGAAACAACGACTTGGTATTGCAAGGGCAATCGTGACAAAGCCAGAATTGCTCATTTTAGATGAACCAATTAACGGTTTAGATCCAATTGGTATTAAAGAGTTACGAGACTTATTTAAAATGCTCTGCAAAGAATATGGTATTACATTATTAGTTTCTAGTCATATTTTAGGCGAGATGGAACTAATGGCAGATACAATTGGTGTGATTCAAAATGGAAAACTAATAAAAGAAGTTTCAATGAAGAGTATTAACGGAAAACAAACAGAATACATTGAAATCACTGTTCCTGATGTGAAACGTGCAGCTTATATTTTGGAGGATAAACTCGGCATAAAAAATTACAAAATAATGAGCGGAAATATAATTCGTGTGTATGAATTGAAGGCGACACAGCAGGCTATTTCAAAAGCACTAATTATGAATGATGTAGAAATTGAAAGTATTAATAAAAAACATAGCTCCTTAGAAGAATACTTCTTAAACGTAATGGATGGGGAAGGAATTCACGCTTAATGTAGTTTCAGCGAAGGAGGATATGATGATGAATGCATTAATACTAAATCTTATAGCTGGATTTATCGTAATACTCATAAGTGGAATCTTATAATGTAAAAAACCAGAACGAAAGTGGATCTTAGTTTTACTAGTGATAGGAACAGTAAGCGTAGTTACTGCTAGAATTAAAATATTAGTAGCGTAGAGACGGTAATGGAGGCGGAATTTATATGCTTAGATTAATGAAGCTAGAATGGAAAAAACATCAATTATCTAGTTATTTTAAAGGGGTAGCAATTTGTATTATAGCAATTTTTGCAGCGGTAAGCCTTATGGCATGGGGATCTAAAGTAGAGGATGATTTGATGTTCTCTAGCTATATGGAATACATGTCTTTAGCAAATATTTTTATTAGAATTACATTTATTATTTTTGCATCGGTTATTTTATCACGCTTAGTGATTGATGAATACAAGAACAAAACAATACAGCTACTATTTATGTACCCATTGCAAAGGAAAATGCTAATGAGAGCGAAATTAGCAATTGTTTTTATTTTTTGCTTTGTGAGCACGATTATCGCAACATTCATTATTAGTTTACTCATATTCTGTATGAATCCAATGATGGGAATACTTGAAACGCCTGTTACGATGGGTGAAATAATAGCTACCGTTCCAGCTACTTTTATAAGTGCATTTATGATATCTGGTATAAGTTTAATTCCATTATTTTTTGGAATGAGAAAGAAATCGACACCGACAACGATTACTTCGGCAGTAATAATCGGGATGACAATTAGTGGTAACTATGGTCCTGAAAAAGGTCAAGTAAGTATGTTTGATTTTATAGCTATCCCAATTGTGCTCTGTTTATTAGGGATTTTCATTAGTTATCTATCGTATCGTAAAATCGACAAGGTTGATGTGGCATGAAGCAAGCCTAAAACAACAACGAACTGGGGTATGAATGGTGAAAAAGATAATAGTAATTGCAATTTTATTCCTTACAATTGCTAGTATGGTTTTTGGTTTTAAGGTATTTCAGGGGAAAGATTTTAAGAAAGAAAAGTCTTTTGAGATAAATAATATAAAAGAAATAGAAGTAGACAATGAAAACTGGGATATTGAATTTAAAAGTACAGACGCTAATAAAATAGTAATTTCCGCCCAAGGTCAACAAGTAGATAAAGAGATAGATCCCGTCAAAATGGGAAATTACGGAAATAAAATTGTGATTAAGCAACAACAAAAGGCGACCAGATTTTTTAATGGTTTTACGTTTAGGAAGAAAAATAGTATATCTATAGCTATTCCGAAGAAAGAAATAGATAAAATTGTATTAAATAATAAATCAGGTGATGTGAAAATAAGCGATATAGTAGTAAAAAGTATCGTGACAAAAGGCAATTCTGGAGATGAAATGATTGTAGGACTATCGGCAGAGAAGGGTGAGTTCACATCCGAAAGTGGAGATTTAATGTTAAAAGATAGTTCATTACAAGAAGTAAATATAACTTCTACTACTGGTGATAATTATATGAAAAATGTAAAAAACGAAAATATGAGCATCACTTCAACATCTGGAGAAGTATTACTGAAAGATATGACAGAAGGAAAATCATTATTTTTAGAAACAAAATCAGGCGATATTGGCGTAAGGTATAAAGGTGTCCCAGCTTCATTGAAGCTTACAGCTAAAAGTAATTCGACTGACATAATAATAGATTTAAAAGGACTTAAGAAAGATAAAAATAAAGAAAAAATAAAAGTAGGAACTATTGGTGATGCAAAAAACGAAGCGAAGATTTTAAGTGAAACAGGAGTCATTTATATTGATTAATTCTTAGGAGGAAGGAGGATTATCATGCTACGTCTTATGAAGCTAGAATTGAAAAAGTTTAAGCTTGGCTGGTACGTAAAAGGGGCAGTTATTGCAAATATTACTATACTGGCATTAATGATATTTGTGAGCATCGTTGCTCAAGTAGAAGGCGATCCAGAAATAAGGGATCCACAGACGATTTTGTTAACGGCTAGCGTGTTAGTAAGGTCAACATTTATTGTTTTTGGTGGTGTACTAATTGCAAAACTAATAATTAATGAGTATAAAAATAAAACAATACTACTTATGTTTTCTTATCCCATTAACCGGAAGAAAATGATGATTAGTAAGTTGGCTATTACAGCAACAGTAACATTTATAACAGTTATTGTATCTAACATTTTAGTAGTAGGAGTTTTCTTTGGAATAGATAGCTATTTTTCAATTCTTCCTAATTCATTCACAATAGATCAATTGAAGCAAGAAGGGATAAACCTTGTTCCTTTAGCCGTTGCAACTGCGGGAATAAGTTTAATCCCTCTATATTTCGGAATGCGTAAACATTCGGTGCCAACTACAATCGTTTCATCTATTATCGTTGTGTCAATCGCAATTAATAACCAGCCAATATTTCCGATAGCGACTTTTCTACCTCTTCAATTCACATTTGCAGCGATCGGTATGGTGATTGCTTATTTTGGGATTAAAAATATTGAGAGGGAAGATGCAATAACGTGACAAGAATAAGTAAAAAAGAGTTGGTGTTATACCAACTCTTTTTGTATATGTATGCTTCGTTACTACTCTGTAAATTTAGAGTGTTTGCTTAAATACTCTTGCACTCTTGGAGAAATGTTAAAGTTATTAGGACTTTTATATTCGATAGTAAACTCTCCGTCGGTACTTGTTTCAAAGGAGATTGCATAGCTATTCATTTTAGCATCGTAAGAAGTATTTTTGACTTCTGCATCTAGATTAAAATATTTTGTAATATATTCTTTTGATTCCGTAATTGCTGCTTGTTTTCCCCAAGGGGTACCATAATAGGTGAAATAAAGAGATACACTAATCACTCCAATAATAGAAGTTAGTAAAATAGTTCCCATAGCTATTTTTTTATTTTTTGTATTCAATTTGGTTACTCCTCTTCGTAATATGTATTCATTTTAACCTATCTTTTCCATAAAACAACCATTTAGAAAAAATAGTTTCACATGAAACAAGTTACAGAAAAAGACAAGATGTGTAAACACCTTGTCTTTTTTTGTTTTTACATTTTAGGAACTTCCATTCCAGCGGCAGCCCATTCTTCTTTTGCAGGACCATATACGCCAGGAACTGTTAAGCCAGCTTGCCTCATTAAAACCGTCATTTGTCCGCGGTGGTGATTTTGATGATTAATAAGTGTCATTAAAAATATAGAATTCGGCATAGGACGACCAAAGAAATCATTAATAGTTGCTAAATCTTTATCATCCCATTCGCTTTGAAGTGCTTCAACGAAAGCTGCATTCACTTTATGGTATTCATCTGCAATTTTTTTTGCAGAAGTTGGAACAGGATAATCTTTCGTTTCTCCTTCAAACTTTAGGCCTGTGCCAGATAGTATAACAGGAATTGCCGTTACGATATGCCAAGCAACTCTTCCTAATGTCCAATGCCCAGGCGCAATTTCTTGTGATAAAGATGCATCGGTTAATGAATTAAGCATTTTCTGAGTAGACTCTGTTTCGTATGTCCATGATTGAAAGAAGCCTTCAATTGTTTGGTACATTGTTATCCCTCCTATTTTTGTTCATAGATTAAATTCGTGAGAGATAATATAATCCCTGTTCCACAAGAAATAATTCATTAAGTATTTGCTACAATATGGAAACAATTAGAAAATATTTGTAAAAGTGTCAGGAAACGAATGTGTTCATTCGTATATATAATGAATAAAGAATGGGATAAAGAGTGGTGATAAGGGTGAAGGATATAGAAATAGTAGAAGGTCTTCGAAAACAAGACATGTTAGCATTACATACAGCAATTGATCGATATGGGGATTTAATTTATAAGGTGGTTCATAGTGTTTTAGATACGGCACAGAGCAAGGTATTAGTGGACGAATGTGTTGACGATATTTTATTAATCGTTTGGTACAACATTAGTAGTTATGATGAAAATCGTGGGAAGTTTAGAAACTGGCTTATATCTGTCGCTAAGTTTAAAGCTATTGATTATAAACGAAAAAGTAATAAGGCTTATCAATTACAAGAGCTTCAGCAAGAAATATATGAAGATAGAAAAAATGTCAATTTAACAAAAGAAGAGCGAGATTATAATTTTTACGTTTTAATTAAAGAATTGAATGAAGAAGATAAGAAAATTTTTATAAAAAGGTATTTAGATGAATATAGCGTACAAGAAATAGCGCTTGAATTCGGTATGACACGAGATACGGTATATAGCAGGCTTTCAAGAGGGAGAAAGAAATTGAAGAAGCTGTTGGGGGGGAAAGAAATGAATAAAGAAAAGTTACTTCAGGAATTAAATAACTTGCAGTATAGCGATAATTTTGTAGATGATTATAGAAATGATGAGAAAATAGATAAAAAGAAAATAAATCGTACAAAAGAAGTTGTAACAAAAACTATTTTAATGAAACGCTGTTATGAGGTTGTGCAAGAAGGATTGCAGGGAAGTGAAGAGGTTTTATATAGTATGTTTGCTGAAAATCCTCACGTGAAAAATTGGCAGACAGGCACAGCGATGACGTTAGGGATAGGGGTTCTTGCGATGAACTTCGGTATTAATAATGTGCTAATCGTTACAAATAAACGGTTGTATGTATTTTTTGTGGATCGTTATTATAATGAAGTTGATATAAAAGTATGTGTATTAAATGAAATAGCTTCTATGAGAACAATATCAGACCGTAAAGGTGGGAGTGAATTTCTACATATAAAGTATAAAAATGATAAGGAGTACGTATTATTGGGAAATGCTGATGATTACAGAGAGTTATTTCAAATAGTAGGTAGACTGAAAGTAGCAAATGGAATAGAACTAAAATTACAGGATAAGAAATTAAAGAGAAAGTTAACTTTAAAACGAAGTGTATTCAATATAATCATGTATGCACTTGTTATATATATTCTGTACAAAGCTTATATTAATTTTATGCCATAATAGGAAAAGACGGCTTCATATATATGAAGCCGTCTTTTAATTAACTTTCTTCCCACTCTTCCTCATCAACCATAAGAAATAAGGTGCCCCAAGTACAGCAACGACAAGGCCAGAGGGAATTTCTTTCGGATATGCGATTGTACGTCCAAGTAAGTCAGCAACAGAAAGAAGGATTGCTCCAAACAGAGCGGAACAAACGAATAATCTTTGATGATTCATACCAACAACAATTCTTGCTAAGTGAGGAGCGACAAGGCCTAAAAAGGCGATTGTACCGACAGCCGCGATATTTATAGATGCAAGAAGTGTCGCTAGTACAATTAGAGCAAGACGCGTTTTATTTACAGGCTGTCCGAGTCCAGTTGCTAAATCGTCTCCAAGTACAAGGACATCAAGTTGTTTCATTAAGAAAAAGATAATTGGTATAAGAATAAGTGATGGATATAGAATGATATTTTCTAAGTGATTCCATCCTCTTGCATACGTACTGCCTGATAGCCATGTTAAAGCAGCAGCAACATTCAAATTCGCTCTAACGATAAAGATTTGAATAATTGCTGAGCCGAGAGCCGAAATACCAATCCCTATTAAAGCAAGAGCTGTTGGACTAAATCCTGCTTTCCATGAGAAGAAGAGGACAATTCCAACTGCAAGTAGTCCGCCGATAAATGCACCAATTGGTAGGAAGAAACCTGGAAGTGCAGGGAAAACATACATAATAGTTAAAGCACCGACACCTGCTCCAGACGAAATACCAATAATCGAAGGGTCGGCAAGTGGGTTTCGTAATATTCCTTGGAAGACAAGCCCACTTATTGCAAGGCATGCGCCAGCAATAGCGGCAACGAGCATTCTTGGTAAACGAAGGTTCATCATCATATTTTTATCAAATTGCGTTAATTGCCCTGTTATAACATTTGTAATGCTTTCGATATAAGCATTACTACCGATTGTAACACCAAGGGCAATCGTCACAATACAAAGCGTGATAGATATGATGATTACCTTTTTATAAGAGTAATAGCGGGAACTAGCTCCAGCTGCATTCGCACCGTTATCATTCATATATTGTTTCGACTTCATCATACGATACACTAAATAAATAAGCCAAGGTGACCCAATCATTGCTGTGACTGCTCCAACAGGAAGTTCTGCACCAGTTGGATCTATTAATCTACCGACGGCATCTGCCCCAAGTAATAATACTGCTCCCCATAAGAATGAGGAAAGAAGAAGAGTAAAGTGTTGCCGGTAACCAATAAGGCGCATTAAGTGTGGTGCAACTAAGCCAACAAACCCAATCGGTCCAACGACAGTGACAATTACTGCTGTTAAAAAGATTGCAGCAATGAAGGCGATAAGACGTGTTACTGCTGTTTTTTCACCAAGAGAAACAGCAACATCGTCACCAAGTAAGAGGATGTTGAGTTTACGAGACATAAATAGTAAAACTAGGAAAGAAATAATGATAAATGGAAAAGCAAATTGAACGCCATCCCAGTTATTTTGGATAAGAGAGCCAGCTCCCCATAAAAATAAACCAGCCGTTTCATTTTCATAGAAAAGCTGCATCGTTCCAGTAAAAGCAGAAAGCATTAATGTAACGACCATCCCAGCTAGTGCCATTCTAAGTGGGGTTCCCTTTTTCCCACCAGAAATACGGTATACAAATAAAGCAGTAATAGCACCACCGATAAATGTGAAAAGAAGTGAGTTAATTTGCAGACCTTTCGGTAAGAAAATTGTAGCCGCTACTAGAAAGAAATATGCGCCAGAGTGAATTCCCATTGTACTTGATTCAGCAAGTGGGTTTTTTGTTAATGTTTGCAAAATGACCCCAGATGCAGCAAGAGCACCTCCAGCTAAAATAGCAATTACGGCTCTAGGTAATCGAAGCATGATTAAAGTTTGATGCTCTAGTGATTGGTTCGGTGAGATAAGAGCATCGATAATCATACTATAAGAAATGTTTGCTTGACCTTGTCCGATATGAATAAAGAAAAGGAGGAGCAAGAGAGCTGCTCCTCCTCCGAATACAAGACTTGCTCGAAGTGTATGTTGTAAGCTATTCATCGTGTAATCACTTCTTCGCTGTCATTACATCTGCTACTTGTGTTGCTAAAGATGTTGCAGACTCAGGACCACCGAAAATCCAAGTGTCGCCTTTTAATTTATACATTTTGTTTTCTTTTTTGAACTTTAATTCTTCCCAAGCAGGGTTGCCTTTTAGTTGCGTGTCAAAAATGTTATCTTCATCCGCTACAATGTAAATGAAGTTTGAATCTTGTACACTTTGTAATGATTCTACAGTTGTTTGTTTGAAACCATCTGGCTCAGATTTTCCTGCTTCAAAAGTATTTGTTAAACCTAATTTTTTTGTAACTTGTAAAGCTAAAGAATTGTCAGTTAAGATACGGAATGTTGGTACGTTTTTAGCAGTAAATGCTTGTGCCATTGCGATGTTTTTATCTTTTAAGTCTGCTTTCTCAATTTTTGCTTTTGCATCAGCGAATGCTTTATCCATATCAGCTAATACTTTTTTACCTTCTTCTTCTTTTCCAACTGCTTTTGCAATTTGTTTAAATGTTTCTGTCATTTCAGCAAAGTGATCGTTGTTGCTAGTTGATGGATCAAACATAACTGTAGGAGCAATTTGCTCTAATTCGTTTTTAATTGCCTTACCACGGAATGATGCTGTGATAATTAAATCTGGTTTTAGACGGCTAATTTCTTCTAAGTTTGGTTGTTGACGTGTCCCTACATCTACAACATCTTTACTCGGTTTTGTTTTTGTATTTACCCATTTATTATAATTCTTAATGTCTGCCATCCCTACTGGCTGAACACCAAGTGCTAATAAGTCTTCTGAATATACCCACTCAAGTACAACAACTTTTTTTGCTGGTCTATCTAACTTCGTTTCCCCTTCAGCGTGTTTAATTGTTATAGTTTGATTTTTATTGTCCGCTTTTGTTTCCTTTTTCTCCTCTGTTTGCTGTCCGCATCCAACAGCGAATAGAAGAATTACTATGAAAATACTGAGAATTTTCTTCATCTTCTGCCCCCAAATAAATTATTTAATTTGCAATGTACGATATTGAAAATCGTTATCAATTACAACATCCAAATCATACTATGATGATATTTTAAGTGTCAATATATTTTTAAAATTTTGACGAAAAATAACAAATTATACAGATTTCAATATATGAAATTGAAATCTACATGTATATGAAAATGCAGAAAAGGAATTTCGTTTAAGCAGGAAGGCGAATGTACAAGCAAAAGGGAAGGGTGTCGCATGTAATAATTATTAGAATGTACGGAATAAAGTATTTCTTTATTATTGGATAGTTGTTTTATAATTCGTTGTTTGTACTGAAAAGATTGAATTTGAAGGAAGGGATCAACATGTCTTCATGGAGCAATAACATAAATGGATATTGTGGGTGTAATAATCAAAATGGTGTACATGTTGATTCATGCTGTTTTAGTTGCGATGGGACAGTTCCTAAGGTTGGTCCAACAGGCCCAACGGGGGCGACAGGAGTAACAGGCGACACAGGTCCGACGGGGGCAACAGGAGCAACAGGTGGCACAGGCCCAACGGGGGCGACAGGAGTAACAGGCGACACAGGTCCAACGGGGGCGACAGGAATAACAGGCGACACAGGTCCAACGGGAGCGACAGGAATAACAGGAGCAACGGGTCCGACGGGAGCAACCGGTGATACAGGCCCAACAGGAGCAACGGGAGCGACAGGGATAACAGGAGCAACGGGTCCAACAGGAGCGACAGGAATAACAGGAGCGACGGGAGCAACAGGAGCAACAGGAGCAACAGGAGCAACAGGAGCAACAGGAGCAACAGGAGCAACAGGAGCAACAGGTCCAACGGGGGCAACCGGTGATACAGGCCCAACAGGAGCAACCGGCACAAGTATAACGGCAACATACGCATTTGCAAATAATACGTCGGGTACAGCAATATCGGTACTACTTGGTGGAACAAATGTCCCGCTTCCAAACAATCAGAATATCGGCCCAGGTATTACAGTGTCTGGGGGGAACACAGTATTTACGGCTGCAAATGCAGGGAATTATTATATTTCATATTCGATTAATATAACGGCTTCATTATTAGTCAGTTCGCGAATTACAATTAATGGTGCACCGCTTGCTGGGACGATCAATTCCCCTGCAGTAGCAACCACATCGTTTAGTGCAACAATTATTACGACTCTTGCGGCGGGGAGTGCAATTAGTTTGCAATTATTTGGCTTGTTAGCTGTTGCGACGTTATCAACGACTACTCCAGGAGCGGTATTAACAATTATAAGACTAAGTTAAATAATAACTCTCTTACTCTTTTAAGAGTAAGAGAGTTTGTACATATAATAAGAAGTTAATGAGGTAAAGCATAGTTGTATAAAAGTCAGAATATTATGATTGTAACGTTGTTATGACTATAATATAATGAAAACAACCATCATGAATGAACATTCATTTATTTTTTATGTATTTGAAGGGGGAATGAAGGTGGAAAAACCTTGGTTAAAAAGTTATCCAGAGGAAATTCCTAGTACTATTTCTTATGATATTCAGCCACTTCATGGATATTTAGAGAAAATAGCTTCTCGTTATCCAGAAAAGAAAGCGCTTCATTTTTTAGGTAAAGATGTTACATTTTCAGATTTCCATGACAAGGTAAAGAAGTTTGCGAATTATCTGCAAAGGCTTGGTGTTGAAAAGGGAGATAGAGTTGCGATTATGTTGCCGAATTGTCCGCAATCTGTAATCGGTTATTATGGTACTTTGCTTGCGGGGGGGATTGTCGTACAAACGAATCCTCTTTATACAGAAAGAGAGCTTGAGTACCAACTTCATGACTCTGGGGCAAAAGTCATTCTTTGCCTTGATTTAGTGTTTCCGAGAGTTACTAATGTTCAAAATGCCACAAAGCTGGAGCACATTATCGTAACTCGTATTGCAGATTTCTTACCATTCCCTAAAAATTTACTTTATCCATTTGTACAAAAAAAGCAGGCGAATCTTGTTGTGAATGTGTCGGAAAGCGAAACGATTCATCTATGGAAATCAGTAGAAAGGGAAAGTACTGCTGATGTTGAGGTTCCCTGTGATCCTGAAAATGATCTAGCTCTTTTGCAGTATACGGGGGGAACGACAGGATTTCCAAAAGGGGTTATGCTGACGCATAAAAACCTTGTTTCGAACACTTTAATGGGAGCACATTGGTTATATAATTGTAAAGAGGGAGAAGAAGTGATCCTTGGTGTCCTTCCGTTTTTTCATGTATACGGAATGACAGCTGTAATGAATTTAAGTATTATGCAAGGGTATAAAATGGTGCTTATTCCGAAGTTTGATATGAAAATGGTTTTTGAAGCAATTAAAAAACATAAAGTTACACTATTTCCAGGAGCGCCGACCATTTATATTGCTCTATTAAATAGCCCTCTTTTAAAAGAATATGATATTTCTTCTATTCAGGCTTGTATTAGTGGCTCTGCACCGCTTCCTGTAGAAGTACAGGAGGAGTTTGAGAGCGTTACAGGTGGTAAACTGGTAGAAGGTTATGGATTAACGGAGTCATCACCCGTTACACATGGGAATTTCTTGTGGGAAAAACGTGTGCCAGGAAGTATTGGGGTACCGTGGCCAGATACGGAGTCAATCATCATGTCACTTGAAACAGGAGAGGCATTACCTCCAGGTGAAATCGGTGAAATAGTTGTTAAAGGCCCACAAATTATGAAAGGGTATTGGAATAAGCCAGAAGAAACGGCGGCTGTATTGCAAGATGGCTGGCTTCATACAGGTGATGTAGGATACATGGATGAGGATGGCTTTTTCTATGTGAAAGATCGTAAGAAAGATATGATTGTTGCTAGCGGTTTTAACGTATATCCTCGGGAAGTAGAAGAAGTATTATATGAACACGAAAAGGTGCAAGAGGTAGTGACGATCGGTGTTCCTGATCCGTACAGAGGAGAAACTGTAAAAGCATTTGTTGTTTTGAAAGAAGGCGCTGAATGTTCTGAAGAGGAATTAGATCAGTTTGCACGTAAATATTTAGCGGCTTATAAAGTACCAAAAGTATACGAGTTCAGAGATGAATTGCCGAAAACGACAGTAGGGAAAATTTTGCGCCGCGTCCTAATAGATGAAGAGAAGAGAAAGAATGAGGATGAGCAAACGGGCTAAGGCCCTTTCTTTTTGAAAAAATAGGATTGACACTTTTCTAAATAGTCAGTATTATAAGAATATGAATGACTATTCATTCAGTCATCTTCTTGAAGGGGACAGTAAAGTGAAGAAAAATAGACCGAAATACAATCAAATTATTGATGCGGCAGTCATTGTGATTGCAGAGAATGGATACCATCAAGCGCAAGTTTCTAAAATTGCAAAGCAAGCTGGGGTAGCAGATGGCACGATTTATTTATATTTTAAAAATAAAGAAGATATATTAATATCCTTATTCCAAGAGAAGATGGGAGAATTTGTTGAAACAATTCGTCAAAAAACAGCAGGAATTGAAAGCGCTGTAGCGAAGTTATTCATGTTGGTAGAAACGCACTTCTTGCTGTTATCACAAAATGATCCTCTTGCTATCGTTACGCAATTAGAGCTAAGACAGTCCAATCAAGACTTGCGCCTTAAAATAAATGAAGTATTAAAAGGCTACTTACAAGTTATGGATGAAATTTTAGAGACAGGTATAAAGCAAGGTGAGTTTCAGGCGGACTTAAATGTTCGTGTGGCAAGACAAATGATCTTTGGAACAGTAGATGAAGTTGTGACCAATTGGGTAATGAGCGATCATAAGTATGATCTGGTCGCACTTTCAAAAACGGTACATGGGCTACTTATTGCAGCTTGTGGTTATCGTCAATAATGGGAGGGATCATGTTGAAATTCCTATCTGTAAGAGTTGAAGACCATATTGCGGTGGCGACGTTAAATCACGGGCCAGCGAATGCGATGTCTTCACAAGTTATGCATGACGTTACTGAGTTGATTGATCAAGTGGAGAAGGATGATAACATTCGTGTTGTTGTTATTCACGGTGAAGGGCGATTCTTCTCAGCAGGAGCAGATATTAAAGAATTTACATCTGTTACTGAAGCGAAGCAAGCGACAGAATTAGCACAGCTTGGACAAGTTACATTTGAGCGTGTTGAAAAATGTTCAAAACCAGTTATCGCGGCAATTCATGGAGCGGCACTTGGCGGCGGCCTTGAGTTTGCTATGTCTTGCCACATGCGCTTTGTAACTGAAAGTGCAAAACTTGGTTTACCTGAATTAACACTTGGATTAATTCCTGGTTTTGCAGGTACACAGCGCTTACCACGTTATGTTGGGAAAGCGAAAGCTTGTGAAATGATGTTAACGAGTACACCAATTACTGGTGCAGAAGCATTAAAATGGGGACTTGTTAACGGGGTGTTTTCTGAAGAAACACTTTTAGACGATACACTTAAAGTTGCAAAACAAATTGCTGGAAAAAGTCTAGCAACAACTCGTGCTGTGTTAGAGTTATTGCAAACGACAAAATCGTCTCATTATTACGAAGGTGTACAGCGCGAAGCTCAAATCTTCGGTGAAGTATTTACGAGTGAAGATGGAAGAGAAGGTGTAGCAGCGTTTTTAGAAAAACGTAAGCCTTCGTTTAGTGGTAGGTAGTTCAATTATTTTTTTAATATAAATTAACAGAATTTTAAAATTGATAGAATCTTTCTGAAAAATAAGGGGGTAAATGGAATGAACATCTACGTACTCATGAAACGAACATTTGATACAGAAGAAAAAATCGTAATTAAAAACGGTGCAATTTACGATGGCGAAGCGGAATTCATCATCAACCCTTACGATGAATATGCGATTGAAGAAGCAATTCAAGTAAGAGACGCACAAGGTGGAGAAGTTACTGTCGTAACAGTTGGTGGCGAAGATAGTGAGAAAGAACTTCGTACAGCATTAGCGATGGGCTGTGATAAAGCGGTATTAATTAATATTGAAGATGATGTTGAAAATGGCGATCAGTTTACAACAGCAAAAGTACTTGCTGAATATTTAAAAGATAAAGATGCAGATTTAATTTTAGGCGGAAACGTTGCGATTGACGGTGCATCTGGACAAGTTGGTCCACGCGTAGCTGAAGCGCTAAATATTCCGTACGTAACGACAATTACAAAACTTGAGATTGATGGTACAAACGTGAAGATTGAGCGTGACGTTGAAGGTGATACAGAAGTTATTGAAACGTCATTACCAGTTTTAGTAACAGCACAACAAGGTTTAAACGAACCGCGTTATCCATCGCTTCCAGGTATTATGAAAGCGAAGAAAAAGCCACTGGAAGAAGTAGAATTAGATGATTTAGATTTAGAAGAAGATGATGTGGAAGCAAAGACAAAAACAATTGAAATCTATTTGCCTCCTAAGAAAGATGCAGGAAAAGTGTTACAAGGCGAGCTGCAAGATCAAGTAAAAGAACTTGTATCGTTGCTCCATACAGAAGCGAAAGTAATCTAATAAAATACGAAATTATATATGCAGGAGGGAAAATCTATGGCTCGTAAAGTATTAGTAATGGGTGAAGTTCGTGACGGATCGCTACGTAACGTTTCGTTTGAAGCGGTAGCAGCAGCAAAAACAATTGCAGAAGGCGGTGAAGTGGTAGGTCTTCTAGTTGGAGACAGCGTTGCCTCTTTTGCAAATGAATTGATTCATTACGGTGCAGATCGCGTTGTGACAGTTGAAAATGATAAATTAAAATCATATACATCTGATGGTTACGCACAAGCGTTTTTAGCTGTATACGCTGAAGAAAAGCCAGAAGGTATCGTATTTGGACATACAGCACTTGGTAAAGATTTATCACCAAAATTAGCAGCGAAACTTGAAGCTGGTCTAATTTCTGATGTAACTGCTTTAGAAGTTGAAGGTGGAAATGTTATCTTCACTCGCCCGATTTACTCTGGTAAAGCGTTTGAGAAGAAGATTGTAACAGATGGTATCTTATTTGCGACAGTGCGTCCAAATAACATTGCAACTCTTGAAAAAGACGAGTCTCGCACAGGTGACGTGTCTTCTATTACAGTAGATGTGAAAGATTTACGTACAATTATTCAAGATGTTGTCCGTAAAACTGCAGAAGGCGTTGATCTTTCAGAAGCAAAAGTTATTATCGCTGGCGGACGTGGTGTGAAGAGTGAAGATGGATTTAAGCCATTAAAAGAGTTAGCTGATGTACTAGGCGGCGCTGTTGGAGCATCTCGTGGTGCTTGTGACGCTGAGTATTGCGATTACTCATTACAAATTGGTCAAACGGGTAAAGTCGTTACGCCAGATCTATACATTGCATGCGGTATTTCTGGTGCGATTCAGCATTTAGCTGGTATGTCTAACTCAAAAATAATCGTTGCAATTAATAAAGATCCAGAAGCAAGTATTTTCAAAGTAGCTGACTATGGTATTGTTGGTGACTTATTCGAAGTTTTACCTCTTTTAACAGAAGAGTTTAAAAAGTTAAAAGTACATTCATGATTTGAGTACCCTTGAGTTCCAAGTGAAGTACCCCTATATATAGAAAAAGGTGAGGGATCCCCTGTCCCTCACCTTTTTAGTATTTCATCCATATTTTTATATAGTATAAAGGAACATTTTTTTGTTACAATACATAACGATACATATTATTCGCCACGTATATAAGTTAATGATATACTCTTGGTAGAATATACTTGAAGGAGGAAATAAAATGGCAATTATAAACGCAAATGACCAAAGCTTCGCAGCTGAAACTAGCGAAGGTGTTGTATTATTAGATTTCTGGGCACCTTGGTGTGGACCTTGTAAAATGATCGCTCCTGTATTAGAGGAAATCGATTCAGAACTAGGTGAAAAAGTAAAAGTAGTAAAAGTAGACGTTGATGAAAACCAAGAAACTGCTCGTCAATTTGAAGTAATGAGCATTCCAGCTCTTTTCGTATTAAAAGACGGTAAAGTAGTTGATCAAGCGTTAGGTTACAAACCGAAAGAAGCGTTAGTAGAATTAGTTTCTAAACACTTCTAAAAGAAAGAAGCTACCATTTGGTAGCTTTTTTTATTTTCCTTTTTTAAACCTTTCCGTTACAATAAAAGAACGTATGTTGGGTGTTTTGTCATTGTATGTTTTTATTTTGAATTTGCAATGATAAGCATGTAGAAATGGAGGTAGGCGAGTGCACGAACATTTGAAAGAGAAATTAGCTATTTTACCAGATCAACCTGGTTGTTATTTAATGAAAGATAAGCAAGGAACGGTTATATATGTCGGGAAGGCAAAAGTGTTAAAAAATCG
The DNA here is from genome assembly GCF_016483345.1 of Bacillus cereus group sp. N24. Taxonomy (NCBI): domain Bacteria; kingdom Bacillati; phylum Bacillota; class Bacilli; order Caryophanales; family Bacillaceae; genus Bacillus; species Bacillus cereus group sp. N24. The sequence continues at coordinate 185,481 of NZ_JAEHCA010000005.1, forward strand.
TGTGCGCTCGTACTTTACTGGTTCGCATGATGGGAAAACACTTCGGCTTGTAGGAAAAATTGTAGATTTTGAATATATCGTAACCTCTTCAAATTTGGAGGCTCTTATTTTAGAGTTAAATTTAATAAAAAAGTATGATCCAAAATATAATATTCAATTAAAAGATGATAAAACATATCCTTTTATTAAAATTACCGCTGAAAAACAGCCGCGCTTACTCATTACGCGTAACGTAAAAAAGGATAAAGGAAAGTATTTTGGCCCTTATCCGAATGCACAATCAGCTCATGAAACGAAAAAACTATTAGATCGCATGTATCCGCTTCGCAAATGCTCAAACATGCCCGATAAAGTGTGTTTATATTATCATATGGGCCAATGTTTAGCACCTTGTGTGAAAGAAGTGACGGAAGAACAAAATAAAGAAATTGTGGATGAAATTATTAAGTTTTTAAATGGTGGACATAAAGAAATTCGTTCAGAATTAGAAACAAAGATGTATGAGGCTTCAGAGAAACTAGAATTTGAACGTGCGAAAGAATTGCGAGATCAAATTGCTCATATAGATGCAATTATGGAAAAACAAAAGATGATTATGAGTGACTTAGTGGACCGTGATGTATTTGGATATGCAGTTGATAAAGGATGGATGTGCGTTCAAGTTTTCTTCGTTCGAAAAGGAAAGCTAATTGAACGTGATGTTTCTATGTTTCCAATCTATGATGAACCAGAAGAGGGATTTTTAACGTTTATCGGTCAATTTTATGAAAACAGCAGTCATTTTAAACCGAAAGAAATTGTTGTTCCAGGAAGTATAGACTCAGAATTAGTAGAGCGCTTTTTAGAAGTTGAAGCGACGCAGCCGAAACGTGGTAAGAAAAAAGATCTTGTAGAATTAGCAAATAAAAATGCGAAAATTGCACTTGAAGAGAAATTCTACTTAATTGAACGTGATGAAGAGCGAACGATTAAAGCTGTAGATCAGTTAGGAAAGCAGCTCGGGATTGAAACACCGTATCGTATTGAAGCGTTTGATAACTCAAATATTCAAGGAACAAATCCCGTTTCTGCAATGATTGCTTTTATCGATGGGAAACCAGCGAAGAAAGAGTACAGGAAATATAAAATTAAAACGGTTCAAGGACCAGATGATTATGAGTCTATGAGAGAAGTTGTGAGGCGCCGTTATACAAGGGCGCTTAAAGAGAATTTACCATTACCAGATTTAATCATTATTGACGGGGGAAAAGGTCATCTGGCAGCTGTAAGTGATGTTCTAGAAAATGAGCTTGGGTTATATATTCCGATGGCAGGCCTTGTAAAAGATGACAAACATAAAACATCCCATTTAATTATTGGGGATCCACCTGAACCGGTGATACTTGAGAGGAATAGCCAAGAATTTTATTTATTGCAGCGCATTCAAGATGAAGTGCATCGATTTGCGATTACATTCCATCGTCAATTACACGGGAAATCTGTCATTCAATCAGCACTGGACGATATTCCAGGAATCGGTGATAAACGGAAAAAGGTATTGTTAAAACATTTTGGTTCATTAAAGAAGATGAAAGAAGCTTCTGTAGCAGAATTTGTCGAAGCGGGTATGCCGAAAAATGTCGCGGAAACAATTTATACGTATTTAACAGATAAGAAGACGTTGTAGTTTACAACGTCTTCTGTTTTTTGGTATAATTTCTGAAGATTTAAAATAAACTCATCTGAATGAAAATACAAAAAAGTCAACTAAACTTATATGTCTAGTTGACTGTAGGTAAGGCTACACTTCAATGAGATCTTTTATATCCCATTTCACAAGAAATGTAATAGAGTCTGAACGTTTTTTCTTTTCTTCGTATGACTCTGCTACGACGTTTCGTTGCTTCTGAATTTGCTCAGCAATGAATCCAGCTTCTAATTGATAAGAAGAATGTCTGTTTTGTTTTTGACGTTCAGCAATGAGAGTGCCTTTAAGTTGGAACTGCATTTCACGACGTTTATGTTCAATAATACTTAAAGTGCCCCAACCAGCTTTTTCAAAGAACTGAATGACTTCTTCAATTGTTTCTAGCGGATATTTTCTTGCAAGGTTTCTACCGGACCAGTATAAAATACCATCTAAATCGTTACCAATTAAATCAGGTAGTAATTCTTCACGTAGCAATTCATAAGCGAAGGCGTTCAACGAAACATCTTCTAAAGATGTTATATCGATTGTATTTTTGCTCACAATATTCCCCTCTTTCTATAGGGCTTATTATATAACATTTCTCATTTATAAAAACAGATTTTTCTTTAGGAAAATCTGAATATATAAGAAGAAAAAAAGAATTGGCAAATTATATGCAAATTATGTATACGTTTTCTTGACGCTTCGACAAAAATAGGAGTAAAATGAACTTGGTATCAAATTATGCTGAAATATTTCGAATAATTTTTTCAGTTTTTCTTATGCCAATAGTGAAAAAACATTATTGTTGTAAATTAATCTGAAAACAGCAGTCAAACATTCAAGGGGGTAATGGGGACATGAAAGGCCGCGAGTATACGTTTCGTAAGTGGCACTCATTAATGGGGGTCATCCCGGTTGGTGTCTTTTTGACGCAACATCTAATTGTAAACAACTTTGCAACAAGAGGAGCAGAGGCTTTTAACAAAGCTGCAGGCTTTATGGAGCTCCTTCCATTCCGGTATGCGCTAGAAATTTTCATCATCTTTTTACCTATACTGTACCATGCTATATATGGCTTATATATTGCATTTACAGCTAAGAACAATGCGGTATCTTACGGTTATTTCCGTAACTGGATGTTCGTCTTCCAACGAATTTCAGGTATCGTTACGCTGATCTTCATTTCTTGGCACGTCTGGGAAACTCGTATTCAAGCAATGTTAGGTAAAGAGGTAAACTACGATATGATGGCAGATATTTTAAACAATCCAGCTATGTTTGCATTCTATTTAGTTGGTGTTGTTTCAACAATTTTCCACTTTGCAAATGGACTATGGACATTCTGCATTAGCTGGGGAATTACAGTGTCTCCACGTTCACAAAGAATCTCTACTTATGTAACATTAGCTATTTTCTTAGGTCTATCTTATGTAGGTGTGAGTGCATTATTAGCGTTCATCGATCCACAGCTAGCAAACCAGTAAGGAGTGGGAGAGCATGAAAGGGAAACTTATAGTAGTCGGCGGTGGCTTGGCTGGCTTAATGGCAACGATTAAAGCGGCAGAAGCAGGAGTAAATGTTGAACTGTTTTCATTAGTACCAGTAAAACGTTCACATTCTGTATGTGCTCAGGGCGGAATTAACGGTGCCGTAAATACGAAAGGTGAAGGGGATTCTCCATGGATCCACTTTGACGATACAATTTATGGTGGGGATTTCTTAGCGAACCAACCACCAGTTAAAGCAATGTGTGAAGCAGCACCTGGTATTATTCATTTAATGGACCGTATGGGTGTTATGTTCAACCGTACGGAAGAAGGACTTCTTGATTTCCGTCGTTTTGGTGGAACACAACATCACCGTACAGCATTTGCTGGTGCAACAACTGGACAGCAATTACTATACGCATTAGATGAGCAAGTACGTCGTCACGAAGTAGCAGGACTTGTAACGAAATATGAAGGTTGGGATTTCTTACGAGCTGTTGTTGATGATGAAGGTGTGTGCCGAGGAATCGTTGCACAAGACTTACAAACTATGGAGATTAAAAGTTTCCAAGCTGATGCCGTGATTATGGCAACAGGGGGCCCTGGTATCATCTTTGGAAAATCAACTAACTCTATTATCAATACAGGTACAGCAGCGTCTGCTGTATATCAACAAGGTGCATATTATGCGAACGGTGAGTTTATTCAAATCCATCCAACGGCAATTCCTGGAGACGATAAGTTACGTCTTATGAGTGAATCTGCACGTGGTGAAGGTGGGCGTGTTTGGACATATAAAGATGGTAAGCCATGGTACTTCTTAGAAGAGAAATATCCTGCTTACGGAAACCTTGTACCTCGTGATATTGCAACGCGTGAAATCTTTGATGTTTGCGTAGAGCAAAAACTAGGTATTAACGGTGAAAACATGGTGTACCTAGATCTTTCTCATAAAGATCCGAAAGAACTAGATATTAAACTTGGTGGAATTATTGAAATCTATGAGAAGTTTACAGGAGATGATCCTCGTAAACTACCAATGAAAATCTTCCCAGCGGTTCACTATTCAATGGGCGGGCTATGGGTTGATTATAAGCAAATGACAAGCATTCCAGGTTTATTTGCAGCAGGTGAGTGCGATTATTCTATGCACGGTGGTAACCGCCTTGGTGCGAACTCACTATTATCAGCAATTTACGGTGGTATGGTAGCAGGACCGAACGCAATTGAGTATATGAAAGGTCTTTCTAAATCATCTGATGCTGTTTCATCTAGTGTATATGAGCAAAATGAATTAATCGAAACAGAGAAATTTAACAATATTTTAACGCTTGATGGTAACGAAAATGCATATGTTCTTCACAAAGAGCTGGGAGAATGGATGACAGATAACGTTACAGTAGTTCGTGAAAATAAAAAGTTATTAGAAACAGATGCAAAAATTGAAGAGTTAATGGCGCGTTACAAACGCATTAACATTAACGATACAGCAAGATGGAGTAACCAGGGTGCTTCATTTACACGTCAACTTGCAAATATGTTTGAGCTAGCTCGTGTTATTACAATTGGGGCATATAACCGTAATGAAAGCCGCGGAGCGCATTACAAACCGGAATTCCCAAATCGTGATGATGCAAACTTCTTAAAAACTACAATGGCAAAATTTGAGGGAGAAGGAAATGCACCAGCATTCCATTACGAAGAAGTGGATGTTTCATTAATTAAACCACGTAAACGTGACTATTCTTCAAAACATGATGTAGCTGCTAAGGGTGAAGAGAAGGGGGATAAGCAACATGTCTGAGAAAACAATCCGCCTCATCATTACGAGACAAGATGGACCAGATGCACAAGAGTTTGACCAAGAGTTTGAAATTCCATATCGTCCAAATATGAATATTATTTCGGCACTTATGGAAATTCGCCGTAATCCTGTTGATTCAAAAGGGAACCAAACAACTCCGATTGCATGGGATATGAACTGTTTAGAGGAAGTATGTGGCGCTTGCTCGATGGTTATTAACGGAAAACCACGTCAATCATGTACAGCGCTTATTGATCAATTAGAACAGCCAATTCGCTTAAAACCGATGAAGACATTCCCGGTTGTACGTGATTTACAAGTTGACCGTAGTCGTATGTTTAACGCATTAAAACGCGTTAAGGCTTGGATTCCAATCGATGGTACGTATGACCTAGGTCCAGGACCAAGAATGCCGGAGAAGAAACGTCAATGGGCTTATGAGCTTTCAAAATGTATGACATGTGGTGTTTGCTTAGAATCATGTCCAAACGTAAACAGTAAATCTGACTTTATTGGACCAGCACCGTTATCACAAGCTCGTTTATTCAACTCGCATCCAACAGGTGAAATGCACAAAGCAGATCGCTTACGTGCAATTATGGGAGATGGAGGGCTTGCAAACTGTGGTAACTCTCAAAACTGTGTGCAATCATGTCCGAAAGGTATTCCATTAACAACTTCAATCGCAGCATTAAACCGCGATACAACAATTCAATCGTTCAAAGATTTCTTTGGTAGCGATAATAACTATTAATAAATATGCCTCTTCATTTGAAGGGGCAATATTTATAAGGTTATTTTTCAGTTTATTCTGTATATTTGTAATTGAAAAGGAGAGAAAACGATGAAGAGAATTTCTTATATTGAAGACTTTAAGCAATGGGAAAGTGGTTTTTCGTTTTACAATCCTGTAAAAGTTCGTTTCGGTGAAGTAGATATGTTTGGACATGTAAATAATGTCATTGCTTTTACATATTTTGAAGAAGCACGTATCGCATTGTTTAAAGAACTTGGATTTATGCAAGAATGGACAAATGAATCATCAGAAACGATGATCGTTGTTGCAGATTTACAATGTAATTTCATCAAACAAATATATTTTGATGAGCAGTTGAAAGTATATGTAAAGGCAGGAACAGTTGGGAATTCTTCTTTAGATTTGCACTATATGGTCAAAAATGCAGAAGGAGAAGTTTGTTTAGTTGGACGCGGTATGATGGTACAAGCATCGAAAAAAACAGGAAGAGGCGAGCCGTGGCCTGAAGAATGGAAGATGAAATTACTAAAATAATAGAAGAGAATACAAAAATAAGAGAGCGAATCGCTCTCTTATTTTTTATCCTTCATTGCCTCTTCTAATGTTAGATGGTGTTTATATATGTATGTGGCATATGGATTACCAACGTAGCGTAAGTGCCATGGTTCGTATGCGTACTCTGTTGTTTCTGTTTTATCTTCTAAATAACGAATGACAAATCCAAACTCATGGGCGTGTTTTGCAACCCATTTCCCTTCTGTTGTCTCGCCAAAGATTGGTTCTAATTGGAATTTAGCAGATTTTGAGCTAATATCCATTGCTAGACCAGTTTGATGCTCACTTGTTCCCGGAATTGCACTTACCGAATTAGCCTCAGTTTTTCCTTGGCGCTTAATATAGGTATTATGTAATGACTGTTGACGTTTGTAAGAACGGTAACCTGAAACTGCTGTAAGTTCTATCCCCTCGTTTTTCGCTGCTTGGAACATTTTCTCAAGCGCATCTGCAGCATCTTTACGAAGTAATGTTTTCTCTTTATCTTTTGGACTAGTAAATGGTACGTTTGGTTTCTTTAAATCTTCTGGAATATACCCATCTGGTAATTTACGATGTTTATTGACTAATACAAGAGCAGAATCTGGATTTGTTACAACGGAAAAATTATCATCTAGTTTTTTTTCATTATGATCAGCTTTTGGAAAAGCAGGAATCTCTTCTTTTGGATGGTTACTATGTTTTTGACTTTCGACAGCTTTTGCCCCATTTTGTAATGGTGATTCAGAACTGAAATAAGTGAAAGATGTGATACCGATTACAATAGTAGCGGCAGAAATAATTATTATTTTTTTCATGATGCCTTGTAATCACAGTCCTTTCTTAATAAAATATGTATTGTTTTTATTATAAGTTTAGTTTGTTGAAAAAGAAATATAAGAGCCGTAACGTAATGAAAATGCAAAGAAAATGTCAGAAAATGTGTGAAATTGTAGTATTTTTTCATATAATTCATTTCTTATCTTTCATGAATTGAATTTTTTATGTAATATATATACATAAGAAGATGTAGCGATTATCGAGAATAAAGAACTTCTTGTATAGACTAGGAGTGAATGGGAATGGATTTTGCAACAATTATTGGACTCATTTTAGGATTTGTAGCGGTAGTAGTAGGGATGGTCGTCAAGGGCGCTGACGTAACAGCCTTATTGAATCCTGCCGCAGCATTAATTATTTTCATCGGTACATTTGCCGCAGTTTGTATTGCATTTCCGATGAATCAACTAAAAAGGGTTCCAAAATTATTTAAAGTTCTTTTTGGTTCAAATAAAAAGGATTTAAGTTATGAACAGTTGCTAGAATTATTTGTTCATTGGACATCTGAAAGTAGAAAATACGGTATTTTGTCTTTAGAGCAACAATTAGACAAAATTCAAGATGAATTTCTTTTACGTGGTATGAAATTTGTGATTGATGGCGTATCCGCAGAAGATTTAGAGCAGATTTTAGAAGCTGAATTAGAAGCAATTGAAGAAAGGCATGCAAAAGGAGCGGCGATTTTTTCACAAGCTGGTACGTATGCACCGACATTAGGGGTTTTAGGTGCTGTTATTGGTCTTGTAGCTGCGCTTGGTAATTTAACTGATATTGACAAGTTAGGACATGCTATTTCAGGTGCGTTTATTGCAACGATTTTTGGTATTTTTTCAGGTTATGTACTATGGCATCCATTTGCAAATAAGTTAAAGCAAAAATCTGCAGCTGAAATCGAGAAAAAACGTTTAATTATTGATTGTTTATTAATGTTACAAGAAGGTACATATCCGTTTATTATGAAGAACCGTATTTTAGGTGCACTTTCTGCAACTGAGCGTAAAAAGCTAGAAATAGGAGCAGAAAAAAATGCGGAGTAAAAAAAATAGAAGAGGTAAAAAGAAAAAACATGATGAACATATCGATGAAACGTGGTTAATTCCGTATTCTGATATGTTAACGTTGTTATTTGCATTATTCATCGTATTATTCGCAATGAGTAGTATAGATGCTGCGAAGTTTAAACAGATGGCAGTAGCTTTTCGGAGTGAACTAGCAGGTGGAACAGGAAATAAAGAGTTTTTAAGTGATCAGAAGCCGAATGAAGAGAAAGAGTTGTCAGCAAATAGTTTAGAATCTGAGCAGATTAAAAAGAATGCTGAGGCTGAAGTAAAGCAGCAAGAAATGAATGAATTAAAAGCGGTACAAAAAGGTATTGATAAATATATTGAGGAAAAGCAATTATCGTCTTCTTTTAAAACCGATTTAACTGAAAAAGGATTAATGGTAACAATATTAGAAAATGTACTATTCGACTCGGGGAAAGCAGATGTGAAATTAGAATCGTTAGGGATTGCAAAAGAGATGTCTAACCTGCTTGTTTCCGCATCACCTCGTGAGATTACAGTATCTGGTCATACAGATACTGTTCCTATCGCAAATGCTCAGTTTGCATCAAACTGGGAGTTAAGTACACAGCGTGCCGTTAATTTTATGCAGGTATTACTTCAAAATAAAGATTTGCAACCAGGAAAATTTAGTGCAATTGGTTACGGAGAATACCGTTCGATTGCACCAAATGATACACCGGAAGGAAAAGCAAAAAATAGACGTGTAGAAGTGTTTATTTTACCTTTAACGAGAAATATGCAATAAAGAAAGAGGATGGCAAATGCCATCCTCTTTTATTTTGCTTCAAATGATTTTAAGTTGTCACGACGGACTTTATCTTTTTCCGTATCTGATTTTTTGAAATCATAGTCATACAAAGCGCCTTCCCAATCGCCGTACATTGGATTAGGGAAAATGATGAATTTCTCACCAAATTGTGCTTTTGAATCTGCAACTGTTTGATTGCGATCTTTTACCGATTTACCATCAAAACCAGTGAAATCAGATAAGTTATCACCGAAGAATAAGACAATATCATGTGTTTGAGAAACGAGTTCACGGCGTTTCTCTTTCCCTTTTTCTTTCGGATCTTGTAATAATATATGTTCTTTCGTTGCTTGAGGAGCACCTACGCGCTCAAGATTTTTAATAGTTGCATCTAGTTGGTTCGTTTTACGATTTGAGATGTAGTAAATATCTACACCTTTAGACTCTGTATATTTTAAGAAATCAATTGCGCCTGGAAGGGCTTCAGCTTCAGCCTTATTAATCCAATCATCCCATTTGTAAGGATAGCCTTTTCCTGTCTTTACACTCATTGCTTGATGAGGACTGTTGTCTAAAACAGTTTCATCTAAATCAAGTACGATAGCAGGTTTTTTTGCTGTCCCTTTTGCAAGAGCTGCATCCAGCTTCAATTGACCGATATTGTACCCTTGGTAGTAAAGTGCTTTCGTTTCACCAGCTGTTTGATACCATAAATCAGCCATCAATTGCTGTTCTGTTAATTTTACTTTTTCTTCTTTGGCCGCTGTTTTCTCTGTCGTTCCTGAACATGCTACAAGCGATGTAGATAGAACCGCTACAGATAATAAAGTGGTAATGCCCCTCTTCATCTTCATATGTATCCTCCTTGATGTTAGAAAATCATCTTATATTATATATTAAAATATAAAAAATTTTTATGAACATTTGCATATTGTCTTTTGTATATATAGTAGTGTGTCCTATATTAGAAAGATGAGCAAAATAATGATAGTCATTTTGACAGGTTTTATTGTCGTAATGACAATTATAATTGACAAATAAACCTTTGTTATTTACAATTTTAACTAAATAGAACAAATGATGGATTAAAGGTAATGTTATATATAAGAGGATGAAGCGTAGTGCTATATTTTATCCTAAATAAACATAATCTTTGAAAGAGAGTACGAATGATAATAAAGGGGAGGCTTTATACTTTGAGTTTACAAATTCAAAACTTAACGAAACTATTTGGGGAATCAAAAGCAGTTAACGGTTTGCAAATTTCGTTACCAAAAGGTGAAGTGCTAGGATTACTTGGACGAAATGGTGCAGGGAAAACAACTACAATCAAAATGCTTCTCGGATTATTAACGCCTAATGAAGGCTCTATTACATGGGATGGAAAATCATTTGGGACTAGTGGGGTAACGATTGGTTATTTACCAGAAGAAAGAGGTTTATATACAAAAAGTAGAGTAATAGACCAGCTGCGATATTTTGGTAGATTAGAAGGAATGACGAAAAAAGAAGTAGATCTTGCCATTGACCACTGGTTAGAGCGATTAGCAATTCCAGAATACAAATTTAAAACGGCAGGAGAGCTTTCAAAAGGGAATCAGCAAAAAATTCAATTAATTGCTGCTCTTCTTCATAATCCTGAACTTCTCATCTTAGATGAACCGTTTAGCGGACTTGACCCAGTCAATGCTGGGATGTTAGCTAGTATTATTGAAGAACAAGTACAGAGCGGGAAGACAATTATTTTATCCAGTCATCGTATGGAACAAGTAGAAGCTTTTTGCCAACATGTATGTATTTTGAAAAAAGGCGAAGCAGTTGTCAAAGGACAGTTAAGTGATATTAAGAAAGAATATGGTTTCCGTAATTTAACGATTGAAGATACAGCTGAGAATGAAAAGGGATTAGAAGCTATACATGTTTCATATGAAAAACAACAAGGCCTTCTTTATATAAAAGTACAAGACGATGCAGAAGCTCTAAAGATTTTACAACAATTGCAAGAACAAGGTGTTACCTTGCGCCAATTTAAAATGTTAGAGCCGACGTTAAATGAAATCTTTGTAGAGAGGGCGAAATAACGATGCGTAAATTTTCTCATGTATTTTCATTTTATTTTAGAGAAGCGTTTTTATCTAAAAAATCATTAATTACGAGTGCGATATTATTTTTAGTTGTGTTTGGGATTTTTGCATTTAATCATTTTACTTCAGGGAATGATAAAAGTAAGGATAAAGATAAAATTGCAGTTGTAACAGAAAGTTCCACATACAACGTACAAAAAGAAGAGTTAACTAAGCTATTACCATCAGCAAAAATAACGGTTGGTTCAAAAGCAGATTTTGATAAACTGCATAAACAAGTAGAAGACGGTGAGCTGGATGGTTTGTTTCATGTAATAGAAAAGAATGGAGCTCCAGAGGTTACGTATATGTATAATGGATTTCCTAGCCAAGCAACTTCTGCAATCATGGCAAGTTATTTCAAACAACAATATACAATGGTGACAATTGCAAAGCATAATGTTTCACCAGAAATTGCACAGCAATTGCAAACTGAAATTTCAGTGAAACAAGAAGCAATAAAAGATCGCTCTTCTTCTTTCGGAATTGCCTATTTCTTTACATTTGCTTTATATATGTTTATTGTCGCGTTCGGAAATACAATTGCAATGAATATTGCATCAGAAAAGGCGTCACGTGTAATGGAAGTCATGCTGCCGAAAGTAAAACCGCTTACGATGATGTATGCGAAAATATTAGCAGTTGTTTCAACAGCTTTATTACAACTGGTCATATTAGCGTGCGGTTATCTTATTCCTTATTTGTTAGGGTGGGTCGATTTAGAAAACGCCTCATTATTTGGAATTCCAATTGACTTTACAAAATTAGATGCAAAAGTTATAAGTATGTTCCTTGTTTATTTCATTACGGGATATTTACTTTATGCGATGATGTACGCTGCAGCTGGCGCTGTTGTTTCTAAGACGGAGGATTTACAAGCTGTATCTTTCCCGATAATGATTTTAATTATGGCTGCATTCTTCATTAGTATTAAATCATTAAGTGATCCGAATAGTACTATCGTTGTTGTAAGTTCTTACGTTCCGTTCTTTACACCGATGGTTACCTTCTCACGTATTGTAGCCGGTGAAGCAGGCATGTTAGAAATTACGATAACATTAGTAGTCTTATTGGCGACGATTGGTATATTAAACGCTGTTACAAGTCGTATCTATGTAAATGGTGTAATGAATTACTCAGACAAAGTGAAATTTAAAGATTTAGCAAAATTTATTAAGCGTCAATAATGAGAGAAAAGCATGATTTTCTATTGAAATCATGCTTTTTCTTTATGTATAAATTAAAAATAGTATATAATAGTAAGAGTTGTCTTTTAATAGAATGAATACAAAGGAGGGTGTGCAGATGGGAATTAGTAGTCGTTTTACAGTAGGTGTTCATATGTTGACTTTACTTGCGATAGATCGAAACTCTCGCTGTACCTCTGAATGGATTGCTGGTAGTGTGAATACAAATCCAGTTGTGATTCGTCGCATTACAGGAATGTTGAAGAGAGCAGGACTTGTTGATGTACAAGCCGGTAAAGGTGGTACGACACTTGCTCGTGATTTAGAAGAAATTACATTACTTGATGTATATAAAGCAGTGGAAGTTGTAGAAGAAGGACATCTATTTTCCTTCCATGAAAATCCCAACATTGAATGTCCAGTAGGAGCTAATATTCAATCAGTATTAGAAATTATTTTAATGCAAGCGCAAGAAGCGATGGAAAACGTACTTGCAAATGTAACGGTAGAGCAATTAGTTACAAATTTAAAGTCTAAAATAAAAGAATAAAAAAGCGAGCTTCCTCATAATGAGGGCTCGCCTTTTTTTATTCAGAAATATTAAAAATTCTATTTTTCAGTATTTAAAATGAATTTACCTACGATAGCTGCTACGATACCACCAAGAATTGGTGCTACGATGAATACCCATAGTTGAGAAAGTGCTTCTCCACCAACAAATAAAGCTGGTGCGATACTACGAGCAGGGTTAACAGATGTTCCAGTTAAAGGAATTCCTAATAAGTGAATTAAAACTAATGTGAAACCAATTACTAGTCCCGCTAAAGAAGAACTTCCTTTTTTACCTGTTACAGCCATGATAACTAAAATAAATACGAAAGTTAAAACGAACTCAACTAAAAATGCTCCAGATAAACCAAGAGTTCCGAAACCATTTTGTCCTAAATTATCTAAAGGTGTTTTAGCAGAGCGTAAAATCGTTACTAACGTTGCAGTTCCTAATAAACCACCTAAAATTTGAGCTAATACATAATAACAAAGTTCCATAGCGTTCATTCTTTTGTTAATGAACATAGCTACCGATACTGCTGGGTTAATGTGACATCCAGAAATTGTTCCAATGCTATATGCCATAGCTACAATAGATAGACCGAAAGCCATAGCGATCCCTAATGTTCCAATTCCTTCAATACCGCCGCCAGTGACAGCTACTCCAGTTCCGAATAATACAAGTACAAATGTACCAATAAATTCAGCGATTGCTTTTTTTAACATAATTTACCTCCTATTAATGCGCATGAAACGTATTATAACATAGGTTTTAGTATAAACAGCCAATGAAATACTATTCTGATAAGGCGAAATAGGGGGACAATAAAAAAGATATGGTTCTATGAAGAAGAACCATATCTTTTTTTATGCTGACTTTTTCTGTTTAATGACTGGAACAGAACGGTTTAAAATACTATTTGCAACCATTCCTAACATAATAATAATCATTCCAAATAGGGAAAGGCCACCAGGGAATGAACCGTTCAAGAACACAATTTCACCAAGTACTGTAAAGACCATCGTTCCAGCTTGTGTTGCTTCAACGGCACCAAGTAAAGCGAGGTTGTCTTTTGCTAAGTCAGTGGCGAAGAAAAATGTCATTGTTGCAATAACGCCGGAACATAAAGCTAACAAAAACCCTTGCAGCATTTGGCTGGATGTTGGAATACCAGTAGTAGAAAATCCGTATATACCAAGTAAAATTGTAATAGGAAGACTGCCTATTGCCATTCCTAATACACGCTGGAATGTATCAAGACGTCCCCCCACAAGTTCCATCATTTTTCGGTTGCCGAACGGATATAAGAAAGCAGCTAATACGACAGGTAAAAACCCTGAAATGAACTGAGTTATTGTAATGTGTCCAGCTGCAGTTGTTTGCATACAAATTACACCTAGTAAAATAAATAATGCTACATATAAACTACGAAGCGGAATTTTTCCGCGTACAAGTTTTGTACCTGACTTCGTTTCTATTTTTACGAAAAATAGTGGTGATAAAAGTAAACCTGCTAATATCGTAACTTGCCAAGTTCCGGCAACGAGCCAAGCCGGAGAGAAGACAGCTGCGAAACTTAATAAAGAATAGAAACCAATCCCTGCAACGGAACCCCATCCGATCCATGCGAATGGATGTTTTTTTAACTCTGCCCATAACCCACCTAAGTTTTTGCGAAATAAAACGATAAGGAATAAAATAGGGAGAGCGAATAAAAAGCGGAAGGAAGCTGTCCAAGCCCAGCTCGTTCCAGATACATTCATTGCTCTATTAATAATAAAAGTTGCAGAAAAAAAGGCTGATGATAAGAGGCCTAATAATATTGCACGCATTAAATATAACACTCCTTTTGGAAATAAATAATTATGTATAGTATAATATACTTTAAGGTGATAAAAGTAAACTATTTTATACTTTAAGGTGGTTTTGTAGATGAAAGAACATGAAGATATGCAAACGAAAGAAGTCATTCAGCAAGTAGGTCAGCTATTAAGACAAATTCGAAATGAACAAAAATTAAGTTTAGAAGAATTAGCCCAAAAAACAGGAGTTAGTAAATTAACATTAGGGAAAATTGAGAGAGGTGAAACGAATCCAACGTTAGCTGTCATTTGGAAAATAACGAAAGGGTTATCGATACCTTTATCGAGATTAATGGTTGTTGGAGAACCTGTAGCTGTTGCGCGCTGCGGAGAAGGATTTGCAGTAGATGTAGGACAAGCATGGCATTTAGAAACGATGTTCCGTTACACGAAAGAAACAGGAATGGAAATGCACCGTGCTTGTTTAAGAGCGAATAGTATATATGAACCGGAAGCTCATCATGAAGGTGCTATTGAGCTTGTAACGGTAATGAAAGGGAAAGTATCCATTCAAGTGGAGAATGATGTATACGAATTAAACGAGTTCGACTCCATTCAATTTGAAGCGAATAAGAAACATAGCTATAAAAATGAAGAAGATGAAGTGGCTGTATTACATTTAACGATGAAATATTCTTCATGAAAAAATCACCTATAGAATTCTATAGGTGATTTTTTATATGCTCTTCTTAAGTATAGGAAGTGATGCCATTAGTACGAACGTGGCATAAGTAATAAACAAATAAAGTAAACTAAAAATCCCGTTCCAAAACATAAAATAGCAATGACCCAAAGGATACGAATGAGAGTAGAACTAATATCAAAATATTCTCCTAAACCACCACATATACCAAATAGCATTTTATCAGTTTCGGATTTACATAATTTTTTTGACATATAACGATCAACTCCTTTTTTATATGAAGCTATATACTTCTATTCTATATGGAAATTTATGAGAAGACTATGAGGTTGTATTACATTTTTTTAGAGAAACGATCATATTAATTGTCTTAATTTTCAGCGGATATTAAAATTATAGTAAGAGGTATGAGGCGATTTTTAATAAAGGGTGGGGAGATAGAAATGACAGTATATTGGTTGACTAATGTAATGCTTGAATCAAGGTATACATATGAAGAAGGGGCAATTTCACGAACAGAAACAGAATTATGTAGTTTACTCATTGAAGATGGACGAATTAAAAAAATTATAGAAGGGATTGTTCAAGAGGAAGGGATAGTAACTCTTGATGCGAATCGCTTATTAATTTTACCGTCTTTCGAAGAGATGCATATTCATATTGATAAAACATATTATAGTGGGCCTTGGAAAGCTTGTATGCCAGCAGACAGTATTTTTACACGTTTTAACGAAGAAGAGAAGATTTTGCCAAAGCAATTAGCAACTGCTCAAGACAGGGCGGAAAATATGCTAGAGTTACTACTTCGAAATGGTACAACGAATATTAGAACGCATTGTAATGTTGATCCAATTATTGGACTTCATAATTTGGAGGCGACGTTAGCTGCATTAGAAACATATAAAAATCGGATGTCTGGTAGAATCGTTGCTTTTCCGCAACATGGATTATTGCGCAGTAATTCTGTACAACTTGTGAAAGATGCGATGCGTATGGGTGCGAATCTAGTCGGTGGAGTGGATCCAGCTACAGTGGATAATGATATCGAAAAATCATTACATACGATTATGGATATCGCAGTAGAATTTAATGCAGATGTTGATATTCATTTGCATGATGCGAATAATCTAGGAACGTTTACGATGAAGAGGTTGGCAAGCTTGACAGAAGAAGCAGGGTGGCAAGGTCGTGTAACAATTAGTCATGCGCTTGGACTTGGTGGTGTTACTGATAAAGAAGCTGAAGAAGTGGCAGAAAGACTAGCAGCTTTAAGTATTGATATTACTTCAACGGTGCCAATTGGTAAACAAGTAATTCCAATTCCATTATTAGATAAAAAAGGTGTTAAAGTTTTATTAGGAAATGATAGTATTACAGATCATTGGTCGCCGTTTGGAACTGGCGATATGCTTCAAAAGGCAAATCGATTAGCAGAGCGTTTTGGGTGGAGTGACGAAAGGTCTTTAGGAAAAGCACTTCGCTTTATTACGGGAGGAAAAGAAACGTTAAACAAGGAAGGGAAACGAGCTTGGCCAAATGTAGGAGATGAAGCGAGCTTTGTTTTAACGAATGCAACATGTACTGCTGAAGCGGTAGCGCGTCAAACAGAAATGCGTTTAGTCGTGTATAAAGGGGATATTGTTGTTGGAAGTTTAAATGAGGTGGGATTAAATAATCTTGTGTAGAAGAATCGTTTAAATAATTTGAGGAGGGTTCTAATTGAGAATATAGAACTCTTCTTTTTTATTCTTACAATATATTTCGTATAGGAAAGCTAGAAGGGATGAAAAATTTGGACAATCAACATAACCAAAATCATTTTATGGGAACTTTGCAATGGTTTATATTTTTATTAGCGAATTCAATCGCACTACCAATTGTCGTTGGAGGGTTATTTCATCTTACGACGGAAGAAATATTTTATTTAATGCAGCGTACGTTTTTTGTAGTTGGTATATCTTCTTTTTTACAAGGATGGATTGGACATAGACTACCAATTGCGGATGGGCCAGCTGGATCTTGGGTTGGTGTATTTACCGTACTTGCTTATGCAACCGTCGGGCAGGATCAATTACATAGTACACTGCAAATTTTGGAATTAGGAATGATCATTTCCGGTGTTATTTTAATAGGATTAGGAGTAACTGGTTTTATTGGACGTATTTTATTTTTATTTACGCCGGTTGTGACAGGGACTTTTTTACTTTTATTATGTTTACAATTAAGTGGTGTATTTTTAAAAGGAATGCTAGGAATTACAGCTACTATTTCTCAAATTGATGGATTTACAGCAATAATCGCGTTTAGTATATTTCTGTCCGTTATTATACTATCTAATTTTGGAAAAGGTTTCGTTAAAAGTTATGCCGTTTTAATAGGATTAATTAGTGGGTGGATTATTTTTCTCATTGCAGGGAAAGTGACAATCCCATCTCAAGTAACTCATTTTGTACAACTTCCACATATATTTGCTTGGGGACTTCCAAAATGGAATACAGGTATGGCAATATCAAGTTTCGTTATGGTATGTATTTTAGTTTCAAATACAGTGGCAGCTATTATAGCGATTAATCAAGCTACCATTCATAAAGCGACTATTGAACAAAAACAGTTGAAAGATGGTACATGGGTTGGAGGGATTTCACATATCATTTCTTCTGTATTTTCAACTGTAGGTGTCGTTCCATTACCAGCAACGGCAGGATTTATACGCTTAACAAAGCAAAAATATATACGATCGTTCTTAATGGCATGTGCGTTACTAGTCGTAATGTCACTTTTTCCAAGTATTATTCGTTACTTAGCATCTTTACCATCTGCTGTTGCATCTGCGGTTTTAATGGCTTCGTTCGTACAGTTAATTGGAATTGGATTTAATAATATAAAACAAGTGCCGATGAGTGAAAGGAATGTAACGATTTTAGGCGTTGCAGTATTATTTGGCAGCGGCGTTATGTTTTTACCGTCTGGAGCACTTCAATCATTGCCGTCTGTTATGCAATATATATTCGGAAATGGTTTATTTGTAGGTACTGTTGTAAGTATATTGCTAGAACAAATATGGCGCGTCGGAAAGTAAGTGGATAAAAAGAGTGTACGCACTGTATAAAAGTCTAAAATAACATAGGAAATAAAGCCCATTTTTATTCACCACCTGCACATTTCGTTCATACAATATCTTGACTAAATAAACACCCAACTTACACATACACGGCTCTGGCTTAAGCAAGGAGGGTTATACCAGTTGAAGGAAAAAGCGTATCAATCTAAACCTTTACTCACAAAGAGAGAGAGAGAAGTATTTGAATTACTGGTTCAAGATAAAACAACGAAGGAAATTGCAGGTGAACTTTTTATTAGTGAAAAAACAGTACGCAATCACATCTCAAACGCAATGCAAAAGCTAGGGGTTAAAGGACGTTCACAAGCAGTTGTTGAGCTTCTTCGCATGGGAGAGCTCGAACTATAAGAAAGCAGCCGACTTTTATAAAAAGAGTCGGCTATTTTTCTGTTTGTTTCACGTGCTATATGAATGATAAAAACGTTTCATACATAAATAGGTAATAAGGAGGGGATATGTTGAAAAGGATACTGTTAGTTTCAACAAGTGCTCATGATATGAATGGACACCCGACTGGTTTGTGGCTGGAAGAGCTCGCAGCTCCTTATCTTTTATTTAAAAAAGCTAAGTTCGATGTTGATATTGTTTCTATAAAAGGCGGAAGAGTACCGATTGATAGAGTGTCTATTCCGAATGGCATACCTCGTGAATTTAAGCATGTCGCTTCTTTATTGCAAAATACGAGGGCGATTTCAACTGTCCATTCTTCAGAGTATGATGCGGTATTATTTGGTGGTGGACACGGGGCGATTGTAGATTTTTCAGGTAATCCATATATAGCAAATTTAATTGAGAATATGTATAACAATAACCGGATCGTAGCGGCTGTTTGTCACGGGGTAAGTTCTTTAGTTGGTGTGAAAAATAAAGATGGTTCATTTTTTGTTGCCGGTAAGCGTATAACAGGTTATACAAACGATGAAGAAAAAGCTGTACATTTAGAAAAGCGAGTTCCATTTTTGCTAGAAAGTAAATTGAAAGAAGAAGGGGCCTTGTTTTATGTAGCTCCTAATTTTACGCCACATGTTGTAGTGGATGGTCGTTTAATTACAGGGCAAAATCCGCAGTCTAGTGTGGAAATAGGTAAAGCTATAAGAAGAGCTGTAAATAAATTATAGAAAAAATACCCGCTACTAATAAAGGGAGTGGGTATTTTATTGCGAAAGGAACATTTTTTGTATAGTGTAGATTGAAAATACAATAAACTAAAAAGACATAATGAGTATAATAACTTCATTTATAATCATTCATGAATTTGCTATACTATTTTGTATGAACAAAAGGGGAGGCTCTTTTAAATGAGAAAAGTTGCGTGTGCAAATACTTATATTAATAAAATAAAGCCTATTATTCGAAAAACGAGTTTTAGCCAATTAAAAATAGATGAAATCGCGAAATATATGGATATTAGTAAAGCTACTTTATATAAACGTTTTTCTTCGAAAGATGAGATTATTGAAGCGGTAGTAGAGGATTTCATAAACTATCTTCTTGAAGGTGATGCGGATAATCAAGATGAAAGTCTGTCCTTTGCAGAACGTTTCCAAAAGACGTTTATCCATTCTTTAAAATGTGTGACGTATATTTCGGATATCTTTTTGCAAGATTTGAAAGAAGCGTATCCGCATTTGTCAGATCAGTTAGTCGCTGCACAACAAAATCGTAATCGTAATTTACAAATGTTTTTTGAGTCGGGTATGGGACAAGGATACTTTAATAAAATGAATGCGCAATTATTTATGGTACAAGATGATGTGATGTTAAGGCGTATTATAGATCATTCTTTTTGTATTCAATACGATATTACGTTAAAGAAAGCGATACTGGATTTTTATCAATTAAAGAAGTATCAACTTTTTAAGCCGGACTATATAGAAGCAATTGATGATTCTGAAATTGAAAAAGAAATTATTGCTATTTTGCAAATGATTTCGTAAAAAAGCAGGTTTTCCTATACGAATGGAAAACCTGCTTTTTTATTACATGTTATTTTTTACGTGTTGTAATACGAATTCAGCTACTAGGCCACCTGAAGCTGGATTTTGACCAGTGATAACACGATTATCTTCTACAGCGTAAGCTTCCCAAGGCTGCGCAGCTTTTTCGTAAAGCCCTCCATTTTTAATGAGTTCATCTTCTGTTAAAAATGGAACAAATTGATCCAATTCAGCTAGTTTTTCTTCTTCATTTGAGAATCCTGTTACTTTTTTACCGCTAATTAAACGTTCCCCATTACTTAATGTGATATGAAATAAACCAGCAGCTCCGTGACAAACAGAGGAAACAATTCCGCCATTTTCATAAATGTTGCGGCTAATCATTTGAAGTTCTTTATTTTCTGGGAAGTCCCAAATCACACCGTGACCGCCTGCGTAATAAATAAGAGCATAGTCTTCTGGATTCACTTCACTCGGTTTCATTGTAGAGCCGAGACGATTCATAAACTCTTTCTTTTGATACCATTCCCAATCGATGCTCTCCGCCATTGCTAAACTATGCGGATCAATCGGTGTATAACCACCTTGTGGGCTGACATAATCTACTTCGTAACCAGCTTCTTCAACTTTTTTAACGAAATGGACAGCTTCACCAAGCCAAAGTCCAGTAGCTCGATTTAAATTTGGATATTTTTCTACGCTCGTTAACACAACTAACATTTTTTTCTTCATCATAATCCTCCTGTAATGTTTCTTCTATATAAAAGTTCTTTATTTACTTCATTTTATTAAGTTAGAAATTGCAAATTTGAATAACCATGTCAGTCCTCCTTATATCGGATTCGAAATTAGTGTATAATAATTTTTGAACAAAGTAAACTAAAAACACTAAATTAGTTTACTTTGTATATTTTTCGTTGACAAACTGTAATGCTGAAACTATGATAGTTCCATGCATATCGAACAACATACATGTTTCGAATTCAATTTGTCGCGCGATAAATTTATATATTTAATGAAGTTGTTTAGTGGTGATAGAGGAGCTAAATAACTGTATTTTTTCATTTGCAGTTACTACAATCAGGAGAGGTGTTACACATGGGGGAAGATATAAGTAACCATTCAAAATGGTTTGTTTTCACATTATGTTTTATCGTTTTATTAGGACCGATGAACGCGGTTTTATTTAATGTAGCGTTAGAAGATATTGCTAGTGATTTGTCGATTAGCCAATCGAAAGTCAGTTGGGTTGTAGTAGGGTATTCCTTAGTTGTCGGTATTGGTTCGATAATATATGGGAAACTGGCGGACCGTTACAGTGTAAAAAAACTATTAATAACTTCCATTATCATATTTGTAGCTGGTTCAATTATTGGATTTGTAAATCAATCTTATGCGATTATCATTTTCGCAAGATTAGTGCAGGCGAGTGGGGGAGCGGCGTTTATTGCGCTTAGTATGATTGCGGTGGCAAAATTAGTTAATCCTGCTAAGAAAGCGGGTGTGCTAGCAATGATTAGTTCTTCTATTGCATTAGCAGTTGGTATCGGTCCTTTAGTTGGTGGAGCAATTACGAATACGTTAGGATGGCCGTATTTATTTTTATTTATGGTTATTTCAGTTGTTGGAATTTTTTTACTTGTGAAATTTATGCCGGAAGAATCACAGCATTCGGAAGAAGCGTTTCATTTTGATTATATTGGAGCGGTGTTATTATTTGCATTAATTGCGACCGTTTTATTAGGTGTAAATATGAATAGTTGGCTATTTGTGCTATCTGCTGCTTTCTTATTTTTATTCACGGTTCGTGTGAAGAACGCGGAGAATCCCTTTATTGATATTGAGTTATTTACGAATAAACCATTTCTTCGTTTAATTGCGGTTGGATTTATAATTAATGTGGCGCTATGTGCTAGTTTGTTATTATTACCATTACTGCTAGGGAGAGAGCATAGTTTATCTCCGTTCGTTATCGGGATTGTATTGTTTGTTGCATCTCTCTTTGGTATTGTATCTAGTTTTGTTACCGGAAAGATTGTTCCTTCGTTTGGGAATGTGAGACTGATTAATATAGCGTCTGTAGTTATGATCGTTGGTTTTTTAATTTTAGGGTTTATTCCGAACGAGAGCTTTATTGTTATTTTAGTAGCGATTATTTTAACATTTATGAGTTATTCAGCTATTCAAGTATCATTAAACACATTTATACCGAAAACATTACATCCAGCTAAAGTTGGAGTGGGACTTGGTTTATATAATTTAATTAACTTTTTCGGTATGGCATTTGGACCAGCTGTAGCGAGCAAAATTATAGAGTCTACAAATAGTTATCGTTTGAATTTTAGTTTAATCGTCATTTTAATTTCTGCTCATTTCTTCTTATTAATAGGAATGTCTTCTTTCCAAAAAAAGATGGAGCAATAAAGTGAAACTTTAATTAGTGGGGGTCTTACTGCCCGGCAAATAGCGAGGTAAACATGCACTTTATATAGAAGAAACCGACTTTCGTATAGAAGGTCGGTTATTTTTCTGTCTTGCAAATTATGAAAAAAAGGAGCAAAATAAAAAAGGTCCTAGTCTATACAGGTACAAATGAAAATTTTCATACAGAAGCAGTTTAAGTGAGCGAACTTAAAGTGTGTAAAATATAATGATAAAATAAGATGATGAATGAGAAAACGGGTGATGAAGTTGAATAGAGCAATCGGTGTTATCGATTCAGGAGTTGGTGGTTTAACTGTAGCGAAGGAATTAATTCGTCAGTTGCCGAAAGAGCGTATTATATATTTAGGGGATACAGCGCGTTGCCCTTATGGTCCACGTTCTCGAGAAGAAGTGCGTCAATTTACGTGGGAAATGACGGAGCATTTACTAGATTTAAATATCAAGATGTTAGTTATTGCGTGTAATACAGCAACTGCGGTTGTATTAGAAGAAATGCAGAAACAATTACCAATTCCGGTAGTGGGAGTTATTCACCCAGGATCACGTACAGCTTTAAAAGTGACAAATACGTATCATGTTGGGATTATTGGTACGATTGGAACGGTGAAAAGTGGTGCATACGAAGAAGCGTTAAAGTCTATTAATAACCGTGTTATGGTAGAAAGTTTAGCATGTCCGCCTTTCGTCGAACTTGTAGAAAGTGGGAATTTCGAAAGTGAAATGGCGTATGAAGTTGTAAGAGAAACATTGCAACCGCTGAAAAATACCGATATTGATACACTTATTTTAGGTTGTACACATTATCCAATTTTAGGTCCTGTTATTAAAAAGGTAATGGGAGATAAAGTGCAACTAATTAGTTCTGGTGATGAAACAGCGCGTGAAGTAAGTACAATTTTATATCATAGTAAAATGTTGAATGAGGGAGAGGAACAAAGTGATCATCTCTTCTTAACAACAGGGAAAATAGGTCTATTTAAAGAAATTGCATCAAAATGGTTCGGTCAGCCGATTGAAAATGTGAAGCATATTCATTTAGAAGAATAATAATAGTAGAATTCATATAAGTGAACTCCTGAGAAATTAGGGGTTTTTTGTTTATCCCGCTATTTGCCGGGCAGTAAGACCCTGCTGATTAAAGTTTCACTTTATAAGAAGCACAGCTTGTTCTAAAACGTGAAATAGCTCGTATACATAATAGTACAAACTTAGTTTTTAGGGGGGGAAGGCATGCCTAAATCCACTTTTAAATGGGTTATTGGTGCTACGGTAAGTGCTGTTTTATTAACAGGGTGCGGCTTCATAAATCAGGAGAAAGCGACCGAACAAATTGATCCACCAAAAAAAGTTACGTATACAGATGGTGAAAAGAAAGGGACGGCTAAAAATAAACAAGGGCAAACGATAAATAGAGAAATATACTTAGTTGATAAAAATGGATATGTTGTACCGCAAACAATCGCAATGCCTACTCCGAAAGCGAATGAAGTAATACAGCAAACGCTAGAATACCTTGTGAAAGATGGGCCGGTAACTGATTTATTACCGAATGGGTTCCGTGCAGTCATTCCAGCAAATACATCGATGACTCTAGATTTGAAAAAAGATGGGACAGCAGTAATTGATTTCTCTAAAGAAATGAAAAACTATGCAAAAGAAGAAGAGCGTCAAATTGTTGAGTCAGTAGCGTGGACTTTGACTCAATTTAAAGAAATAAAACAAGTGCAGTTTCAGATAAATGGTGAAAAGTTAGCGAAGATGCCTGTCGCGGGTACACCGCTTGGAGAAGGGGTGAGTCGTGCGAATGGTATTAACTTTGATGATGAACAAGTAGCAGATGTAACAAATACAAAACCAGTTACGCTTTACTTTATGGCGCAAAATAATAATAAACAGCAATATTATGTACCGGTAACACGCCGCGTTGTAGAAGGAAAAGAAAATGATTACGCAGCCATTATAGATGAACTTGTAAAAGGACCGATTCATCAATCGCTCCTGAATGATTTTAATCCAGGAGTTAAGCTTATTACGAATCCGAAATTGCAAGACGGAAATCTAACATTAAACTTTAATGAAAATATATTTGTAAACCCAGATAAAAATATGGTTTCAAATTACGTATTGAAGTCGTTAGTTTTATCTTTGACAGAAAAGAAAGGCGTAAAAAGTGTTTCTATTGAAGTAAATGGTAAAGCAAATCTTATAGATGAAAAGGGCGGAAAGTTAATAAAACCTGTAGATCGTCCAGAAAACGTGAATACAGGTAGTTTTTAATCGTGGATAATTTGATATACTTAAGTAAGAAAGGGGAATTGCTTTTTGGGTTCCCCTTCTTTTATTGTATACATATCATACATTTAAATTTGGCTATACTAACAAGTAGTTATGAGGAGGTTATTTTTATGCGAGTAGATGGTAGAGAGAAAACAGAATTACGCCATATACATATTCATACGAATTATTTAAAACACCCAGAAGGATCAGTATTAATTGAAGTTGGGGATACAAAGGTAATTTGCTCAGCGACAATTGAAGAGCGTGTCCCGCCGTTTATGCGCGGGGAAGGAAAGGGCTGGGTAACAGCTGAATACGCGATGATTCCGCGTGCAACAGAACAACGTACAATCAGGGAGTCAAGTAAAGGGAAAGTAACTGGACGTACAATGGAAATCCAGCGTTTAATTGGACGAGCATTACGTGCGGTAGTTGACTTAGAAGCACTTGGCGAGAGAACAGTTTGGATTGACTGCGATGTTATTCAAGCAGATGGTGGAACGAGAACAGCTTCTATTACAGGTGCATATGTAGCGATGGTATTAGCGTTTGAGAAGTTATTACAAGCAGAAAAAGTATCTAAAATTCCAGTAAAAGATTATTTAGCAGCAACGTCAGTAGGAATTGTGGAAGAGCAAGGTGTTGTTTTAGATTTAAACTATGCAGAAGATTCTAAAGCGGACGTTGATATGAACGTGATTATGACTGGAAAAGGTCAGTTTGTCGAAGTGCAAGGAACTGGAGAAGAAGCGACGTTTAGCAGAACACAGTTAAATGAACTACTTGATGCTGCGGAACAAGGCATTTTCCAACTAATTGACATGCAAAAAGAAGCGTTAGGTGACATCGTATCTCATATAGAGTAGAGGTGGAAAATATGAAACAGGTTGTTGTTGCGACAAAAAATATGGGGAAAGTGCGTGAGTTTGCTGAGTTATTTGAGCGCTTTGATTTAGAAGTGAAATCATTACACGATTTTCCTCATATTGAAGAAGTCGAAGAAACTGGTGAAACGTTTGAAGAAAATGCAATCTTAAAAGCAGATAGTTTGAGTAGACAGTTGGATTCTATCGTAATTGCGGATGATTCAGGTCTGATCATAGATGCTCTAAACGGAAAACCAGGCGTGTATTCAGCCCGGTTTGCAGGAGAGCCGAAAGATGATCAAGCGAACATGGATAAAGTGTTACAAGAATTAAATGGAATTGACTTTGAAAAACGTAAAGCGCGTTTCTACTGTGCATTAGCAGTTGCATTCCCAGAAGCGGATAAAGAACCGGTCATTGTGAATGGAACGTGTGAAGGGTACATTTTAGAACAGCGCCGCGGGGAAAACGGCTTTGGATATGATCCAATCTTTTATGTAGAAGAATATAAAAAAGCGATGGCAGAACTAAGTTCAGATGAGAAAAATGCCATTAGTCACCGCGGACGTGCTCTTCGTAAGTTAGAAGAAAAAATTCCGGAATGGTTTTTAGGAGAATGAGGGAGAGAGATTGATGAAAGCTTTAATCGTAAGCGATAGTCATAGCTCTGTGAAGGAATTACAGCAGTTAAAAGAGAATTATGAAGGGAAAGTAGATGTCATGATCCATTGTGGTGATTCGGAGTTAACGCCTGCTCATGAAGAACTGCAAGGTTTCCATGTTGTAAAAGGAAATTGTGATTATGCTAACTTTCAAGATGAAATTGTAACTGACGTAGATGGCATTCGCTTCTTAGTTGTGCATGGACATCGTCATAACGTGAAAATGACTTTACAAACGTTAGCGTACTATGCAGAAGAAGTGGGGGCACAAGTTGCATGCTTCGGACATTCTCACGTATTAGGTGCGGAATTTATTGATGGAGTTTTATTTATCAATCCAGGAAGTATTTTATTACCACGTCAGCGTGTAGAAAAGACATTTGCCTTATTAGAAATGAATGAAAAACATATAGATGTTCGCTTTGAAACATTAGACGGACAACTAGTTGAACAAGCAGTTTTTAAAAGAGGATAAGAAAAATTATCCTCTTTTAAAAAAGGTGTTGACTTTATGTATGGATATACATATAATAAATATTGTCGATAGGGCAACAGCGCTAACGAAGAAAAATAAAATAATATATGCGGGTGTAGTTTAGTGGTAAAACAAGAGCCTTCCAAGCTCTGGTCGAGAGTTCGATTCTCTTCACCCGCTCCATGTCCCAGTAGCTCAGCCGGATAGAGCATACGCCTTCTAAGCGTACGGTCGGGAGTTCGAATCTCTCCTGGGACGCTAAAAAAACCTTGTTATCTTTTGATAACAAGGTTTTTTGTTTAGTTATTAATAAACTTCTCAAAGACAAAACCATAATCTTTCACATTATATTGTTTCTTCGTATCAACGAGCCAGTTAAAGGCGATTTCATTCATCTCTTTAAATTGCTCTGCTAAATTTACTTGTGCATTTGAAATACGGCTAAAAGTGTTAGATGCCATATCTAGACTTTTATGTGCATACTGCAATGTAATATCGTTGTCGTATGAAATTTCTTCTATTTTAAGTAAAGCCTTATATAAATCTTTTAATTCTTCAATGTGTTTTTTATGAACATCAATTGAATAATGCTCATCTCCCATTTGAAACTTAATTTCTACATCTAAATCAATCGTTCCGGCAGTTTCAAGTGCTACGTTTTTAATTTGATATTTACTATAGCTAAAGCGGCGTAGTGTACGTTTTTTACTTGTTGCGCTTGTGCCATCTAGGTGGATTAATCCTTTGTTTGTGAAACAATATTCATCTGATTTTGATTTAATTAGAAAATAAATTTTCTCTCCATCTTCATGCATCACGTAATCATCAGCATCAACCTTATCGTAATCTTTCGGTGTAATGACAGACCCTACATCGCTTAGTCCTAATACATCTGCAGCCATTTTTTTAAACATATATAATCCCCCTTTTAAATTCTTAATTGTACAAAAATATATTAACATGATTTTAACAAAATGTTTTCTTGTAAGGCGAAAATATTTGAAGGTAAGTTAAGAAAAATAACGAATATT
The DNA here is from genome assembly GCF_016483345.1 of Bacillus cereus group sp. N24. Classification (NCBI taxonomy): domain Bacteria; kingdom Bacillati; phylum Bacillota; class Bacilli; order Caryophanales; family Bacillaceae; genus Bacillus; species Bacillus cereus group sp. N24. The sequence continues at coordinate 213,569 of NZ_JAEHCA010000005.1, forward strand.
ATTTCGATCCTAAATTATTTAATAAATCCATTAGTTTGAGAGTTGATTCTCCGAAAAATTATCAAGAGAAAAAGTTAATATTGCAAGTGATTATAGAGAAATTCCATGAAAGCACCTCAAGCGATAGGAGGTGTTTTTCTAACCCTTTTGAAATCTTACAATTCTGTAAGGTAACTGTAAGGTAGTTCGATGGTAAGAAATTGCTAATCTTTTATAATGAAGGTAACAACGATAAAACGAGGAGGAAGAAATGATGAAGGGATTAGTTGTAACAGGCTTAACAGTTGCTTTTGGATTTGTAGCGTATGAGAAATTAACGTATGTAGTTGATGTTGTAAAACATTTAATCGCTTAGTAAAAAAAACTACCATGAGAGGGAAAGGGAATGAGTGAATGAATGGAATGGTTATTTGGAATTATAGGTACTTGTAGTGTAGTGTTATTGTTCTTTGTCCCGAGTGGTATACTTAGTTCGACAACGAGTTTGTTTTTCTTAAGTTTGTTTGCTTGCACGATGCTTATTATTATGTTTTTAATGAAGCGAAGTAAGCCAATCTTCTATTTTAGCATGATTGTTATGGCAATTATTGTTCTCCAAATTATTACCCTTGTAATATACCCCACAATTATAAAAGCTTTCCATTAATGATGAATCCTCTGCGTCTGTTGCTGAGGATTTTTATTTGTATAATTTTGATTTTTTAATAAAGATTTAGCTGTATTGAAATATAAAAATAGAATATTTTTATATTTCAAACAAAAGGTTTTAGATTGTTGTGTTCTTATTACGCATTTGATATATTTACTTTGAAGATCATTAAAATCTAGAAAAAGAGGCGGACGTATGGATAAAAAAGAAAATACGGTCGTATTGTTTCCGCAACTATCAGAACGCTATATTGATGAAGGTTTTTTAGCACTGAAAGAGCGGGAATTCGAAGATGCATTGCGCTGCTTTGAAATATTACGTCAGTATAATGCAGAAACGGAACAAACGGAATTAGCTTCCGTTATTTGTTTGCTGGAATTAAAACGTATGGAAGAAGCGAAAGACAAATGTGAACAGCTGCTTGAAACAGGAGCTGTCTTATTTGGTGATATTCTTGAAACGTATGTGACGATTTTAGTTCAAACAAATGATTATGAAGGCGTTATTGAAACTGTTGAAAAAGTTTTGCGAACGAAAGATATAAAGCCTGAGCAAAAGGAAAAATTAGCGCAACTCGCTTTATTTGCAGAAGGTATGCTAAATGAAGAAGACACGTCGCTAATTGATTCAAATTTCGAATTGGATGAATTTACTAAGGATATTTTTGGAGAAAACTTTGGGCAAAAGCTGAGAGCGATTCAACAGATTTCGTTAAAAGACTTGGATCTTGCATTACCTGTTTTAAAGAAATTTTTAATAGACGAAAAGCAACATCCTTATTTGAAAACTTCTATTTTGTATAAAATGATAGAAAATCAAGTAGAAGAAGAGATGGAAGTAGAGAAATTTGGAAATATAGTTAAAGTGATTCCAGCATTTACAGGTCATAATGAGGAGCAATCCGATAACATTATACATACATTATCAAGCCGATTGGAGCAAAATTATCCCGATATATTTAGTGCGATGGTTGCGTATTGGAAAGAATTACAAATTAGCGTTTTCCCATTTGCACTATTAATGGATAAAGTAGAGATTTGGGCTGCTGTTTTAGAGAGAATTGGAAGAAAACGTTTCGGATTGGCTATTGATGAAGAAGAACTTATGACAGCATATAATATTGAATTAGAAGAGTTTCATATTGCCTATCAATGGTTATTGCGTGTTGAAAGAGAAGGATATTTGCCCGTATAATTATGAAAAAGAATCGTTCAGTTCTTGAAACGAGCATATTCTATGTTATAATGTAAGGGTTGCAAAAGGCAGAAATCTGCCTGTTTGTAAGAGAAGAGAAGTGTAATTCTCTTACTTAATATGTTTCATATTAGTCTCGAACAAAATATACCGTAGTTGTCTTTTAGACAACTAGTAGATTGGAACATTATATCTGAAAGCATTTGCTAGAGGATTATTTGTACATTTATTATTTCGAAAGAGAGATAATGAATATTTTAATCTATAGAGGTATGTGCATACATTATTATAGTTGGAGGGAAAGAATAAATGGCTGCAAAATGGGAAAAATTAGAAGGTAACGTAGGCGTTTTAACAATTGAAGTTGATGCTAAAGAAGTAAACAACTCTATCGACGCTGCGTTCAAAAAAGTAGTAAAAACAATCAACGTACCAGGTTTCCGTAAAGGAAAAATGCCTCGTCCGTTATTCGAACAACGCTTTGGTATCGAATCTTTATACCAAGATGCTTTAGATATCATCTTACCAAAAGCATACGGTGAAGCAATCGATGAAGCTGGTATCTTCCCAGTTGCTCATCCTGAAATCGATATTGAGAAGTTCGAAAAAAATGCTAACCTTATCTTCACTGCAAAAGTTACAGTGAAACCTGAAGTTAAATTAGGTGAGTACAAAGGTTTAGCAGTAGAGAAAGTTGAAACAACTGTAACTGACGAAGATGTAGAGAATGAAGTAAAAGCTTTACAAGAGCGTCAAGCTGAACTAGTTGTTAAAGAAGAAGGAACTATTGAAAATGGTGATACAGCTGTAATCGACTTCGAAGGTTTCGTTGATGGCGAAGCATTTGAAGGCGGAAAAGGCGAAAACTATTCTCTTGCAATCGGTTCTGGTACTTTCATCCCAGGTTTCGAAGAGCAAGTAATTGGTCTTAAATCTGGTGAGTCTAAAGACGTTGAAGTATCATTCCCAGAAGAGTACCATGCTGCTGAATTAGCTGGCAAACCAGCAACATTCAAAGTAACAATTCACGAAATCAAAACAAAAGAACTTCCTGAGTTAAACGACGAGTTCGCTAAAGAGGCTGACGAAGAAGTTGCAACTCTTGATGAATTAAAAACAAAACTTCGTACAAACTTAGAAGAAGGCAAAAAGCACGAAGCTGAGCACAAAGTACGTGACGAAGTAGTAGAATTAGCTGCTGCTAACGCTGAAATCGATATTCCAGAAGCTATGATCGACACTGAGTTAGATCGTATGGTTCGTGAATTCGAGCAACGTTTAAGCCAACAAGGTATGAACCTTGAGCTTTACTACCAATTCACAGGTACTGATGCTGACAAATTAAAAGAGCAAATGAAAGAGGATGCACAAAAACGTGTAAGAATCAATCTTGTTCTTGAAGCTATCATTGAAGCTGAAAACATCGAAGTTACTGAAGAAGAAGTAACTGCAGAAGTTGAAAAAATGGCTGAAATGTACGGTATGCCAGTAGACGCTATCAAGCAAGCTCTTGGAAGCGCAGACGCTTTATCTGAAGATCTTAAAGTGCGTAAAGCTGTAGACTTCTTAGTAGAAAACGCTGCATAATAAAATAACAAGGCGCGATTTTAATCGTGCCTTGTTTTATAAATATAGAAATATATTTATAAAACTTTTCGATGAAGAAGGAAAAGTTCCTTTATAAGTCGAATATACATATTTCAAAAGTTTTAAAAACTTTTTATTTGTACATAACTAGTCATATTATTTGTATTTCTCGCTACGTAGTGACATAATATGTATTTACATACGATACATTTATCGTGTACATACGAAGGCAAGAGGTTAGCACTTTGTAAGGGGTGTGAAAATATGTTTAAATTTAATGATGAAAAAGGGCAATTAAAATGTTCTTTCTGTGGTAAAACACAAACGCAAGTTCGAAAGTTAGTTGCAGGTCCAGGTGTTTACATTTGTGACGAGTGTATCGAGCTTTGTACTGAAATTGTACAAGAGGAGCTTGCGAAGGACGAAGAAGTAGAATTCAAAGATGTACCGAAACCGGTAGAAATTCGTGAAATCTTAGATGAGTATGTCATCGGACAAGATAACGCGAAAAAAGCACTAGCGGTAGCGGTATATAACCATTACAAACGTATTAATTCTAACAGCAAAATTGATGATGTAGAATTAGCGAAGAGTAATATTTCACTTATTGGGCCAACAGGTAGTGGTAAAACATTATTGGCACAAACATTAGCGCGTATTTTAAATGTTCCATTTGCAATCGCGGACGCAACATCTTTAACAGAAGCTGGATACGTTGGGGAAGATGTAGAAAACATTTTACTAAAACTAATTCAAGCGGCTGATTATGATGTAGAAAAAGCGGAAAAAGGAATTATTTATATTGATGAGATTGATAAAGTGGCACGTAAGTCCGAAAATCCATCAATTACACGTGATGTATCTGGTGAAGGTGTACAGCAGGCACTTCTGAAAATTTTAGAAGGTACTGTAGCAAGCGTTCCACCTCAAGGTGGTCGTAAGCATCCGCATCAAGAATTCATTCAAATTGATACAACGAATATCCTATTCATTTGTGGTGGAGCGTTTGATGGCATTGAGCCAATTATTAAACGTCGCCTTGGTGAAAAAGTAATTGGATTTGGTTCAGAGAAGAAAAATGCTGATGTAAATGAAAAGCATGTTCTATCTCACGTATTACCAGAGGACCTTTTAAGATTTGGTTTAATTCCAGAGTTTATCGGTCGTCTTCCAGTTATTGCGAACCTAGAGCCACTTGATGAAGATGCTCTTGTTGATATTTTAACGAAACCGAAAAATGCACTTGTTAAGCAATTCCAAAAACTGTTGGAGCTTGACGATGTTGAGTTAGAGTTTGAAGAAGGCGCACTGATTGAGATTGCGAAAAAAGCAATTGAACGTAAAACAGGTGCTCGTGGACTTCGTTCTATTATTGAAGGCTTAATGCTTGATGTAATGTTTGAACTTCCATCTCGCAAAGATATCGAGAAGTGTATTCTTACGAAAGAAACAGTAGCTGATAATGAGCCACCGAAATTGGTGCTACAAGACGGTACTGTACTTGATACAAAAACATCTGCATAATGCGAAAGAGAAACAGCAATTTTTATAATTGCTGTTTTTCTTTATGTTTAGCTACGTTCTTCCGCGGAAATACTAAATGATAAAACATTGCGGGAGGAAATAAATGATGAGCTGGACAAATATATTTTTACTTGTTCAACTTGTTTTTGGTGTAATTGTCGGATTATATTTTTGGCACTTACTTCGAAATCAGCGAACACAAAAAGTTTCAATTGATCGAGAATCAAAAAAAGAATTAGAACAGCTTCGTAAAATGCGTGAGATTTCTCTAACAGAGCCGCTTGCGGAAAAAGTGCGCCCTACATCCTTTTTAGATATTGTAGGGCAAGAAGACGGGATTAAGTCGTTAAAAGCGGCTCTTTGTGGTCCGAATCCGCAACATGTAATCATATATGGCCCGCCAGGTGTCGGAAAGACAGCGGCAGCGCGTCTTGTATTAGAAGAGGCGAAACGAAATCCGAAATCTCCATTTCGTACGAATGCAACATTTATCGAACTTGATGCGACGACAGCTCGGTTTGATGAACGTGGTATTGCAGATCCTTTAATTGGCTCGGTTCATGATCCGATTTATCAAGGTGCTGGTGCGATGGGGCAAGCAGGTATTCCACAACCGAAAAAAGGCGCAGTAACAGATGCACATGGTGGTATTTTGTTTATTGATGAAATTGGTGAACTACATCCGATTCAAATGAACAAAATGTTAAAGGTGTTAGAAGATCGAAAAGTATTTTTAGAAAGTGCGTACTATAGTGAAGAGAATACGATGATTCCAACGTATATACATGATATTTTTCAAAAAGGTTTACCAGCAGATTTCCGCTTAGTTGGAGCGACAACACGTTCACCAGAGGAAATTCCACCTGCTATTCGGTCTCGTTGCTTAGAGGTATTTTTCCGTGAGCTAGATACAGAAGAAATTCAAAAAGTAGCGAAGAATGCAGCCGACAAAGTGGAAATGCAAATCGGTGAGAACGGTATTGAAATGATTGGTATGTATGCAAGGAATGGACGAGAAGCAATTAATCTCGTGCAAATCTCTGCTGGTATGGCGATAAATGAAGAACGTTCTTTCATTAAAGATGAAGATATAGAGTGGGTTGTTCATTCTAGTCAGCTTACACCGAAATATGAAAAACGTATTTACCCTATTCCGAGGATCGGTCTTGTAAACGGACTTGCTGTATACGGACCGAATACAGGAGCGTTATTAGAAATAGAAGTAACAGCAATCACGGCGAAAGATAAAGGGTCGGTAAATGTTACCGGTATTGTAGAAGAGGAAAGTATTGGTAGCCAAACGAAATCAATTCGTCGTAAAAGTATGGCGAAAGGTTCTGTAGATAATGTATTAACAGTACTTCGTTCTTTAGATGTGTTACCAGAAGGGTACGATATACATATTAATTTTCCAGGTGGTATCCCGATCGATGGTCCTTCTGCAGGGATTGCTATGGCAACGGGTGTTTACTCAGCCGTGCATCGTACATACGTGAATAATGAAGTGGCGATGACAGGTGAAATAAGTATACATGGAGAAGTGAAGCCTATTGGTGGTGTGTACGCAAAAATAAAGGCTGCGAAAAAAGCAGGAGCTAAGAAAGTCATTATTCCTGCTGAAAACATGCAACCGTTTTTGTACACAATAAAGGGAATTGAAATCATTCCTGTTCGTAAGTTAAAAGAAGTATTTGAGCTAACATTTATGCAGGAAAATATGCATCGAGAGCTTGATGTACATACTACTGTAGACGAAACAGATGCACAATCCATGTGAGAATGAATGATAATAAAATTTGCCAGACTTCGTTTAAGTTTGTATGCTTAAGCGGAGTCTTTTTTTCTTTTCATAAGGGAGAAAAAACAAGGGATTTACAATTGCTCAGAATCTCTGCAATTGCATCTAGATGTATTGTAATATAAAATAGTTGAACAGGAGTTTAATTTATTATGGAGGTGCTATGTCTAGTATGAATACGAATGAAAGAATCGTACCCCTCCTACCATTAAGAGGCGTTCTCGTATATCCAACGATGGTTCTGCATCTTGATGTAGGACGTGATAAATCGATACAGGCACTAGAGCAGGCGGCAATGGATGAAAATATCATCTTTTTAGCGATGCAAAAAGAAATGAATATCGATGATCCGAAAGAAGATGACATATATAGTGTAGGTACAGTGGCGAAAGTAAAGCAAATGTTAAAATTGCCGAACGGTACGCTTCGTGTCCTTGTAGAAGGTTTACATAGAGCAGAAGTAGTAGAGTTTATCGAAGAAGAAAATGTAGTACAAGTTTCTATTAAAACGGTAACTGAAGAAGTGGAAGATGATTTAGAAGAGAAAGCTCTTATGCGTACGTTACTGGAGCATTTCGAACAATATATTAAAGTTTCGAAAAAAGTATCAAATGAAACATTTGCAACGGTAGCTGATGTAGAAGAACCAGGAAGACTAGCTGATTTAATTGCTTCTCACTTGCCAATTAAAACGAAACAGAAACAAGAAATTTTAGAGATTGTATCTGTGAAAGAACGATTACATACACTTATTTCAATTATTCAAGATGAACAAGAGTTACTTAGTTTAGAAAAGAAAATTGGACAAAAAGTGAAACGTTCAATGGAACGCACGCAAAAAGAATATTTCTTACGTGAGCAAATGAAGGCGATTCAAACTGAACTTGGCGATAAAGAAGGTAAGGGCGGGGAAGTTGAAGAACTTCGTGAGAAAATTGAACAGTCAGGAATGCCTGAAGAAACAACGAAGGCTGCACTGAAAGAATTAGATCGTTATGAAAAGCTACCAGCAAGTTCTGCGGAGAGCGGTGTTATTCGCAATTATATTGATTGGTTATTAGCACTTCCGTGGACAGAAGCGACAGAGGATATGATTGATCTTGTTCATTCTGAAGAGATTTTAAACAAAGATCATTACGGTCTTGAAAAAGTAAAAGAGCGAGTGCTTGAATATTTAGCTGTACAAAAATTGACGAACTCATTAAAAGGACCTATCCTTTGTTTAGTAGGCCCTCCAGGGGTCGGGAAAACTTCGTTAGCTCGTTCAATTGCGACATCATTAAATCGTAATTTTGTCCGTGTATCCCTTGGTGGTGTGCGTGATGAATCTGAAATTCGTGGTCACCGTCGTACATACGTTGGAGCAATGCCGGGACGCATTATTCAAGGTATGAAAAAGGCGAAAACAGTTAATCCAGTCTTCTTATTAGATGAGATTGATAAAATGTCTAACGATTTCCGTGGTGATCCATCAGCAGCATTACTTGAAGTGTTAGATCCAGAACAAAATCATAACTTCAGTGATCATTACATTGAAGAACCATATGATCTATCGAAAGTTATGTTTGTAGCAACCGCTAATACACTTTCGAGTATTCCGGGTCCATTACTTGACCGTATGGAAATTATTTCGATTGCTGGGTATACAGAACTGGAAAAGGTGCATATTGCTCGAGAGCATTTATTGCCGAAACAATTAAAAGAGCATGGCTTGCGAAAAGGTAATTTACAAGTACGTGATGAAGCGCTTCTTGAAATTATTCGTTATTATACACGTGAGGCTGGTGTTCGTACGCTAGAGCGCCAAATTGCAAAAGTTTGTCGTAAAGCAGCGAAAATTATCGTTACAGCGGAACGTAAACGTATTGTTGTGACAGAGAAAAATATTGTAGATTTACTTGGTAAACACATATTCCGTTATGGGCAAGCAGAGAAAACAGACCAAGTCGGAATGGCAACCGGGTTAGCGTATACAGCAGCGGGCGGCGATACACTTGCAATTGAAGTGTCTGTAGCGCCAGGTAAAGGGAAATTAATTTTAACAGGGAAACTTGGGGATGTTATGAAAGAATCAGCACAAGCTGCGTTTAGCTATATTCGTTCTCGTGCCGAAGAGCTTCATATCGATCCAAATTTCCATGAGAAAAATGATATTCATATTCACGTTCCAGAAGGAGCAGTTCCAAAAGATGGACCGTCAGCAGGTATTACGATGGCAACGGCACTTATTTCTGCACTAACAGGTATTCCTGTAAGTAAAGAAGTTGGTATGACAGGTGAAATTACACTTCGTGGCCGTGTATTACCAATTGGTGGATTGAAAGAAAAAACATTAAGTGCTCATCGCGCAGGCTTAACAAAAATTATTTTGCCAGCAGAGAACGAGAAAGATTTAGATGATATTCCAGAAAGCGTAAAAGAAAATCTTACGTTTGTGCTTGCATCTCATTTAGACGAAGTATTGGAGCACGCATTAGTAGGAGTGAAACAATGAAAGTAACAAAAGCAGATATTGTAATTAGTGCTGTTAAACCAGAACAATATCCAGACAGTGATTTACCAGAAATTGCATTAGCAGGTCGTTCAAATGTCGGGAAGTCTTCCTTTATTAATAAAATTTTAAATCGTAAAAAGTTAGTACGTATTTCTTCTAAACCAGGAAAAACGCAAACGCTGAACTTTTTCTTAATCAATGAAATGATGCATTTTGTTGACGTTCCAGGTTATGGATATGCGAAAGTATCTAAAACGGAACGTGCAGCATGGGGCAAGATGATTGAAACGTACTTTACAACACGTGAGCAATTAGATGCAGCTGTATTAGTAGTAGATTTACGTCACCAACCAACAAACGATGATGTGATGATGTATGATTTCTTAAAGCATTATGAAATTCCAACAATTATTATTGCGACGAAAGCCGATAAAATTCCGAAAGGGAAATGGCAAAAGCATTTAAAAGTTGTAAAAGAAACGCTTGCTGTTGAAATTGGCGATGAAATCGTTCTATTCTCTTCTGAAACAGGACTTGGAAAAGAAGAAGCGTGGAAGGCAATTCATAAAATGACAAAAACAAAAAACGCGTGACGAATGTCGCGCGTTTTTTTGTTTGTATAAATTTTTAGCGTACGTTTAATGTTACTTCAATATTCCCTCGTGTTGCTTTAGAGTACGGACATACACCGTGAGCGGCTTCTACAAGTTCTTGTGCTTCGGCATGAGAAACGCCAGCGACATGTACGTCAAGTACAGCAGATAGTCCAAAACCACCATCTGTATCTTTTCCGATAGAAACGTGAGCAGTTACTTCTGTACTTTCCACTTTCACTCGTTTTGTACGAATGACAAGTTGCAATGCACTATCAAAACAAGCGGCATAACCAGCGGCAAATAGTTGCTCAGGGTTTGTTGCTTCCCCGCCAGCACCACCTAATGCTTTCGGCATTTTTACATCAAGATTTAATATGCCATCATCTGAAACTACTTTCCCGTTTCTTCCACCTGTTGCTGTTACTGAAGCAGTATATAATTTATCCATGTTTATTCCCCTTTTCTATCATTTATTGTTTTCATTGTTTCAATTAGTTTATTTAATTGGATTAATAAAGAACGATACTCTTGCTCTGTAATTCCTAAATTTGTAGCCATCGTTTTCGGTAATGAACAAGCCTTTTCTTTTAAATCTTTACCTTGTTCTGTTAATTCAATACAAACTTTTCGCTCATCTTCTTTTGAACGAACACGTTTTACAAGGTTTAATGATTCCATCCGTTTTAACATAGGTGTTAACGTGCCGGAATCTAGAAATAGACGTTCTCCAATTTCTTTTACTGTTAGTCCGTCTTGTTCCCATAGTACGAGTAAAGTAATGTACTGAGGGTACGTAATACCTATTTCGTCTAAATACGGTCGATAAAAACGTGTAACCTCTCTAGAACAGGCGTAAATAGAAAAACAAAGTTGGTTATCTAGATGCAAAGAATCTTCTATCATGAATAACTCCTTTCTTTTTAAATTGTGCACAATTTAATTTTGTAAAACCAATATAACGAAAAATAAATACAATGTCAAATACATTGTATTGAGAAAGTGTGTGCTACATTTTGGAACAATCATACATATTTTCCTTCATGATGAAAGAAGATAGGAAAGATGATGTTATAATTTATATGGAATAGTTTCCATCACTTGATTATGAGGACTTTTTTTGGTAACGTACAAATAGAGTTATTAATTTATAATCATTATAAAGTAGGGAGCTTTTTATTAGTTTTACTGAATCTCCTTTATTACATACGGAGAATATATAAAAAATAATCGGTTGTTCACACGATTGTCAGATTCATAAGAGGAAAGTTGTATTATGATAGTAGATAAAGTGATAAAACGGGTGAAGGGGGACATGCTGCGTGCATATTCTTGTTGTTAGTGTAAATTATCGAACAGCCCCTGTAGAATTTCGTGAGAAACTCACATTTCAGGCAGCAGAGCTAGAACAAGCAATGACTACATTACAAAGTCAAAAGAGCGTGTTAGAAAATGTCATTGTATCAACTTGTAATCGCACTGAGATTTATGCTGTTGTCGATCAATTACACACGGGACGGTATTATATTAAGAAGTTTTTAGCTGATTGGTTTCAGCTTGAAATAGAAGAAGTCGCACCATATTTAACTATTTTTGAACAAGATGGTGCAATAGATCATTTATTCCGCGTAACATGCGGTTTAGATTCTATGGTAGTTGGAGAAACGCAGATTTTAGGTCAAATAAAAGATAGCTTTTTAGAAGCGCAACAAGTAAAAGCGACAGGTACAATTTTTAATGAATTGTTTAAGCAAGTCATTACGTTAGCAAAACGTGCTCACTCAGAAACAACAATTGGTGAGAGTGCAATGTCTGTTAGTTATGCTGCTGTTGAACTTGGAAAGAAAATATTTGGTGAGTTAACAGATTGTCATGTACTTATTCTTGGTGCTGGTAAAATGGGAGAACTTGCATTACAAAATTTATACGGAAGCGGTGCTCGTAAAGTAACGGTTATGAATAGAACGCTTTCAAAAGCGGAAGTAATGGCTGAGAAATATATGGGACATGCAAAGTCTTTAAGTGAATTACAATGTGCATTATTAGAAGCGGACATTTTAATTAGTTCCACTGGTGCATCAGAGTATGTCATTACGAAAGAGATGATGACAAAGGTAGAGAAAATGCGCTCTGGTCGTCCTTTATTTATGGTTGATATTGCAGTGCCACGTGATATTGATCCAGCAATTGATGAGTTAGAAGGTTCTTTCTTATATGACATTGATGATCTGCAAGGAGTAGTGGAAGCAAATCGTGCTGAGCGTTTGAAAGAAGCAGAGAAAATTCAATTTATGATTGAAGAGGAAATTGTTCTATTTAAAACGTGGTTAAGTACACTTGGTGTTGTTCCGTTAATAGCAGCTCTTCGTGATAAGGCACTTGTAATTCAAAGCGAAACGATGGAAAGTCTTGAACGAAAAATACCAAATCTTAGTGATCGTGAGAAAAAAGTAATTAGTAAGCATACGAAAAGTATTATTAACCAATTATTAAAAGACCCAATTTTAGTAGCAAAAGAAATAGCTGCTGAAGAGGGGGCGGGCGAAAAATTAGCGTTATTTGCAAAGATTTTTGATTTAGAAACGGAAGAAGTAGAGAGTCGTGCGGAAGAAGTAGAACATAAAAGAGTGTGGACACCATCCGTTCCATCTTTATAATTTGGAAGGATGATCGGATGAGTTTTTTAAATAACAGTATTATTTATCATATTGCAATTATTTTATATGCTTGTAGCATTAGTTTATATTTTATAGATTATTTCCAAAGTAACCGAAAGGCGAACCGATTTGCTTTTTGGTTACTTTCGATTGTATGGGTATTGCAGTCTATTTTTATGTTGCTTAGGGCGACAGATTCAGAAACGAATCCCATTTTAACTTTATTATCAGGGATTTATTTTTATGTTTGGTTATTGATTACGATGTCGTTAGTCATAAATCGATTTATGCGCGTTGACTTTTTAGTCTTCTTTACAAATGTTGTAGCATTTGGCGTAAGCGCTTTTTCTATTTTTACACCGCTCGGAAAGATGTCGCCAGTACTTGCAGAGCAATTAGTTTCAGAACTTGTATACGTGCATGTTGGAATGGCGATTATTTCTTATGCAACGTTTACGGTATCGTTTATTTTTTCTATTATGTATTTACTGCAATATCGCCTATTAAAAAAGAAAAAGTGGAATGCGAGATTAAGAAGGTTAGGGAATTTGCCGAAGCTTGAATCTACGTCTTACGGGTTAAATTTATTTTCTGTTCCCTTTTTCTTACTAGCAATTTTATTAGGATGCATATGGGGATATACAAAATTGGACAATTTTCATTGGTATGATACGAAAGTAATCGGTTCGTTTGTCGTTCTATTTGTATATTGTACGGGCTTGTATTTACGAGCGGCAGATGTGTTGCAAGGGAAGAAAATTGTAATGTGGAATGTAGGGGCCTTTCTCGTAATGCTAGTTAACATTTTTCTATTAAGTAGTTTATCTAATTTCCACTTTTGGTATTTATAATGAGGAGAGAGAATTATGCGCAAAATTATTGTAGGTTCACGAAAGAGTAAGCTAGCATTGACGCAAACAAACTGGTTTATTGATCAGTTAAAAGCACTTGGTTTACCATATGAATTTGAAGTGAAAGAAATTGTCACTAAAGGTGATGTGATTTTAGATGTTACTCTTTCAAAAGTAGGCGGAAAAGGTTTGTTCGTTAAAGAAATTGAACATGCGTTACTTACGAAAGAAATCGATATGGCTGTACATAGTATGAAAGATATGCCAGCCGTACTTCCAGAAGGATTAATGATTGGCTGTACACCAAAGCGTGTTGACCCTCGTGATGCTTTTATTTCTAAAAGCGGAGAATCATTTAAAGATTTAGCAGAAGGTGCGATTTTAGGAACGAGTAGTTTAAGACGTAGTGCACAGTTATTAGCTGCGAGACCAGATTTACAAGTGAAATGGATTCGCGGAAATATCGATACACGTTTACGTAAATTAAAAGAAGAAGATTATGATGCAATTATTTTAGCTACAGCTGGATTACAAAGAATGGGCTGGGATGATGAAGTGATTACAGAACATTTAGATGAAACGTTATGTGTACCAGCTGTAGGACAAGGTGCATTAGCGATTGAATGTCGTGAGGACGATAACGATTTATTACAGTTGTTATCGCATATGAATGATGCTGTAACAGAGAGAACAGTGGCAGCGGAGCGAGTATTTCTTCATAAACTTGAAGGTGGATGCCAAGTTCCGATCGCTGGATATGCAACTCTTACAAAGGATGATGCAATCGAATTAACAGCTCTTGTCGGTTCTATGGACGGCTCTGTTTTATTAAAAGAGACAGTGGTAGGCGTTGAACCAAAGGAAGTAGGGCTAGAGGCTGCGGACCGTTTAATTAAACAAGGCGCAAAAGAACTCATTCTTGCTGCAAATAAGGGACAACAATAAATATGAATGCTCTTGCTGGCAAAACAGTATTGATTACACGTGCCCAGCATCAAGCGAAACAAATGAGTGTAGCAGTGAAAGAACGGAGCGGAATTCCATTGGAAATTCCGCTTTTGCGTATGGAAGGCACATCTCATAGGCGAATTCACCATACAGCAAGGCAGCTACATTCGTATGACTGGGTTATTTTTACGAGTAAAAATGGTGTAACTTTTTTTCTAGATGGTTTAGAAAAGAAACTACCATTAACTATTAAAATCGCTGCGGTAGGCGTGAAAACAAAATTAGAGTTAGAAAAAAGGGGTTATCAAGTTCATTTTGTTCCAACCTCATTTGTTGCAGAAGTGTTTGCAGAAGAGTTTCTAAAAGAATTAAGTGGAAACGAGCGTATTTTATTTCCGAAAGGGAATTTAGCGAGAGATGTAATTCCAGTTAAACTTCGGGGAATTGGTGTTTCTCTAGATGAGCTAATCGTATACGGTACGAAAGTAAATGTAGAGAAAAAACAAGAACTTATAACAGCATTGAAAGTAAGGAAAGTAAATATTATTACATTTACGAGTCCTTCAACTGTTGATAGTTTTGTTCGTTTACTGGAGGGCACAAACTGGAGAGAATGGACAAAAAAATGTACAATTGCTTGTATAGGGCCTATTACGGAAAAAGAAGCGAACCTTTATTTTCCGCATGTTATTGTGCCGAAAGAGTACACTGTAGAAGCATTACTACAATGCATTTGTGAATCTATAAAGTGAAATTTTAATTAGTGGGAGGTTCATTTCGCACTAATTATTAGCCCTCACCAATTGGGTGTTTATGGGCAGTTGATTTCCCATCTAACTTCTTTGCTCTAGCCGAATTTTGAGATGGAAGTCTTACTGCCCGTTAACGCGGGACAAAATAAAAGAATGGGGATAGAAATTTATGAACTCTTTACAATTTAATCGTCATCGTCGCTTAAGACAAAGCGGGGGCATGCGTGCGCTTGTGCGTGAAACGTTTTTACATACGGAAGATTTTATTTACCCTATTTTTGTATTAGAAGGAGAGAATGTTCGTAATGAAGTTCCTTCTATGCCGGGCGTATATCAAATCTCTTTAGATTTATTGCAAGCTGAAATGCAAGAGGTTGTTGATTTAGGTATTCGTTCTGTTATTGTATTTGGTTTACCTGCTGAAAAGGATGAAGTTGGATCATCAGCATATTGTGATCATGGAATTGTACAGCGTGCCATTAAGCAAATTAAAGGTGAGTTCCCTGAGTTAGTAGTAGTTGCAGATACATGTTTATGTCAATTCACAAGCCATGGTCATTGCGGTGTAATTGAAGATGGTATTATTTTGAATGACGAGTCTCTTGCAGTACTTGCGAAAATAGCTGTAAGCCAAGCGAAAGCAGGAGCGGACATTATTGCACCATCAAACATGATGGACGGATTCGTAACAGCAATTCGCCATGCGTTAGATGAGAATGGTTTTGGACACGTACCGGTTATGTCGTACGCTGTGAAATATTCATCAGCATTTTATGGACCGTTCCGTGATGCTGCACACGGCGCGCCGCAATTTGGTGACCGTAAAACATATCAAATGGACCCAGCGAACCGTATGGAGGCATTCCGTGAAGCAGAATCAGATGTAATGGAAGGTGCTGATTTCTTAATTGTAAAGCCAGCTCTTTCTTACTTAGATATCATTCGTGATGTGAAAAATAACTTTAATTTACCAATCGTTGCTTACAACGTAAGTGGTGAATATTCAATGATTAAAGCGGCAGCGCAAAATGGTTGGATTAATGAAAAAGAAGTTGTGCTTGAAAAATTAATTAGCATGAAACGTGCAGGAGCAGACTTAATTATTACGTATCATGCAAAAGATGCAGCAAAATGGTTACAAGAAGGAGGCGCTAAATAATGAAAAAGTTTGATAAATCGATTGCGGCGTTTGAAGAGGCACAAGACTTAATGCCTGGTGGCGTAAATAGCCCTGTTCGTGCCTTTAAATCTGTTGGTATGAATCCATTGTTTATGGAGCGTGGAAAAGGCTCTAAAGTATATGATATTGATGGGAATGAATACATCGATTACGTATTATCATGGGGTCCTTTAATTCATGGTCATGCAAATGATCGTGTTGTTGAAGCGTTAAAATCTGTTGCTGAAAGAGGTACAAGCTTCGGTGCGCCGACAGAAATCGAAAATAAATTAGCGAAACTTGTTATTGAGCGTGTACCATCGATTGAAATTGTCCGCATGGTTAACTCTGGAACAGAAGCGACAATGAGTGCACTACGTTTAGCTCGTGGTTATACAGGCCGTAACAAAATTTTAAAATTTATTGGTTGTTACCACGGTCATGGTGATTCGTTATTAATTAAAGCTGGTTCTGGTGTGGCGACTCTAGGTTTACCAGATAGTCCTGGCGTACCAGAAGGTGTAGCGAAAAATACGATTACAGTAGCTTATAATGATTTAGAAAGTGTGAAGTACGCTTTTGAACAATTCGGTGATGATATTGCTTGTGTAATTGTAGAACCAGTAGCAGGGAATATGGGGGTTGTTCCTCCGCAACCAGGATTTTTAGAAGGGCTTCGTGAAGTAACAGAACAAAACGGTGCACTGCTTATTTTTGATGAAGTAATGACAGGATTCCGTGTTGCTTATAACTGTGGACAAGGTTACTACGGTGTAACACCTGATTTAACTTGTTTAGGTAAAGTAATTGGTGGTGGCTTACCAGTAGGGGCGTACGGTGGTAAAGCAGAAATTATGCGTCAAGTTGCGCCGAGCGGACCGATTTATCAAGCTGGTACTTTATCAGGTAACCCACTTGCAATGGCAGCAGGTTATGAAACGTTAGTACAATTAACGCCAGAATCATATGTAGAGTTTGAGCGTAAAGCAGAAATGTTAGAAGCGGGACTACGTAAAGCGGCTGAAAAACATGGTATTCCTCATCATATTAACCGTGCAGGCTCTATGATTGGTATTTTCTTTACAGATGAGCCGGTTATTAATTACGATACAGCGAAATCTTCAAACTTAGAATTCTTCGCGGCTTACTATCGTGAAATGGTAGAACAAGGTGTATTCTTGCCACCATCTCAATTTGAAGGTTTGTTCTTATCGACAGCACATAGTGATGCAGATATTGAAGCGACGATTGCAGCGGCTGAAATTGCAATGTCAAAGTTACAAGCATAATATATTAGAGAAAATCGCTCTCCATAAGGGGAGCGATTTTTTTTATTCATAAAGTGGGCTTTACATACATAAATCTGTAATGACATATAGTTTGGGAGGGGGAAAAGAAGTGACAACAGATCATTCGTTACGATTTTCATTAAAAGAATCTGTTTGGTTCCAAAAAGGACAGGAAGTCGAAGAACTTTTGTCAATTTCGTTAGATCCAGACGTTGAGATAGAAGAGCTTGATCATGAAGTTATCGTGAGAGGGCAGTTAGATTTAACGGGGGAGTATGTTGCAAGGCAAGATGATTCGGCCTATTCATTAAGAGAACTATCGCCAGCAAAGTCAATTGATTATGTAGAAACAAGGGAAGATGGGGTGAATGAACTTGTTCATTCCTTTCCACTTGAAATATCAATTCCAAGAAATCGAGTGAAAGTAATTGAAGAATTATATGTATCAATTGAGGAATTTGATTATGAATTGAAGGAAAATGGTTGCTTACAATTATTAGCGGATATATCTATTACAGGTTTATGTGATGAGGAAAGAATCGAGGATGAAGAGGAAGAAACGGCGTATGCTGAGTTAGAAGATGATTCAGCTGAAGAGGATGAAAATAGACCCGCGCCGCATGTAGCGGAACCAACCTATAAAGAATCGGATGAATGGGAAGATTACGCATTTGAACCGTTCCAGCTAGAAGAAAGAAAAGAGCAAGAAGAAGCGGAAGAGGAATTGGCAGAACATGAATTTGCGGAGCGTGAAGAGGAGCAAGAAACGACGCTGCAATTTGAATTGTTTGGACGAAAAGATTATCAAAAAGAAAAGGCGAAAAAGCAGGAAGAGCAAGAAGAAGCATACTCACAGCGAGATGAAAATGCGCTTTATTTAACACAATTATTTACGAAAGAACCGGAAGAAGAATTTACGAAGTTAAGAATGTATTTCGTGCAAGAAGGGGATACAATTGAATCTGTTGCAGAACGTTATGACACGTCTGTACAAAACTTATACCGTGTTAATCAAACAGAAGATATATATTTAACTACGGGACAAATTATTTATATTCCCGTTTCAAAAGCAAAGGCGAAATAAGGGGGTGAGTGCTTTCACTCCCCTATTGTCCTAGAGGCTATGTTTTGAATAGAAAGGGTTATTCGTATGGATATTGAATTACGAAATCGCTATGAACCCATTGTAAGGCAATATAGATTGGATACGCAGCATATGGAAGAGCACGGAAGTGTAACGAAAATTTACACGAATCAAGGTCCATATGCGCTAAAGAAAATAGAAGATAGAAAGTTAGAGCGGAATAACTTTCTACATCATATTCAATATTTGAAGGAGAAAGGTTTTTCAAATTATGTACCTATATACCATGCGACGGATGGGAATTATATTTTAAGTGACGGGACTTATAATTATTATTTAATGCCTTGGTTAGAACGTGCGGAAGGAAACGGCGAGGATAATGATCAATACCATAAAATGTTTCAAACACTTGGAACGTTGCACCAAAAAACGGTGAAAGAAGAAACATATACAGAAGAGGATTTAGAAAAACATTACACAAGTATATCCGATCGTTGGGAAAATGATGGTGAGATGTTAGAAGAGTTTCTTGTAGAATCTGAAGCGAAGTGGTATATGTCTCCGTTTGAATTACAATATTGTACGTACTATCATCATGTAATGAGGGCGCGTGAATTTGCAACGAAGCAATTAAATGAGTGGAACGATGCGATGAAAGAAAAAGATAAAACACGCATTACTTTTGTGCATGGTAACGTGTCACTTAATCATTTTTTATTTGACTATGAACGGAATGGCTATTTTATTAGTTTAGAAAAATCGAAGTTTGCAACGCCTGTGCAAGATATTGTAGGGTTTTATTCGCGGTCTTTAAACACATATCCAATTGCGCGAAGTGATCGTTTTGAATGGTATCAAATGTACCAAAAAAACTTCCCGTTTACGAAAGAAGAGCAACTGCTTATGTATGCTTACATGACTTATCCATCGCAATTTATTCGGCAAATTGAGTCTTATAAAAAAAGAAGGCAGAGTCGCAATAAGGAAAATGAGATTCGCGGAGTAAAGAGCTTGCAACAATCACATTGGCTCGTTAGCAATGTAGAATATTTCCTGTCACAATTACAAGCTGCCCAGCAAGGGAACGGATAAAGTGAAACTTTAATCAGTGGCGGGGGTATTACCGCCCGTAAATAGAGGGGTAAAGAAGATAAGTGGAGGATGCTACTTATCTTTTTTATATTCGCCCGGAAAGTGATAGTCTTAAATTTATCTTGACGAATAAGGTTTCGTTTTTTACACTATTGTATATAATAATTAACAATCATATAAATGCCTTGAAGGGGAAGAGTATAACATGAAACGTCTTCAGAGAGGAGAATCATTAGCTGGGAGATTCTCTAGATAGTTATGTTAGAAGGTAGCCCTGGAGCATCTTTTCTGAACGGAATAGTTCTCATTAGGAAAAGACGGATTTGTCCGTTATCAAATTAAGAGTATAAGCAAATTCTGAATTTGTTTGTAAATAAAGGTGGTACCGCGATGTCCCTCGTCCTTTTTTGGATGAGGGGCATTTTTTATTTTAAGGAGGGAAAATAATGTCAAACACGGAAAAGAATTTACCAACTAAATATGATCATATGTCCGTTGAAGAAGGCCTTTATCAATGGTGGCTTGAAGGCAAATATTTCGAAGCAACAGGAGACGAGAAGAAACAACCGTATACAATTGTAATTCCACCTCCGAACGTAACTGGTAAGTTACACTTAGGTCATGCTTGGGATACAACTCTTCAAGATATTTTAACTCGTACGAAGCGTATGCAAGGATACGATGTATTATGGCTTCCAGGAATGGACCATGCGGGTATCGCAACACAAGCGAAAGTAGAAGGAAAACTTCGTGAAGAAGGTATTTCACGTTACGATCTTGGCCGTGAGAAATTCCTTGAAAAAGCTTGGGAGTGGAAAGAAGAGTACGCTTCTCACATTCGTCAACAATGGGGGAAAGTTGGTTTAGGACTAGATTATTCTCGTGAACGTTTCACATTAGACGAAGGTTTATCTGATGCAGTTAATAAAGTATTCGTTCAATTATACGAAAAAGGCTTAATTTACCGCGGTGAATATATTATTAACTGGGACCCAGCAACACGTACAGCTCTTTCTGATATCGAAGTAATTCATAAAGAGGTTCAAGGTGCATTCTACCATATGAACTATCCGTTAACAGATGGTTCTGGTCACATTCGTCTTGCAACTACTCGTCCAGAAACGATGCTTGGTGATACAGCTGTAGCAGTTCATCCAGAAGACGATCGTTACAAACATTTAATCGGAAAAACAGTTACCCTTCCAATCGTAGGCCGTGAGATTCCGATTATTGCCGATGAGTACGTAGAAAAAGACTTTGGAACAGGCGTTGTAAAAATTACACCAGCTCATGACCCGAATGACTTTGAAGTAGGTAACCGTCATGACTTACCACGCATCTTAGTAATGAACGAAGATGGAACGATGAACGAAAAAGCTGGTAAGTATAACGGTATGGACCGTTTCGAATGCCGTAAAGCGTTAGTGAAAGACTTACAAGAAGCGGACGTATTAGTAGAGATTGAGCCTCATATGCATTCAGTAGGTCATAGTGAGCGTAGCGGTGCAGTTGTTGAGCCTTATTTATCAACACAATGGTTCGTAAAAATGGCTCCACTTGCAGAAAAAGCAGTAGCACTTCAACAAAAAGAAGAAGAAAAAGTAACGTTCGTACCAGAGCGTTTTGAAAACACATACTTACGCTGGATGGAAAACATTCATGACTGGTGTATTTCTCGTCAATTATGGTGGGGACACCGCATTCCAGCTTGGTATCATAAAGAAACTGGTGAAGTATACGTAGGTACTGAAGCGCCAGCGGATATTGAAAACTGGAATCAAGATAACGACGTACTTGATACATGGTTTAGCTCAGCGTTATGGCCGTTCTCAACACTTGGTTGGCCAAATGAAGAGGCAATAGACTTTAAAAAGTTCTATTCAACAGATGCTTTAGTAACTGGTTATGACATCATCTTCTTCTGGGTATCTCGTATGATTTTCCAAGGTTTAGAGTTTACAGGAGAGCGTCCATTTAAAGATGTATTAATTCACGGTTTAGTTCGTGATGAACAGGGACGTAAAATGAGTAAATCTCTTGGTAACGGTATCGACCCGATGGATGTTATCGAGAAGTACGGTGCAGATGCAATGCGTTACTTCTTATCAACAGGAAGTGCACCAGGCCAAGATTTACGTTTCAGCATGGAAAAAGTAGAATCTACTTGGAACTTCATTAATAAAATTTGGAACGCATCACGTTTCGTATTAATGAACATGGATGATATGAAGTATGAAGAAATCGATTTAACTGGTGAAAAATCAGTTGCAGATAAGTGGATTTTAACTCGCTTAAACGAAACGATCGAAAGTGTAACACGTAACATGGATAAATATGAGTTCGGTGAAGCTGGTCGTTCATTATACAACTTCATTTGGGATGATTTCTGTGACTGGTACATTGAGATGGCGAAACTTCCACTATACGGTGAAGATGAAGCAGCTAAGAAAACAACTCGTTCTATTTTAGCTTACGTATTAGACCAAACGATGCGTCTATTACACCCATTCATGCCGTTCGTAACAGAGAAGATTTGGCAACATTTACCGCATGAAGGCGAGTCTATTACAGTAGCGGCTTGGCCAACAGTTCGCGAAGATTTACAAGATAAAGAAGCGGCAGCAGAAATGCACCTTCTAGTTGATATCATTCGCTCTGTTCGTAACATCCGTGCAGAAGTAAATACGCCAATGAGCAAAAAAGTTCAAATGCAAATTAAAGCAAAAGATGAGGCTATCCTTGCTCAACTTACGAAAAACAGCTCTTACATTGAGCGTTTCTGTAACCCAAGTGAATTAACAATTCAAACGAATTTACAAGCGCCAGAAAAAGCGATGACTGCAATCGTATC
This sequence comes from Bacillus cereus group sp. N24, assembly GCF_016483345.1. Taxonomy (NCBI): domain Bacteria; kingdom Bacillati; phylum Bacillota; class Bacilli; order Caryophanales; family Bacillaceae; genus Bacillus; species Bacillus cereus group sp. N24. The sequence goes on from NZ_JAEHCA010000005.1 coordinate 236,091, forward strand.
AGGTGCAGAGTTATTCTTACCGTTAGCTGATCTTATCAACCTTGACGAAGAGAGAGCACGTCTTGAAAAAGAACTTGAGAAGTTCGATAAAGAGGTAGAACGTGTACAGAAGAAACTTTCAAACCAAGGCTTCGTAGCGAAAGCTCCTGCGGCAGTTATTGACGGAGAGCGTGCGAAAGAGCAAGATTACCTAGAAAAACGCGAAGCAGTTCGCCAACGTCTAGCAGATCTTGAGAAATAAAGTGTATTTTAGAGACTCACTATATTGGTGAGTCTCTTTTCTTTGCGTATAATAGAATGATGAAGGTTGTCTTTTGAAAGGGGAAAACATACGTGATACATACATACGAAGAAGCGATAGGGTGGATTCATAGTCGATTGAAGTTTGGTATTAAACCAGGATTAGAAAGAATGAGCTGGATGCTAGAAGAACTCGGAAATCCAGAGCGTCATATAAAATGTGTTCATCTTGCTGGTACAAATGGAAAAGGTTCAACTTTAACGTATATGCGCTACATGCTAGAAGGCGCAAAATATAAGGTTGGAACATTTACCTCTCCTTACATTGAAACATTTAATGAGCGTATTAGTGTGAACGGAACGCCAATTGCAGATGAAGAGATTGCGGAACTTGTAAACATGGTAAAGCCAGTCGTTGAAAAACTAGACGAGACGGATTTAGGGGAAGCGACTGAGTTTGAGATTATTACTGTCATGGCAATTTGTTATTTCGGTAAAATCAATTTCTGTGATGTTGTTTTATTTGAAACAGGGCTTGGAGGGCGCTTTGACTCTACGAATGTTATTCATCCTGTTCTCACAATTATTACAAATATCGGTCACGATCATATGCATATTTTAGGGGATACACTAGGAGAAATTGCGTATGAGAAGGCAGGAATTATTAAGTCGGGTGTTCCGGTTATTACAGGCGTGCAAGATGATGAAGCATTGCAAGTCATTCAAAAGGTTGCAAAGGAAAATCATGCAAACTTATATGAACTGGGCAAACATTTTACAGCGTTACATAAACAGTCTAACGAAGATGGGGAACGTTTTGATTTTGCTTGTCCTTTCGCATCTTTTGAAGATGTTCGAATATCAATGAAAGGTGTTCACCAAGTAGGAAATGCCTCACTAGCACTTATGGCAATTATGTATTTAAAAACATATGTATCATTTTTAATTGAGGAAGAGGAAATAAGGGCTGGATTACATGAAGCGTATTGGATTGGCCGATTTGAAAAGCTGAAAAGTAATCCTGATATTATAATAGATGGTGCTCATAATCCAGAAGGTATTGAGAGTCTTGTGAAAACAGTAGAGGCACATTATAAAGATAAAAATATAATAGTTTTATTTACTGCGCTTGGTGATAAACAGTTGCATAACATGGTAGGTCAATTAGAAACAATTGCCGATGAAATTATTTTTACAACATTCGCCTTTGATCGTGCCATTTCTGCTGACAAACTTGCAGCGCATTCGCAAAAAGAATCAAAAATAGTCTTTGAAGATTGGAAAGAAGCAATTGATACAAAGGTTGAAATGATAGGGGGAAATGATGTCTTTATCATAACGGGTTCTCTATATTTCATTTCTGAAGTTAGAAAATATATTCGCGAGAAAAACTAGATAGCCTTTGCTATCTAGTTTTTTTGTTCTACAAATGAAGTCAAATGCATACATATAAGATAATTATATAGGGTTATTTGGCGAATTCCTCTGACAAATATCTCGTTTTTTTGTGGAATGAATATGATATGATGCGGACAACGACAAGAGGTGAGGTGTGAGTGTATGGACAAGCAATCACGAACGATCTCAGTGAAGGTAAATGGAACAGAAGCGAAGTATGAAGAGAAGAAGAAAGATGAGTTTGAATGGATGGTAGTGGAAAGTGAAAGACCGAAAAACGTTGTTCCGTTTCAAAAAAAGAAATCAGCGCCCATGGAAAAATACAGAAAGAAGTGGAGTAATACATTAATTGTAATTGTTGCAACTGCAATTATAATTGGTACGGCGTTTGGAATGGGAATGCTGCAGTTACTTACAGGACAAGGGACAACAGGGGAAAGTACGGTAACGGCTTCGAAGCAGACTGGAAATGAAGAATCAAAGGTGGATGGAACGGCAGAACAAACACCAGTATCAAAAGAGGAAAAACAAAAAGCCCAGACAGGAACGTCATTAGAGCCAATGAAATTATTTTTTGTTCAAGGTGGGCTTTATTCTTCCAAAGAAACGGGACAGGCCGCTCTTGAAGAATGGAAAGGTAACGGAGGGGTCGCTGCTTTGAAACCGAACGGTGATAAGTATGCACTAATTGTTGGTATTGCTAGCGATGAACAGGCTATAAATCAATTAATGACGCAGTATAAAAATGATGATGTCTCCGTTTTAAAAAAGAACTGGGATATTACGGATAAAGCGTTGCTTAAAGATGATAAAGAAATAGGAGCGTTCTTAACAAAAGTACAGCCATTATATACTCATTTAGCAAAATATGCTTCTAGCGTACAAGCTGGTGGGAAAAGTAATGCAAAAGATATAGAAGTAATTGAGAAAGAATGGAAAGCAATTGAAAAAGTAGGGGAAAGTATGAAGCAGGAGGAGGTAAAAAAGCTGTATATGTATACGTCAATAGCTGTGCAAACAGTGAAGGACGGAAAGAGCGATAAAGAATCTTTGGCGAAATTAAATCAAGTTGTTATTGATGGTATACTTTCGTATGAAAAAATTGTTTCACAAAAAGTGAAATGATAAGATAATGAAATGACGAAGAAAGAAGTATAGATACTTCTTTCTTTTCTTTTAAATTTAGAGCAAAGTGCTTTCTCTATAGCTGGAATATAATCGTATGCAGTAAAGAAATATTATTTTGTTTAGAGAAAATAATATTTCTTTCATTTGTGGATAAACTATTCCTTTGATACGATTGATGTAAATTGTTCTGCTTCATGTGAGAAAGGAAGGAGAAAATATGAGAAAAATTATTTTAGCTTCAGGATCACCTCGGAGGAAGGAATTGCTGGAGTTAGCTGGCGTACCATTTGAAATCGTTGTAAGTGAAGTAGAAGAAACGATTGGTGCGTATTCATCACCTCCTGATATTGTTATGTCCCTTGCCTTGCAAAAAGCATCTGCGGTAGCAGAAAATAATAGTGATCACATTGTGTTAGGTGCAGACACAATCGTTACATATGAGTCGCGTATTCTTGGAAAGCCTTCTAATGAGGTTGAGGCGAAAGAAATGTTACAATTATTATCAGGAAAAACACACGAAGTATATACAGGTGTGGCAATTATATCGAAAGAAAAAACGGTCACTTTTTATGAGCGTACAGAAGTTACGTTTTGGGAATTAACAGAAGAGGAAATTGACGTATATGTTGCATCGAAAGAACCTCTTGATAAAGCAGGAAGTTATGGTATTCAAGGAAAAGGGTCTATTTTTGTTCAACATATTCAAGGAGATTACTACAGTGTAGTCGGCTTACCAATTGCACGTCTTGTTCGGGAATTAAAACAATTTGATATTGATGTAACCCATGCGTAAAATCGCATGGGGTTTTCTTTGAGAGAACAGGTAAAAGGGGTGGAGAGATGAACGGTATTCGTGATGTTGTCAGAGAAGAACAGCCACGGGAGCGTTTATTATTAGAAGGAACAGGGAGTTTATCAAATCGGGAGCTTCTTGCAGTGTTACTCAGAACAGGTTCTAAAGAAGAGACAGTTTTAAAGTTGTCAGATAAAATTTTACATCACTTTGATGGTTTACGTATGTTGAAAGATGCAACGTTAGAAGAATTAATTAGTATTCATGGTGTTGGGATTGCAAAGGCATCTCAGCTTATGGCTGCTTTTGAACTAGGTAGAAGAATGGTACGTTTAGAGTATCAAAATCGATATAGCATTCGAAGCCCAGAAGATTGTGCGAAATACATGATGGAAGAACTGCGCTTTTTACAACAAGAGCATTTTGTTTGTTTATATTTAAATACAAAAAATCAAGTTATACATAGGCAAACGATATTCATTGGAAGTCTAAACACGTCAATTGTACACCCAAGAGAAGTCTTTAAAGAAGCGTTCCGCCGTGCAGCAGCCTCTATCATATGTCTTCATAACCATCCCTCAGGAGATCCTACGCCGAGCCGAGAAGATATTGAAGTAACAAAACGTTTAGTAGAATGCGGCCAGATTATCGGAATTGAAGTGCTTGATCATATTATAATAGGTGACCATAAATTCGTGAGTTTAAAGGAAAAAGGTCATATTTAAGACTATGCTTTTTACTTATTTTGTTTTATAATGTGATTTATGAGTTTTTTGTAGAAAATTATCTGCAAAAAGGATATAGATATAAAAAACGTACTGTTTTTATAATATAAAATAAGAAAAAAATGAGTCCGTGAAAACAAGAAAGGAAGATAAAAAATATGTTTGGATTTGGTGGCTTTACTCGCGATCTTGGAATAGATTTAGGAACTGCGAACACGCTTGTATATGTAAAAGGAAAAGGTGTAGTTTTACGTGAACCTTCAGTAGTAGCATTACAAACTGATACGAAACAAATCGTTGCTGTAGGTAGCGATGCAAAACAAATGATTGGTCGTACACCAGGAAACGTAGTAGCACTTCGTCCGATGAAAGATGGTGTAATTGCTGATTACGAAACAACAGCAACAATGATGAAATATTACATTCAACAAGCTCAAAAATCAAACGGCTTCTTCTCACGTAAACCGTATGTAATGGTATGTGTACCGTCTGGTATTACAGCTGTTGAAAGACGTGCAGTAATTGATGCGACTCGTCAAGCGGGTGCTCGTGATGCATATCCAATCGAAGAACCATTTGCAGCAGCAATTGGTGCGAACTTACCTGTTTGGGAACCAACTGGTAGTATGGTTGTTGATATCGGTGGTGGTACAACAGAAGTTGCAATCATCTCATTAGGTGGTATCGTAACAAGTCAATCAGTTCGTGTTGCTGGTGATGATATGGATGATTCAATCATTCAGTACATTAAGAAAAGCTATAACTTAATGATTGGTGAAAGAACAGCAGAGGCATTAAAATTAGAAATCGGTTCTGCAGGCGAGCCAGAAGGTATCGAGCCTATGGAAATTCGTGGTCGTGATTTAGTAAGTGGTTTACCAAAAACAGTACTAATTCAACCAGAAGAAATTGCGGATGCATTAAAGGATACAGTAGATGCAATTGTAGAATCAGTTAAAAATACGTTGGAAAAAACTCCACCTGAATTAGCGGCAGATATTATGGACCGCGGTATTGTATTAACAGGCGGTGGTGCATTACTACGTAACTTAGATAAAGTGATTAGTGAAGAAACAAATATGCCAGTTCTTGTTGCAGAAGATCCATTAGATTGCGTAGCAATTGGAACAGGAAAAGCATTAGATAATATCGATCTTTTCAAAACGGCTGCTCGATAATATTGCAAAATAAAAATCAATGGAATTAAGAGGGTGTGAACGTGCCACAGTTTTTCTTAAACAAAAGATTAATTGTTTTGTTAGTTAGTATTATTCTTCTCGTGGCATTGATTGGAATCTCATTGAAAGAACGGAACAGTTTAACATGGCCAGAGCAGTTTGTTAAAGACACTGTCGGTGTTGTAGAACGTGTATTCCAAAAGCCAGCGAAATATGTAGCTGGATTCTTTGAAAATGTAGAGGATGTAAAGCGCACGTATGAAGAGAATAAAGAATTAAAAGCAAAAATAGATAACTATGCGAGTTTATCAGTTAAAATGAAGCAATTAGAGGACGACAACAATAAATTAAGACAGCTAACTGAAAAAAAAGAGTTGCCGAGCGATTTTTCTGAAATTCCAGCTACTGTTGTTTCTCGCAATCCAGATAAATGGTACGATTTAATTGGAATTGATAAAGGAGCACAACAAGGGATTAAAAAGGATATGGCTGTTATGACTTCAAAAGGTTTAGTTGGACGCGTGAAAAGTGTATCTCAGTTTACATCATCAGTAGAGTTGTTAAGTTCTATGAGTCGAACAAATCGTGTTTCTGCTGTTGTACATGGAAATGAAAATATCTTCGGATTAATCGAAGGTTATGACAAAGAAAAAAAATTGTTACTTTTCACAAAGATTGGTTCTGATGCACCAGTAGCTAAAGGTCAAATGGTTGTAACGTCTGGACTTGGTGGGGAGATTTTCCCGAAAGGTCTTGAGATTGGGGAAATCGTTGATGTTCAACCAGATGCATACGGCTTAACAAAAACAGCTTATGTAAAACCTGCCGCTGATTTAAATGACGTAGAGCATATTATAGTAGCTAAACGTGATATGAAATCAGCGCCATTAGAATAGGAGGAGGAGAAGAGATGATGAAGATTTTAAAAAGAGCAGCTCTTCCTCTTTTGCTCCTTTTTGTTTTTCTATTTGAAAATATGTTTGCTACTATTGTTCCAACAGAAGTTTTTTGGAAAGACAGTATAGCAGCGCCGCATTTCTTTATCATTGTGTTATGTTTTGTTACTGTGTACTATGGTCCGGTCCAAGGGATTTATTACGGGCTATTATTTGGTTTCTTATTTGATACCGTATACACAGAACTTGTCGGTATATATATATTTGCTTATCCGATTTTAGCTTATTTAGTTTATAGTGTGATGAAGGTACTACAATTGAATTTATTCATTGTTGTGTCTATCGTATTAGCTAGCATTGCAGCATTAGAATATTATGTGTATGGATTTTTAACTTTGTTAGGACGTACTCATATGTCGGCGTATGTCTTTTTCACGGATCGTCTCCTTTCTACTTTATTGCTGAATGGAATTTTCATATTGATAGTTTGTTTCCCACTGAGACGATATTTAGTGCGTCTTTCAAGAGCGATGGAAGAAAAAGAAAAAAGGATTTTCTAATTTTATGTCGAATTGAATCGGTGGGGTGAACTTTAGTGGAAGAAAAAAAGCAACAAAATGTAACGATAAAAGGGACAAAAGACGGGATAACGCTTCATTTAGATGACTGCTGTTCATTCTCTGAATTACTGAAAGAATTGGACGAAAAACTATCTACACATTACTATGATGGCGATGGGCGTTCTTTAATTGAAGTGCATGTGAAAGTGGGAAATCGTTATTTAACAGAAGTCCACCAAGAAGAGCTTCGTACGTTAATTCGTAATAAAAAGAATCTTGTTGTGGATTCAATTGAAAGTGATGTTATAACTAAATCGGAAGCAATAGCATGGAAAGAAGAAACAGAGATTGTCCCTATTTCCAAAATTGTTCGCTCTGGACAGGTTTTACATGTAAAAGGAAATTTATTGTTAATTGGAGATGTTAATCCAGGCGGAACGGTTATCGCTGGGGGGAATATTTTTGTCGTAGGATCATTAAGAGGGATTGCACATGCTGGGTATTATGGGGATTCAGAGGCTGTAATCGCTGCATCTGTTATGAACCCGATGCAACTTCGAATTAGTGATGTGGCAATGCGGGCTCCGGAAGAGAAAGAAGACGGAGCGGAGACGGCAGAATGTGCGTATATTAATGAGGACAATCACATTGTTGTCGATCGCCTGCAACTTCTCACTCATCTTAGACCTAATTTAACAAAGTTAGAAAGGGGAATTGTATAGCTGTGGGAGAGGCAATAGTAATTACATCTGGAAAGGGCGGAGTAGGTAAAACTACAACGTCTGCGAACATTGGTACAGCCCTAGCCTTATCTGGAAAGAAAGTGTGCTTAATTGACACAGATATTGGTCTTCGAAATTTAGACGTAGTAATGGGGCTGGAAAATCGTATTGTATTTGATCTTGTTGATGTCGTTGAAGGGCGTTGTCGTTTACCTCAGGCTCTTATTAAAGATAAACGTTTTGATGATCTTTATTTATTACCTGCAGCACAAACGAGTGATAAATCAGCGGTAACACCTGAACAAATGGATGAATTAATACAAGTATTACGTCAAGATTATGATTACATATTAATTGATTGTCCTGCGGGGATTGAGCAAGGATTTAAAAATGCGGTAGCTGGTGCGGATAAAGCAATCGTTGTTACGACGCCAGAAGTATCCTCAATGCGTGATGCAGATCGTATTATTGGGCTTTTAGAAAAAGAGGATATTGAACCACCGAAACTTGTTATTAACCGTGTGCGTAGTCATATGCTTCATGAACAGGATATGTTAGATGTTGATGAAATCGTACGTACATTATCAATCGAGCTTCTTGGTGTTGTTGAAGACGATGATGAAGTTATTCGTGCTACAAATACAGGTGAACCTGTAGCGTTGCAACCTAGTGGAAAAGCAGCGTTAGCTTATCGTAATATTGCAAGACGCTTGTTGGGTGAGAATGTACCATTACAAGCATTTGAACAAGAAAAGGTATCGGTATTTACAAAGATGAAAAACTTCTTTGGCATCCGTTAAGAGCACTTCGCACATATGCGAAGTGCTTTCTTTTTTTCTTCATACGAATATCTTTCTTTCCTAGCTCATACATATGTACAAACTGTATACAACTGTTTCTATTTAAATAAGGTTAGCGAAAGAAGGGAGACAGTATGAAGAATAGAAGTGTAGAAGAAATTAAAAAGCGGATTGCGAAAAGGAAGGCAGAGCAAGAAAGAATGGAGGAAGAGCAGTATTTTGCCGGGGGGAATTTTGATAGTGAAGGGGTATTTATTGAAGAGGGAGAAAAGGAAATTCATCCTTTGTTTCGAAAGGAAGTCTTTTTTTTCAAAGTTTTATTATCAGCAATCTTAGTTCTTTCAATTGCTATTTTGTATAAGAATGCGCCCTCTTCTTTCGATGGTGCTAAAGCTGTTACAGAAAAAGTGATGAAAGAGGAGTTTCAGTTTGCTACTGTAGCGAAATGGTATGAAAAACAGTTTGGAAAACCTCTCGTCTTCTATTCGCCTAACGAGAAAAAGGAAGGGACTATTCAGCAAAAAGACTATGCAATTCCTGCTTCAGGAAAGGTAATGCAAGGATTTCAAAAAAATGGCCAAGGTGTATTTGTCCAAACGGCTACAAATGCAACAGTTGAGTCAGTAAATGAAGGATTAGTTGTTTTTGCGGGTAAGAAAGAGGAACTTGGAAATACAGTTCAAATTCAACATGCAGATGGCACGGAGTCGTGGTATGCAAATTTAAATGATATGTCAGTAAAGTTATATGATTACGTTTCAAAGAAACAAAAAATTGGAACGGTGAGTAATGATGCAAATAATAAAAATGGGAAATTTTATTTCGCAATAAAAAAGAATGAAAAATTTGTTGATCCGATTCAGGTGATTTCATTTGATTAAATATAAGGAAGTTTTAACGAAAATTTCAGTGCATCCGTTGTTTTGGGTTATTATAGTTATTGGTATTTTTACGGCGCGTTTTAAAGAGTTACTATTGTTGTTTTGTATCGTACTCATTCATGAACTCGGTCACGCTTTTGCAGCAGCGCATTATAATTGGCGTATTAAAAAAATTCAACTGTTACCGTTTGGTGGTGTGGCTGAGCTTGAGGAACATGGAAATAAATCATTGAAAGAGGAACTTGTTGTCGTAATTGCAGGACCTATTCAACATATTTGGATGATGCTAGTAGGGTATATATTGTTTGAGATTGGCTGGCTGAATGCGGAATTATATTATTTTTTTATGTGGAATAATATAATTATTTTAGCCTTTAATTTACTCCCTATTTGGCCACTTGATGGCGGGAAAGTGTTGTTTAATGTATTATCATATCGTTTTCCTTATTTACAAGCACATGAAAAAATGATGCAATTGTCATGTGTTTTTTTTAGTGTCATATTAGGATGGCAGTTACTTTGGAATAGTAACAATATTATGATGTGGGTACTACTCATATTTTTAGCAATATCGTTATATCAAGAATGGAAGCAAAGACGTTATGCGTTTATGCGCTTTTTATTAGAGCGTTATTACGGAAATAAAAGAGGGATTGAAAAGATTGCACCTATAGAGGTGCAATCAGAAGATCGTTTATATACGATTTTCACCAAATTTCGTAGAGGATATAAGCATTCTATTATCGTCCATGGAGAATATAAAGAGCATTACACATTGGATGAAAATGAATTACTCTATGCGTATTTTACTGAAAAACGAACAACTTCATCTGTTGAAGAATTAATCGGTTAGTGTTGACGATAGCACTAACCTTTTATTATTGTAAAAACAAAGAAGATTATAAAGTGAGGAAAGAAATTTGAAAACCTTATACATGAACTATGCTGGATCGGAAAAGCGCGTTGCAATTGAAGAGAAGAACAAAATTGTTGAATTTTTATGGAAACGTAATGAAGAACAAGAGATTGTTGGGCATATTTACGTTGGACGTATCGTAAGAACAATTGCTGGTATGAATGCAGCATTTGTAAACATCGGTTTAGAAAAACATGCGTACCTTTCATATGATGATGTACCGTCTTCTTATCGTATACATGAAGGACAAGCAGTACTCGTACAAGTTGTGAAAGAGGCAATTGATACGAAAGGACCGAAATTAACAGCGAATATAGAATTTACCGGGAAATATGTCGTTTATATGCCATATGATGAAATGCGCGCTGTTTCTCGGAAAATAAAAAATAATAAAAGAAGACAGCAGTTACTCGAAATCGAAGTAGAAGGGACAGGAGGGTATATTTTCCGCTCCGCTTCTGAAAAAGGAGAAATTGAAGAAATACAAACTGAAATGCAAAGGTTACAGCAGTTATATGAAGAGTTAAAAAGAAAAGAGGGTCAAGGAAAAGCACCGCTATTACTTCATCGACCAGCGACTTTTTTAGATCGTGTATTTCAAGAGAATCCAATTGAAACGATCGAAAAAATAGTTGTAGATACAAGAAGTGTAGTAAAAGAATTAGAAGACAAGGTCGGAAAAGAAAAAGTATCTTTTTATAATGAAAAATCTTCGATGTTTAATCATTTCGGAATAGAGCGAGAAATTGAAAAAGCACTTCAAAAAATTGTGTGGCTCCAAAACGGTGCTTATTTGATTGTGGAACAAATGGAGACGATGACTGTAATAGATGTGAATACGGGGAAGTTTACCGGAAAACAAAATTTACAAGATACAGTACTTCGTACAAATGAAATGGCCGCTGACGAAATCGCTCGCCAATTAAGACTTCGTGATATTGGTGGAATGATATTAATCGACTTTATTAATATGAAAAAACGAGAAGATAAAGAAAAGGTAAGAGAACGTCTCATAGCTGCTATGCAAAATGATCGCACTTATACAAGAGTACTTGGGTTTACTGAGTTAGGGATTTTGGAGATGACACGTAAACGTAAAAAACATTCTTTACGTGACGTATTGCTAGAAGAGTGTGTACCGTGTAAGGCGACGGGGTATGTAATGTCGTATGAAACGATTGCTTATGAGTTAGAGCGAGAACTCATTACATATGGCAATATAGAGGATGAAGCAGTATTAATTGCTGCACCTCAAGATCTGCAAAAACAATTTTTACAAAAAGAATTACAAAAAAATATTCCATTTGAAATTTATTTCAAAGATGATACTATCGAAAAGTACACTATTATAAGATTTGGAAGTAAAAAAGAAATTGTAGAACGGAAAAAATAGTTAGCAGAACATTTATTGACAACCGTCTATGATTCATGATAACATCTTTATGTTATAGTTTATAGCACCTAAACGGCTATATGCTACAACCGCACAAGACAGGTTCCCTAAAGGCATTTATGTCTACCTCGTTTTTGGCGAGTCTTAGTAATTAAGAGGAGGTGCAAGTATGTACGCAATTATCGAAACAGGTGGAAAACAAATTAAAGTTGAAGCTGGTCAAGCAATCTACATTGAAAAATTAGATGTTGAAGCTGGTGAAACTGTTACTTTTGACAAAGTTCTTTTCGTTGGTGGCGAAAACGTTAAAGTTGGTAGCCCAGTTGTAGAAGGCGCAACAGTGACTGCTAAAGTTGAAAAACAAGGTCGCGCTAAGAAAATCATCGTTTTCAAATACAAAGCGAAAAAGAACAATCGTAAGAAACAAGGTCATCGTCAACCTTACACTAAGCTAGTTGTTGAAGCTATCAACGCTTAATTCAGGTTAACATGATTAAAATTACGATAAGTCGCACGAAATTAGGAAGTATCCAATCATTTAAAATGACTGGACATGCCGATTATGCGCCACATGGACAAGACCTTGTCTGTGCTGGAACTACAGCGGTTGTGTTTGGTTCTATAAATGCAGTGGAAGAGCTTTGTAATGTGCAGGCAACTATTGAACTCGGAAGCGATGGTGGATTCTTAACGTATGAATTGCCTAATGATTTAGACGTTCATGCAGCAGAAAAAGCTCAAACGCTTTTAGAAGGATTAGTTGTTTCGCTAAAGACGATCGAACTTGATTACGGAAAGTATATCCGTTTAATAGAAAAAGTGCAGGAGGTGTAACGTATGTTAAGATTAGATCTTCAGTTTTTCGCATCTAAGAAAGGTGTAGGTAGTACAAAGAACGGTCGTGACTCTCAGTCAAAACGTCTTGGTGCTAAACGCGCAGATGGTCAAACGGTTTCAGGTGGTTCAATTCTTTACCGTCAACGCGGTACAAAAATTTATCCAGGTGTTAACGTTGGTCGTGGTGGCGATGACACTTTATACGCGAAAGTTGACGGCGTAGTACGCTTCGAGCGTCTTGGCCGTGACCGCAAACAAGTGAGCGTATATCCTGTTGCTCAAGAAGCATAAGAACTCACGGAAAACTCTAACCTGAGTGCAGGTTAGAGTTTTTCTATATTAAGGGGTATCTAAATGAATGAAAAATGGACAATTATAGATGCGTTGCGTCATTCAAGACATGATTGGCTCAATCGTATGCAGATGGTTAAAGGAAACCTTTCCCTTGGAAAAGTGGAAGAGATTCATCGGCTCATCGATCGTTTTGTCCAAGAAGCGAGACAAGAATCCAATCTGATGGGGTTATCAATGCCTTTATTTTCAGAGTGGATTTTAACATATAATTGGAAACAGCAGCCGTGCTTATTGGAGTACGAAGTATTAGGAGAATTACATAACTTATCTCACTTAGATGAGACTGTATGTACATGGGCGAATCAATTCTTCTCAATGCTTCAGCATAGTTTAGACGTATATGTTGAAAATTATGTTTGTATCACAATTGAATGTGACGCGGAGAATGCTCGTTTCTTTTTTGATTTTCGTGGTAAGCTAACGAGTGTAGAAGAACTACAGAATTGGCTTGCGAACCAAAACAATAAATGGTATTCCATTTCTTATACAGTACGAGACGAAGAAGTCTCAGTTATATTACAACCAATCGAAAAAAGTGTGGTGAAATAATGTTTGTAGATCAGGTCAAGATATATGTAAAAGGCGGCGACGGTGGTAACGGAATGGTTGCGTATCGTCGTGAGAAGTATGTTCCAAAAGGTGGCCCAGCAGGTGGCGACGGTGGTAAAGGCGCAGATGTTGTTTTCGTTGTTGAGGAAGGCTTACGTACATTAATGGACTTCCGCTACCAACGTCATTTCAAAGCTGATCGTGGTCAGCACGGAATGAGTAAAGGTCAGCACGGACGTAAATCTGAAGATTTAATCGTAAAGGTTCCACCAGGAACAATAGTAAAAGATGAAAAAACAGGTCAAATTCTTGCCGATTTAGTAACGCATGAACAAACAGCTGTAATCGCAAGAGGTGGCCGTGGTGGCCGTGGTAACTCACGTTTCGCAACAGCTACGAATCCAGCACCTGAAATCGCTGAGAACGGAGAACCAGGTCAAGAACGTGATGTCATTCTAGAACTTAAAGTGCTAGCAGACGTTGGACTTGTTGGATTCCCAAGTGTAGGTAAATCTACATTATTATCTGTTGTATCATCAGCGCGTCCGAAAATTGCAGAGTATCACTTTACAACAATCGTTCCTAATCTTGGTGTTGTTGAAACTGGTGATAACCGCAGCTTCGTTATGGCTGACCTTCCTGGACTAATTGAAGGCGCACATGCTGGCGTCGGACTTGGACACCAATTCTTACGTCATATCGAACGTACACGTGTAATTGTACATGTTATCGATATGTCTGGTTTAGAAGGCCGTGAGCCATATGAAGATTATGTCACAATTAATAATGAATTAAAAGAATATAATATGCGTTTAACAGAGCGTCCACAAGTTGTTGTAGCAAACAAAATGGATATGCCAGATGCAGAAGAAAACTTACAAGCATTTAAAGAGAAAGTGGGAGACGAAGTAAAAATCTTCCCAATCTCAGCTGTAACGAAACAAGGTGTTCGTGATTTACTATTTGAAGTAGCGAACTTATTAGAAACAACACCAGAATTCCCAATGTACGATGTTGTCGAAGAGTCTGAAGCAAGTGTAATGTATAAATTTGATGCTGAAAGTCTTAAATTTGAAATTACACGTGAAAGTGACGGCACGTTTGTTATTTCTGGTTATGATATCGAGAAGACATTCAAAATGACAGACTTCTCACGTGATGAATCTATACGTCGTTTCGCTCGCCAAATGCGCGGAATGGGTATTGATGAAGCGCTTCGTGCACGTGGTGCAAAAGACGGAGATATTGTAAAAATTCTTGAATATGAATTTGAATTTATCGATTAAGACTGCCAAAGTATGGCGGTCTTTTTTTTATTCTGCTATTTGCAAGTAGTAAGATTCCCGCCTCAAAATTCAGCTGAAGCAAAGAAGTTAGCTGTGAATCAGGCTGCTAGTTAAAAATTACGAAGATAGGAAAAAATCCCCACTAATTAAATTTTCAATTTATAATAGAAAAAGAAGTAATTTTAGAAGAATATTTATGGGGAGAAAGAGAACATGTATAAAATATTAATTGTAGAAGACGATGAGAAAATTGCGGGAATATTAGAGGAGCATTTAGAAAGGTATGGCTATCAATCATTTAGAGCAATTGATTTACGTCATATAAAAGATGAATTCGTAAAAGTGAATCCACATCTCGTATTACTGGATATCAATTTACCATATTTTGATGGTTTCTATTGGTGTCGTCAAATCCGCACTGTATCGAATGCGCCGATTATTTTTGTTTCTGCAAGAACAGGGGAAATGGATCAAGTAATGGCAATTGAAAATGGCGGAGATGATTACATTACAAAGCCATTCCATTTAGATATTGTCATGGCTAAGGTGAAAAGTGCACTTCGACGTGGGTATGGTGAGTATGCTTCTGCGGCAGAAAGTGACTGTTTAGGTGTGAATGGACTTTTGTTATTCCCGTCCCAACACGTTGTTGAGTGGCAAGGGCAACAAACAGAGCTGACAAAAAATGAATTTTACTTATTAGAGTGTTTAATGAAACAAGCGAATCAATATGTAACGCGTGAAGAATTGTTAGAAGCTCTGTGGGATGAAGTAGCTTTTGTTGATGATAATACACTGACTGTGAATGTAAAGCGCGTAAGGAAGAAACTAGAGGAGCTAGGTATTAAAAATGCGATTGTAACGAAACGTGGATACGGTTATGCGCTTCTTACAGAGTGGAGTGAAGGGCATGCAGGTTAAAAGTTACCTCATAGACCGCTTTGCTTTACTTCTTTCTTATGTTGTAAGTCTTTGTTTATTTGGACTCGTATTGCAGTTGCAAAGTCTTTTAGAAAAAAGATCAATTGATTGGAGTACGTGGTTATACGGACTTTTATTAGGGACAGTTGTGTTTACTGTATACCTCATTTACGATTACCGAAAAAGAAGTGTTTTTTTAAAGAGAATCGAAAAATATGTTGCTGATGGAAATACATTACATGATTCTTTACTTATTGATACTTCGTATACGACAGAACAAGAGATAATCGTTGAATCTTTTACGCTATTAAGACAGCAATATATGAATGAGGTTCATAAACAGCATGCGAAAGAGCAACAGCAAATGATATTTATGAACCAATGGATTCATCAAATGAAGACACCAGTATCTGTTATTGAATTGTTATTGCAGAAATTTGGTAAAGAGCATCGTGAAGCGAGAGCGACAGTTGAAAGTATTCGTGAAGAAAATAACCGCATACTAAATGGTTTAGATTTAGCGTTACATATGGCAAGGCTAGAGCAGTTTGCGAAAGATTATAAAGTAGAAGTAGTAAATGTGATAGATGTCGTACGAGGGATTATTAATGAAAATAGAAAATCTTTCATTCAATCTTCTGTATTTCCGAAAGTGATGTTTGAAGAAGAGGCGTGTATGGTTGCATCCGATACAAAATGGCTAAGTATTGCTATAGGTCAAATTGTTGTAAATGCAATTAAGTATACAAAAATTTCAGAGGAAGAGAAAAAAGAAATTCAATTTCAAATTGAAGAGAAAGATCAAAAGGTGTTATTACATATTAAGGACAATGGAATTGGTATTCCTGAGCAAGATATAAAACGTATATTTGATCCATTCTTTACGGGGATAAACGGCCGTAAAACGAGAGAAGCGACTGGAATGGGTTTATATATTACGAAGGAAATTTGCGATAATTTACACCATGGAATGTATGTTCAATCGGCTGAAGGAGAAGGAACGATATTCACATTCCAATTTGCAAAAGATGAAGAATATCATACATTGATGAGAAAAATGACAAAACTGTAAGATAACAAAACGTTTTGTAAGGGAAATCACTCGTTTCTTTTTCTTATTTTTCTTATAGTAAATGTAAGAAGAAAACACATAGGGGGATTAGAAATGAGTGTTCTTGAAGTAAAAGGATTAACGAAGGTGTACCAATCGAAAGGTTCAGTAGCGACGACTGCTTTAAACGATATAAATTTTAAAATAGAAGAAGGCGAATTTGTAGGAATTATGGGTCCTTCAGGAAGCGGAAAAACAACGCTTTTAAATTTATTAGCAACAATAGATAAGCAAACTTCAGGTCATGTGCTTGTAAATGGTGAAGAAATTAATCAAATGCGTGCTGCAAAATTAGCAGAGTTTCGCCGTACACATTTAGGATTCATCTTCCAAGATTTTAACTTACTTGATACGTTATCGATTAAAGAAAATATTATTTTACCGCTTGTAATGGCGAAAAAATCTGTAAATGAAATCGATGCGAAAGTACTGGGAATTGCGAAGTTTTTAAACATCGAAGAAATATTAAATAAAAAGGTATATGAAGTATCAGGCGGACAACAACAACGTGCAGCAGCTGCGAGAGCGATCATTCATGAACCGACGTTAATTTTAGCAGATGAGCCAACGGGGAATTTAGACTCGAAGTCAGCGAAATCATTAATGGGTGCATTGCAAGATTTACATGAGCAAAAGAAAGTAACAATTGCAATGGTAACGCACGATCCAGTAGCTGCTAGTTATTGTGAACGCATTCTCTTCATACGTGATGGAGAAATTTTCTCAGAAATACATAAAGGGAGAACGAAACAGGCCTTTTTCCAAGAAATTTTGGACGTACTTGCGATGCTAGGAGGGGAATATCATGAACTTTCGCCAGCTCGCGCTTAATAACGTAAAAGGAAATTGGCGTAATTATAAAGCGTTTCTTATTAGTAGTTGTTTATCGATTGTCGTATTTTTCATGTATGCTTCCTTCATTTATCATCCAGATGTCGTAAGCGGTAATATTAGTATGAAGACGATGATTTCAAAAGGGTTAGAATCGATGAATTATATTGTAGTCATCTTCTCAGCGCTCTTTATTTTATATGCAAATTCAACATTTTTACGAGCAAGAAAAAAAGAGTTTGGTCTATTAACATTAATAGGCGGAACGAAATATCAACTTGGCCGAATGATTATATTAGAACAACTGATGTTAGGTAGTATTGCAATTGTAGTAGGTATTGGACTTGGTATGCTTTGTTCAAAATTATTTTTCCAAGCATTAAGCGTAATATTGAAAATAGATAAAACACTTCCACTCGTATGGAATAGTAAAGCAGTTTTTATTACAGCGGGTGTATACTTTATTCTATTTTTAATCCTATCATTGTTTAGCGTTTGGACAGTAGGACGCTTGCAAATTATTGATTTATTAAGAGAAGCAAGAAAACAAAAAGTAGAACCTTTTGCATTTACATCGTTATGTGTAGCAGGAATAGGATGTATTATTGCCGCATATGTGCTTAGCTTCCAAGTGACATTTATGAATTTTATCATGCTGTTTTTACCGATTGTAGGGCTGACGATAGGCGGAACATATTTACTGTTTACACAAGGTAGTACAGTCGTATTAAAGGCGTTGCAAAAACGAAAAAAATCTTTTTATACATATCCAAACATGTTCGTACTTAGCAATCTTATTTATAAAATGAAAGATAATGCTCGCTTTCTATTTGTAATTTCTATTATTACGGCGGTTGTATCTTCAGCAGTCGGTACACTGTACGTATTTTTTGAGGATATGAGTTATAAGACAGTAACTAGTACCCCGCATGCTATTTCGTATGAGGAAAAGGGAATCAATACGCATAATGTTATAAAAGAAGGAAAAACAAAAGAATTAATAAAAAAACACGGATTTGAAGAAGCGCGAGAAGTAACGTATGTAAAACTTCCTGCAACTCAAAAGGTAACGATGTTTAACGGTGAACATGAGATGCCTTTAGGGATTATATCTGAAAAGGAATATAATAAAGAAGCGCGTAAACAGAACGTGCCAGAAGTGCAAAATAAGCCGGGAAGTGCAACGATGGTTGTAATTGATATGATGAATGATATTGTCAAGCCGGATCTTACGAAGCCATTTGAATTTACATTGAACGGACAAAAACAGTATATTAAGCTAAATGATCCAGTATCAAAGTCTGTTTTTAATGATGATAGTTATTTAATTGTGAATGATGAGGATTTTGTAAAATATTCACAGCTCACAGCAGATGAAGAAAAGACGAAATATTATGGATATTATATTGAAGATTGGAAAGAAACAGAAAATCTTGTACTAGACTTAAAGAAAGAAATTATGCAAGAACAACAACAGAATTTCCACAATTCCATCCTTGCGTATAAAGCGATAAAAGAGCAAGGAGCAATTACAATGTTCATAGGCTTCTTTGTAGCTGTACTGTTCTTCTTCTTCGCTTGTAGTATGACATACTTTAAATGGTTTAACGATAAAGAACAAGATCGTATTCAATTTAAATCGTTAAAGAGAATCGGTATGACAGATAAAGAAATTCGTAAAATTGCAATTCGACAAATGGGCGTTATCTTCTTTATCCCAATTGTAATCGGTGCAATCCATAGTGGATTTGCTCTTCATACGTTAGGAAAAATGCTTTATATTGATTTATGGAAATCAGGTGCGATTGTAATTGGGGCATACATTGTAGCTTCTGCAATTTACTTTATGATCGCGCAAAGAGGATATTTAAAACACGTAAAAAGCTAGGGAAACCTCTAGCTTTTTGCCTATGTAGTAAGTTACAGGGGGACGATAGATGAACATTCGGCAACTAGCGCTGCAAAATATAAAAGGAAATTGGCGTAATTATAAAGTATTTTTCTTAAGTAGTTGTTTTGCAATATTTGCGTCTTTTGCATATATGTCGGTTATTGTGCATCCGTATATGCAGGAGACGATGTGGTATCAAAACGTACGCTGGGGACTTATTATATGTAATGTTATAATCATTTCTTTTTTCGTTATATTTATTTTGTACTCTACTTCTATTTTCATAGAGGCACGTAAGAAAGAATTAGGGTTATATATGTTAATGGGAGCAACGAAATCTAACGTAATTGGAGTGATTATGACCGAGCAAATATTGATCGGGGTATTTGCTAATATTTTCGGTATTGGGCTTGGCATGATCTTTTTAAAGCTCTTCTTCATGGTGTTTAGTATGTTACTGGGGCTTCCGAAAGAACTCCCTGTCATATTTGACGTGAGAGCAATTGGGGGAACGTTTGTTACATATATGGTCGTTTTTATTGTCTTATCTTTTATAAGTGCTTTACGTATATGGAATATAAAAATCATTCGGTTATTGAAAGAATTTCGAGCAGATAAAAAAGAGAAGAAAACATCAATGTGGTTTTGTATATTTGGCTTTATTTGTTTAGGTATAGGATATGCGTTAGCGTTACAAACGACGATGCCAACGATAGCATTATACTTTTTCCCTGTGTCTATACTTGTCTTTTTCGGAACGTATTTTTCTTTTACACATGGTGTTAGCCAATTGTTAGAAGTGATAAAACGAAATAAAAAGATTATGTATACATATCCGTATTTATTTATAGTAAACCAATTGTCACATCGAATGAAGGAAAATGGACGCTTTTTCTTTCTGATGTCTATGGCAATGACGTTTGTAGTTACGGCAACAGGTACGGTGTTCTTATATTTTTCCGGTATGCAAGATATGTGGCGGGGCGGAGGAGTGCACTCATTTTCATACATAGAAAAAGGTACTTCTTCTCATGAAGTCTTTGCGGAGGGTACGGTTGAACAATTATTACACCAATATGGGTATAATGATTTTCAATCTATGAGTTTTGTTGGAGTGTATGCATCATTTCAGTCCAATAAAGGAGAAACAGAGGTAGCGTCGCTTATAAAGGAAAGTGAATACAATCAAGAGGCGAGAAAACAAAAACAGAAAACGTATCACCCTAAAAAAGGAACCGTTACGCTTGTTTATTATAATGAACGTAATGATCCGAATGTATATAATCAAAAAGGAATCCAATTACAAGTAATGAAACAAACGTATCAATTCGCATTTAACGGTCAGAAAGAAGGGGTGCAATTTAACCATCATCCTTCGTACATTAATGGTCTATTTTTCGTCATGAATGATGAAGATTTTGCTAGTATAGCAAATCAGGTTCCTGAATCTGAAAAATTGATATATAGAGGCTACACATTACCGAATATCGAAAATACGAAGGAATTAAACGCTGATTTACGGAAACATATGAACAAAGATACAAATGATGCATTTCGAAGTAATATGGAGCTATATGTGAATATGAAAGAGTTTGGCGATGTTACTCTATTTGTAGGCTCATTTATTAGTATATTATTCTTCCTTACTTCATGTAGCATCGTATATTTTAAATGGTTTCATAATATTGCATCGGATCGAAAACAGTACGGTGCACTTTCTAAACTTGGAATGACGAAGGAAGAAGTGTGGAAGGTTTCTCGTTGGCAATTATGTATGTTATTTTTTGCACCTATTATAGTAGGGAGTATGCATAGTGCAGTTGCGTTATATACATTTCATAATACGATTTTTATGGACGGCTCATTAAGAAAAGTAGGCTTGTTTATTCTGTATTATATCGCTGCATGCATCGTTTATTTCTTCTTCGCTCAAAGAGAATATAAGAAACATTTAGACTAGCGAATGCTAGTCTTTTTTTAATATTCGAAATTTACATAGAAGAATATAAAAAAGTATGGTATAACAGTAAGAAAACGAAAAAGAGGGGAAAAGACGATGATTCGAGTAGGATATTTAGGACCAGAAGCAACATTTACAAATATGGCGGTGAGTCGTTTTTTTCCGGAAGCAGAGCATGTACCGTATCGAACGATTCCGGATTGTATAGATGCAGCCGCAAATGAAAGTGTAGATTTCGCAGTCGTGCCGTTAGAAAACGCAATAGAAGGTTCAGTAAATATAACGGTCGATTACCTCGTGCATGAGCAACCACTTTCTATTGTAGGAGAAATTACAGTACCAATTCAGCAACATTTACTCGTACATCCGCAGTATGCAGAAGTGTGGGGAGAAGTATATGCAGTGCATTCACATCCGCATGCTATCGCACAATGTCATAAGTTTTTAAATGAAGAATTAAAAGGGGTAACTGTTCGAGACATGACATCAACAAGTGCTGCTGCACAATATGTGAAAGAACATCCTGAAGAAAAAATCGCTGCCATTGCAAATGAAGCAGCCGCAGAAAAATACGGATTAACAATTGTAAGACGTGACATTCATACGCATAAAAACAATCATACACGCTTCCTAGTGCTCCATAAGAAAAAGAAAGCAATACTCTCAAATAACGGAGAAAACCGCGGGGAGAAAACGACGCTTATGATAACGTTACCTGCAGATTATGCAGGGGCACTATATCAAGTGTTATCAGCTTTTGCATGGAGAAAATTAAATTTATCAAAAATCGAATCGCGCCCGATGAAAACAGGACTCGGAAATTACTTTTTCTTAATCGATGTCGATAAAGCATACGATGACGTATTATTGCCAGGCGTAACGATGGAACTTGAAGCGCTCGGTTTTTCTGTTACTGTGCTGGGGAGCTATTCTTCTTATTGGTTGTAAAGGGTAAGGGAGAGTATTTGTCGTATTTTGTAGTTAAATCGATATAATTTCAGTCGATAATATACCGTCTGATAGATAAATAAAATCCCACCATTTATAGGTGGGATTCTTTACTTTAACTTAGCAAGACGATCCTCTAACTGACCACGCCAAATATTGGCTAGTTCAGGAACAGCAAGAATCTTTTCAATGCCATCTTTATCTTTTCTATTATGAAAATAAATTTCGTTAGAAAACAAAACAGATACATTGTTTGATGGACGTTTTAGCAATGTGATTTTAGAATCTTTACGTACAGTACCTTCTTGAAGAACGCGGCATAGGTAGCCAGTAAATCCAGTTGCTACAATGCGCGGCAGTATGCCAGGAATACCGAGGCGTTTTGAAATAGTGCTACAAGGTACTCTTGCTTGTGTCACTTGAATGATTGCTTCACCAAGTTGATATGTATCTCCGATGCAAACATCACGCTCTAACATATTTGTTACGGTAATGTTTTCGCCAAATGTGGAAGCTGGAAGCGTAGTTTGAAATTCCTCTTCCCATAGTGCGTAATGCTCGTGTGGGTACACACAAACAGCGCGATCAGGACCGCCGTGATGTTTTAAATCCGCTACGTCATCACCACGAAATCCGTCTTTTGAGAGAAAGGCCTCTTCTGTAGGATCTTTACATATACCTGTTATCATTTCTTTATCTTCGCCATATTTCATTTGCTTCGGTTTACCAGTACTAAAGTGAACGAGTTCAATTCCCATATTCGATCTCCTTTACGATTGATTACAATATTATAGCATTAAAAAAGCACAGAGAATTATAAAAACTCTGTGCTTTACATTAATAAACGAGAAATCCTGCTTTATCTAAAGCCTCGCAAGCAGCGTCTAATTTTTCTTTAGAATCTGCTTCAATTGTATGTAAGTGAATACCATCTGTTAGTTGCGAAAGGTAAGAGGCATTTGTGTTTTCGATTTTTTGTAAATATTGCTCTACATCAAATCGATTACTTACCATAATTGATGCTGTTAAGTCGCCGTATACAGGGTGCTCAACTTTTACGTCTTTAATCGTAACGCCATGATCAACAAGCATTGTAAGTTCTTGACGTACTTCTGCTGGTTTATGTTGGCATACAATCACGCGTTCAAAAGCCTGTTGCTTCTCCTGTGGTTTTAAATATAAATAGCCTTGAGCAGTTGCAATAATTGGCTCGTTTCTTGCTTTTAGTAAGGAGATATCTTGCACAATAACTTGTCTACTTACGTTTGTCTTCTTAGATAGTTCGTTTCCAGATAACGGTTCATTTGCAGCAAGAAGCCACTGAAGGATAAGTTGTCGTCTTTCTTCACCTAAAATCTTTTTTTGTTCATTTTGTTTCATTATGATTTAACACCTCTATAAAATTGATTTCCAATTGTGTGTAGTGCATGAATAGTAGTATCAATTTGTTCTTTCGTTGTTTGTTGTCCGAAAGAGAAGCGGACATATTGTTTAGCCTCTTCATACGTTCTTCCAATTGCAAGCATTGTTTTCGAAGGTTCTTGTTTACCAACTTGGCAAGCACTTCCGGTCGAGATGGCAATACCGCGGCGGTTGCATTCTAGCATTGTATATTGACCTTCTATTCCTTTTATTGTAACCCCAATAATATGTGGTAAACAAGAAGTAGAATGACCTTCTACTTCAATTTCTAGCGGAAGTGTTTGTAATTCCTCTAAAAAGTAGGATCGTAACTCTTTAAAACGTAAACTTTCTACCTGTTGATTTTTCAATATATTTTCAGCAGCTGTTAAAAAAGATGCGATGCCAGGAACGTTCACTGTGCCTGGGCGAAATCCTTTTTCGTGAGAAGTTCCCGGGAATATTTGTGCCCAGCGAACTTGTGGATTTATATAGCAAGCGCCGACACCTTTTGGACCGTATATTTTGTGTGCTGAAACAGAAAGACTATCAATTCCCATCTCAAAAACATGGATAGGCAGTTTACCAAACGTTTGCACACAATCCGTATGAAATAAAATATTATATTTTTTTAAAAGGGCCCCAATTTCTGCTATGTTTTGAACAGTCCCAATTTCAGAGTTTCCATGCTGTATACTTGCTAGCACAGTATCTTCTGTAATAGCTGCCTCTAAATCTACTAAACAAATGAGTCCGCTTTTATCAACAGGAATTTC
Source organism: Bacillus cereus group sp. N24 (assembly GCF_016483345.1). Lineage (NCBI taxonomy): Bacteria > Bacillati > Bacillota > Bacilli > Caryophanales > Bacillaceae > Bacillus > Bacillus cereus group sp. N24. The sequence continues at coordinate 260,586 of NZ_JAEHCA010000005.1, forward strand.
AGTGATCGTATAGCCTTTTGATTTTAGAGATTGAAAATAACTTCGAATGGATGCATGTTCCATAGGTGTCGTAATAATATGCTTCTTATTTCGGGCATTTAGAAGTGATTGAATCGCAAGATAGTTCGATTCCGATCCACCGCTTGTGAAAAATACTCCTTGTTCTTTGCCTCCAATCATTTCCGCAAATGTTTTTCGGCAAACTTGTAATAAAGAAGAAGCCGTTCCTCCAATATCATGTAAACTTTGTTCATTTCCGAAGTATTGCGAAGCTGCTTTCATATATGTTTGTAACGCTTCCTCGCTCATAGGTGTAGTAGCTGCATAGTCAAGATATATCATCATGTAAGTTCCTCTCTCTAGTAAGAGTTACATTTCTTTTACTTTTTAAATGGTAGTAGTGAAAATAAGAATTATAAAAAAACTCTTGTCATTATTTTAAAACTATGTAAATATAGGTGTCAAGACAGTTGAAAAGTGTAAAGTAGGAGGCAACAATTATGCCAAGTGCAGATGTCTTAATTATTGGAAGTGGCGTTGCGGCACTTCGTGTTGCAAAAGAGATTTGTCACGAAAAGAATGTGATTATTATCACAAAGGAGACGAAGCGTAATAATAATACACATTTAGCTCAAGGTGGAATTGCCGCAGCGGTAGCGACATATGACAATCCTAATGATCATTTTGAAGATACGTTAGTAGCAGGGTGTCATTATAACAATGAAGAAGTGGTCCGTTATTTAGTCGAGGAAGGACCGAAAGAAATTAATAACCTTATTGAAAGAGGAATGAAATTTGATGGAGATGAAACAGGTCCTCATCTTGGAAAAGAAGGGGCGCATCGAAAACGTCGTATTTTACATGCAGGTGGCGATGCAACAGGAAAGAATTTATTAGAGCATCTTATTCAAGAAGTAGCTCCATACGTTACGGTAGTGGAACAGGAAATGGTGCTCGATTTTATTATAGAAAAAGATAAATGTGTTGGGGCTTTAACTCGCAACAATAAAGGAGAACTGAAACGTTACAATGCAGATTATACGGTGTTAGCTTCAGGCGGTATTGGCGGTTTATACGCCTTTACTTCTAATGATGAGACAATTACAGGCGATGGACTTGCAATGGTGTACCGTGCAGGCGGAGAGCTTGTAGATTTAGAGTTTATACAATTTCATCCGACGATGTTATACGCGGGTGGGCGTTGTTCCGGTCTCGTGTCCGAAGCTGTTCGCGGAGAAGGAGCTGTCCTTATAAATGGAAAAGGGCAGCGTTTTATGATGGATATACATTCCGAACAGGATCTAGCGCCTCGTGATGTAGTCGCAAGGGCTATTCATGAACAGCTACTTGCGGGCGAAAAAGTGTACTTAAACATCGAAATGATTCAAAATTTTGAACAACGCTTTCCGACCGTGTCATCGATATGTAAAACAAATGGAGTCGATATAAATAAAAAACTTATTCCGATCGTGCCCGGTACTCATTTTCACATGGGCGGCGTGAAAACGAACTGTGATGGAGAGACGTCTATTCTGAACTTATACGCAGTCGGTGAAGTAGCTTGTAACGGGGTTCATGGTGCAAATAGATTAGCGAGTAATTCATTATTAGAAGGTCTTGTGTTTGGAAAAAGAATCGGACGACACATTTTATCTAGAGAGACAAAAGAAAAGGTGAACATGCTAGCCGAAAAGGAAGCAAAGTTTATCGTTCTGAATCATTTACCGACGAAAGAAGAAATACAAAAATGCATGATGAACTATGTTGGAATTGTGCGAACAGAGCAAAGTTTATCTTATGCGAAGAGATGGCTTAGTAAGTACGGTGTTCAAAATATGATATTGCAACATAATGTTCTTACAAATGAAGAGATAACACTTATTAATATGTTAACAGTTTGTGAGCTTATAGTTGTATCGGCTCTGCAAAGAGAAGAGAGTATAGGTGGTCATTACAGAAGTGACTATCCAGATAGAAATAAAGTAAAGAAAGAGATTGTTCGAGTGAAAAGAAAACTACAACTTGTGTGATGAGGGGAAGAGGGGTTTTATGAACACGATAAAAGTGAAAGAAGCATTAAATCGATTTTTTCTAGAAGATATAGGAGAAAGAGATGTAACATCTCAGCTTATTTTTCCAGATAACTTGCTTTCGAAAGGAACGTTTCTTGCGAAGGATACAGGGGTCTTTGTAGGACGTTTAGTAATTGAGGTAGGATTTACATTAATTGATGAGAGAATTGAAGTTGAGCTTCATAAAAAAGATGGAGATCTTGTAGAAAAAGGCGAAATCATTGCAACTGTGCAAGGCCCGATTGCCTCGTTATTAACAGCAGAGCGCGTTATATTAAACGTTATTCAGCGTATGAGTGGGATAGCGACGATGACACGTAAAGCGGTTCTTGCGTTAGATAGTAGTCATACTCGCATTTGTGATACGCGAAAAACGATGCCTGGGCTACGTATGTTTGATAAATATGCAGTCGTGTGCGGAGGTGGATTTAACCACCGCTTCGGTTTATATGACGGTGTCATGATTAAAGACAATCATATTGCGTTTGCTGGTTCTATTACAAAAGCTGTTACATCGGTGAAAGAAAAATTAGGACATATGGTGAAAGTAGAAGTGGAAACAGAAACGGAGGAGCAAGTGAGAGAGGCGGTAGCAGCGGGTGCGGATATTATTATGTTTGATAACCGTACGCCAGATGAAATTCGAGAGTTTTCAAAGATTGTGCCAAGCGCCATTGTTACGGAAGCGTCAGGTGGCATTACAGTTGAAGATTTATCGAAATATGGAAAAACAGGGGTAGATTATATTTCACTTGGATTGTTAACACATTCAGTGAAAGCACTTGATATTAGTTTCAATATTGAAGCGTAAGGAAAGTGGCTTAGAGGGGGAGAAAGGTATATGAGTATTTTAGAAAAAGTACAGCCAATTGAAACGATGTTACCAGAGCGTTATTACACAATGTCAACGGAAAATATGGAAAAGCGTGTTCGTGAAATTAAAGAAAAAATGGGGAAAACGTTATTTATTCCAGGGCATCATTATCAAAAGGATGAAGTTGTACAATTTTCTGATGCAGCAGGGGACTCACTTCAGCTTGCGCAAGTTGCAGCGAGTAATAAAGAAGCAAAATACATTGTGTTTTGTGGTGTGCACTTTATGGCAGAAACAGCAGATATGTTAACGACAGATGAACAAGTTGTCATCTTACCAGATATGCGCGCAGGTTGTTCAATGGCGGACATGGCAGATATTGAACAAACAGAAAGAGCGTGGAAAGAGCTCACGAAGTTATTTGGAGATACGATGATTCCGTTAACGTATGTAAATTCTACAGCTGCAATTAAAGCGTTTTGCGGTCGTAATGGTGGAGCGACAGTAACTTCTTCAAATGCAAAACAAATGGTTTCTTGGGCGTTTACACAAAAAGAGCGTCTTGTCTTTTTACCAGACCAACATTTAGGAAGAAATACAGCGTACGATTTAGGTATTCCGTTAGATAAAATGGCGGTATGGAATCCACATACAGATTCATTAGAATACGATGGAAACATAGAAGAAATCCAAGTGATTTTATGGAAAGGACATTGTTCAGTTCATCAAAACTTTACAGTGAAAAATATTGAAAGTGTGCGGAAAAATCATCCGGATATGAATATTATTGTACATCCAGAATGTTGCTATGAAGTTGTAGCCGCTTCCGACTATGCAGGTTCAACAAAATACATTATTGATATGATTGAATCAGCTCCAGTTGGAAGTAAATGGGCAATTGGTACAGAAATGAATTTAGTGAACCGAATTATTCAGCAACATCCAGATAAAGAAATTGTTTCACTTAATCCATTTATGTGTCCGTGCTTAACGATGAATCGAATTGACCTCCCTCACTTACTATGGGTGCTTGAAACGGTAGAAGGCGGAGAAGAGATTAACGTTATTAGCGTAGACAAACAAGTAACGAAAGAAGCAGTTCTCGCATTAAATCGTATGTTAGAGCGTGTTTAAAGCAACGGGAATACCGTTGCTTTTTTTCATACATATAATCATAACGAGAGCGAAATGGGCATACATTGTTTTGAAGAAATCATTGTGGTTTTTATGCCTATTCCACTTCCAACTATATTGAAAATAGAAGAAGTGATAAAAGTGAAAAGAAGTTAATGTTATTTAGAAAGGGTTACTTCATGAGATTTGTTACTTATAGATAAGTTATACAGGAGGGGGAAAATTTGAAAATTCATATCGTGCAAAAAGGGGATACCCTTTGGAAAATTGCGAAAAAGTACGGAGTGGATTTTGACACGCTGAAAAAAACAAATACACAGCTTAGTAATCCAGATTTAATCATGCCAGGTATGAAAATTAAAGTACCATCAAACGGCGTCAACGTGAAACAGCAAGCTGGAGCAGGATCAGCACCTCCAAAGCAATACGTAAAAGAAGTGCAACAAAAAGAATTTGCAGCAACACCAACGCCGCTTGGAATAGAAGATGAGGAAGAAGTTACGTATCAATCGGCACCAATTACCCAGCAGCCCGCTATGCAACAAACACAAAAAGAAGTGCAAGTAAAACCGCAAAAAGAAGTACAGATAAAACCACAAAAGGAAATGCAAGTGAAGCCGCAAAAAGAAGTACAGGTGAAACCACAAAAAGAAGTGCAAAAAGAACAGCCAATTCAAAAAGAAAAACCAGTTGAAAAACCGTCTGTTATTCAAAAACCACCTGTTATAGAAAAACAAAAACCGGCGGAAAAAGAAAATACGAAGTTTTCGATAAATGTATTACCACAGCCGCCGCAACCGCCAATAAAAACGAAAAAAGAATATAAAATTTCAGATGTAATTAAAAAAGGAAGCGAGTTAATTGCTCCACAAATTACGAAAATGAAACCTAACAACGTCATTTCTCCGCAAACGAAAAAGGATAATATAGTATCACCGCAAGTAAAGAAAGAAAATGTAGGAAACATAGTATCGCCGCAAGTGAAGAAAGAAAATGTAGGAAACATAGTATCGCCGCAAGTGAAGAAAGAAAATGTAGGGAATATAGTATCGCCGCAAGTAAAGAAAGAAAATGTAGGAAACATAGTATCGCCGCAAGTAAAGAAAGAAAATGTAGGGAATATAGTATCGCCGCAAGTGAAGAAAGAAAATGTAGGGAGCATAGTATCACCAAATGTATCGAAAGAAAATGTAGTTATCCCACAAGTCATACCGCCAAATATTCAAGTACCAAATATAATGCCAATGCTGGATAACAATCAACCACCAAATATAATGCCAATGCTGGATAACAATCAACTACCAAATATAATGCCAATAATGGATAACAACCAACCACCAAATATAATGCCAATAATGGATAACAACCAACCACCAAATATGATGCCGATTATGGATAACAATCAAATGCCGAATATGATGCCGATTATGGATAACAATCAAATGCCGAATATGATGCCGATCATGGATAACAATCAACCACCGAATATGATGCCATATCAAATGCCGTATCAACAGCCGATGATGCCGCCGAATCCGTATTATCAACAACAAAACCCATATTACAATATGCCGTATCAGCAAGGGGCGCCGTTTGGGCCGCAATATACGTCTATGCCAAATCCAAATATGATGCCGATGGATAATAATATGCCGCCACTCATACAAGGTGAGGAAGATTGTGGATGCGGAGGAGAGAGTAGGTTATATAGTCCACAACCTGGGGGTCCACAATACGCTAATCCTTTATATTATCAACCAACTCAGTCTGCATATGCACCACAGCCAGGAACGATGTACTATCAACCAGATCCACCAAATGTATTTGGAGAGCCCGTCGCAGAAGAAGAGGACGACGAAGAAGTTTAAAAAAAGGTGGGATTATTCCCACCTTTTTTGTATGTAGAATTGTTTTAAAAACGGAAGATTTACATTAAGTGTTAGAAAATTCCCAGTGAAATATTAACAGTGTAAAAACCTTCTCTGTTACTCATCATAAGAGGGAGCTTTTCAGAAGAGAAGTTCATTCTAACAGAGGGGGTTTTTGTATTGAATACGAAAGTAAAAGTGATTGCTGCTTCTTTGTTAGTTACCAGTGCATTAGCTGCATGTGGTACACCAAAAGATAACAATGCGATGGATGGACGTAACTACAATTACGAGCGTACATCTTATAATGATACACATCAGTATCGTGATAATGTAGCACGTAACGATCGTTATACAGATTATGTCACATATAGAAACGGTCGTAACGATACAGGATATAATAATTATTACCGTGATGTAAATTACAACGGGCAAATTGCTAATCCGCATCCAACTCGTAATATTACAATGAACAATTCATACATTAACAATGATGGTAAAACTGCAGAAAAAATTACAAATCGTGTGAAACGTATGAATAACGTAGACCGTGTGTCTACAGTTGTATATGGAAACGACGTAGCGATTGCGGTAAAACCACGTAATCCAGTATCGAATGAAACAGCGCTTGCAAACGAAATTCGCCAAGCTGTTGCAAATGAAGTTGGAAACAGAAATGTTTACGTTTCTGTAAGAAATGATATGTTTACTCGTGTCGATGCAATGAATACACGTTTACGTAATGGTACCGTTACAAACGATTTTAATCGTGACATAGTGAATATGTTCCGAGACATTCGTTACGGTTTAACTGGTACAGTGCGATAGCAAAACAAAAGAGGAAGGGATTGCCCTTCCTCTTTATTCATCGTTATCTTGTAAACGACGTTTTTTAATAAAATAACTGACGGAATAAGAAACTAAAAAGCATATGAAGAAAATACTACCTGTTAGAAGTGCTTCAAACGGAGGTCTTTCTGGACTGAAAATGATATAAATAATAACTATGATAGTTGCTACAATAAGAGAGCGTACGACAAGTTTGTAATAAGGAGTTAATTTTATTTCTTTTTCGCCTTCTTCTACATCGATTGAAACACTTAACTGTAAATAAGCAAGTAAAATACTCGTAAGCATAAATAATAGCCACAATGGAGATTTCGTAATTTGATCCATTCCTTCAGTGAATCTGATATAACCTAAAATTCCAACTACGCCAATGTATTGAAAAAGAAAGACAATACGTATGTTTTTCAGCGTTTGAAGAATGAGACGTTCATCCATTATTTTTTTCATAATATCCATCTCCTGTTTATTATGATTTCTCTAGTGTATACATTGTAACGTGTATATATTGCATTAATTAATTTATAATTTACATCTAATCTGTTTAGAGAAAAAAGGAAATAAAATATTTTTTATAAATATGTTGCACTTATACATTATTAATGTTATATTAGCAAAGCGATGAGCTAATTTACGTAAGACGAGAGATATGCTTAAGTGCTAAACACGCGAATGTGGTCGCCTGGTCTCTCGCCGTAAACGCATCAAGACGCCTGCTTTGCAGGCGTCTTTCATTTTATATACAAATAAATGCTAATGCAGATAAGGATAAAACCTTATCTGCATTTTTTATTTTTGAGAGAAATGTAATATGGTTGTTTATATGGATAAAACCTCCACTTCCGGCAAAACTACTAATGAAAGTTTGATTTTGCCTAAAAGAGGTGAATGGAAATGAAGTGGATACTGATTGCAGTACAAGCTTTCGTTATGATGTTTTGTTTAGCTTATGAAACGAGTGTGAGGGCGGAAGGGCCAGTACCAGAAGTAACAGAAAAAGAACCTGAAGTTACAATTTTATTAGAGCGTATGTATGTTGATGGAGAAGTAAGTGAAGAAATATTTACAGAAAAAGTAGCGGATTTAGAAAAGTTTTTACAGCAATATAAAGAATGGCAACTCGTTGATCGTGATGATGTACAAATTGTATTGCAAAAGAAAGTGGACGATATTTCTCCCTTATTGAAGACGAGCGGTTATTTTGGTGTTTCAGAGGAAGGGATATTACAAATTTTCAAGGGTGTACCGAAAAATGATAATGCGATTCATTCCTTCTTTCAAATTGACATGAAAAAGCTTGAGAGTTATGAGCGTGCGAAATTGAAGCGTGGTATTCGTATAAAATCAAAAGAGAGTTTTGTGAAGACGATTGAAAAAATGAAGCAATATGCAGTGCAAAATAAGAAAAAAAGCAGCTCATGGTGAGCTGCTTTTTCTTACTTGTTTTTAGCTAAAATTTCTTTTGCGATTTCATCAATTAGCATATCTTTTCCAATTGGATTGAATGCTTTCGTATTGAAGATTTCATTCGATACTTCATATACGTGATTGTTTTTTACTGCTTTATTGTCTTTCCAAACGGCACTATTTTTATAGTCTTCGTACACTTTATCTGCCTCGCCGCCGAAGTTTACAATAAACATTTGATCAGGTTGGAATGCAACAAGCCCTTCTAATGATACTTGTGCCATTGTTTGTTTTAAATCTGTACCTTTTGTTGCTGGAAGTTTTAAGTCGTTAAAGATGATGTCACCGTATCCGAAGCTACCGTATACACGGAAGTTTTGTGGTGTAACTGCGACAAACATAAAGTTTTCATCTTTTGTTTTTTCTTTAATTTTTTTAGATAAAGAGTCTGCTTTTTTATCGTAGTCGGCAATCCATTTGTCAGCTTTCTTTTCTTCATCAAATAGTTTACCTACTTCTTTAAACTTACCGCGCCAGTCTTCTAAGTTAGTTTCTAGAACAACAGTCGGTGCAACCTTTTCTAATTGATCATAAATTTTTAATTGACGATTATTTAAAATAATTAAGTCCGGTTTTAAAGCTGTAACAGCTTCTAAATCAACTTTAGGTGCCCAGTACCAGCCAACTGCTTTTACGCCATCTAGCTTGTCTGTTAAGTGGTTTTGGATTTTATCTTTATATGTATTTGCTGTACCAACAGGTTTGTGTCCAAGAAGTAATAACTCTTCTGTTGATCCAGATAAGTCAACAATTCTCTTTGGATTTACTGGAATGGTAGCTTCCCCTTTAGCGTGTTTCACAACTTTTGTTTTCGGTTGTTCTTTTGCTTTTGACTCTTCTTTTTGAGAAGAACAGCCAACGATAGAAAGAACGACTAGCATAATAGTTAATAAAATAAATAACTTACGTTTCATCCTGATGTAACCCCTTTAATTAGTATTGATAATCATTATCGACTTCTGTATATTAAGGTGCTTTATCCTTTCTGTCAATGGAAAATAACAGAAGTTTTAAACAGAGAACATTTGTTGGGGTAGTCTCGCTTTTCCATCATTAAATATGTTAAAATGGAATACATGATTTAAGAGGGAGAGATCGTATTTTGTTTGAATATGTTACAGGTTACGTGGAGTATGTAGGACCGGAATATGTCGTAATTGACCATAATGGAATTGGCTACCAAATTTTCACACCAAATCCGTATGTATTTCAAAGAAGTAAGCAAGAAATCCGTGTCTATACATATCATTATGTGAGAGAAGATATTATGGCACTTTACGGGTTTAAAACACGTGAAGAGCGTTTATTATTTACAAAATTGTTAGGTGTGTCTGGCATTGGGCCAAAAGGTGCTCTTGCAATTTTAGCTTCTGGTCAAACAGGACAGGTCGTTCAAGCGATTGAACATGAAGATGAGAAGTTTTTAGTGAAATTCCCGGGCGTCGGAAAGAAAACAGCGCGCCAAATGATTTTAGATTTAAAAGGAAAACTAGCAGATGTTGTACCAGATGCATTTGTTGATTTGTTCTCAGATGTTGAAAGTTTTGATGAGAAGAAAGGTTCCTCAGTTGAACTTGATGAAGCACTGGAAGCACTGCGTGCACTTGGTTATGCAGAACGGGAAGTTTCTCGTGTTGTACCAGAGTTATTAAAAGAATCATTAACGACGGATCAATATATTAAAAAGGCACTTAGTCTTTTACTAAATGGTAAGAGGTGAGTATAATGGACGAACGTCTCCTTTCAGGGGAATCTGGATACGAAGATGCGGATTTAGAGTATTCATTACGGCCACAGACGCTCCGTCAGTATATTGGCCAAGATAAAGCGAAACATAATTTAGAAGTGTTTATTGAAGCGGCGAAAATGCGTGAAGAAACGTTAGATCACGTACTTTTATATGGACCACCTGGACTTGGTAAAACGACGCTTGCGAATATTATTGCCAATGAAATGGGTGTTAACATTCGAACGACGTCAGGTCCCGCAATTGAAAGACCAGGAGATTTAGCAGCGGTATTAACAGCACTTCAGCCTGGAGATGTATTGTTTATTGATGAAATTCATCGTTTGCATAGATCAATTGAAGAAGTACTATATCCTGCGATGGAAGATTTTTGCCTTGATATCGTAATTGGAAAAGGACCGTCAGCACGGTCTGTACGTTTAGATTTACCTCCATTTACATTAGTTGGAGCGACAACACGTGCTGGAGCATTATCAGCACCGCTTCGTGACCGTTTCGGTGTACTTTCAAGATTAGAGTATTATACAGTGGATCAGCTTTCTGCGATTGTTGAACGTACAGCGGAAGTATTCGAAGTGGAAATTGATTCGTTAGCCGCATTAGAAATTGCAAGACGTGCCCGTGGTACACCTCGTATTGCGAATCGTTTATTACGACGTGTACGTGACTTCGCACAAGTTCGCAGCGACGGAACAATTGCAATGGAAATTACACAAATGGCATTAGAACTACTGCAGGTAGATAAATTAGGACTCGATCATATTGATCATAAATTATTGCTCGGTATAATTGAGAAATTCCGTGGTGGCCCAGTTGGGTTAGAGACAGTTTCGGCAACGATTGGAGAAGAATCTCATACAATTGAAGATGTGTATGAGCCGTATTTATTACAAATTGGCTTTTTACAACGAACGCCAAGAGGCCGAATCGTAACGCCACTTGCGTATGAACATTTCGGAATGGAGATGCCAAAAATATGACGGAGATACCGAAATTGCTTATAACAGCAGGTATCTTACTCATTGTTGTTGGCTTAGCTTGGAAGTTCATTGGAAGGCTTCCAGGCGATATTTTTGTGAAAAAAGGTAACGTTACCTTTTATTTTCCTATCATTACATGTATTGTGTTAAGTATTGCATTATCTTTTATTATGTATATAATAAATCGATTCAAATAAGAAATAGGTGGATACAGTTATGGATATTAATCTGTTTGATTTTCATTTACCAGAAGAACTTATTGCACAAGTCCCGTTAGAGGATCGTGAAACATCAAGATTAATGGTGTTAGACCGTGAAACTGGTGATATTGAGCATAAACATTTTACGGACATTCTTTCTTACTTACACGAAGGGGATTGCTTAGTTTTAAATGAAACGAAAGTTATGCCTGCTCGCTTGCACGGTGTGAAAGAAGATACAGGCGCACACATTGAGGTGCTTCTCTTGAAACAAGAGGAAGGCGATAAGTGGGAAACGCTTGTTAAGCCAGCGAAACGTGTAAAAGAAGGAACTGTAATTTCTTTTGGTGAAGGGAAATTAAAAGCAACTTGCACAGGGACTGCAGATCAAGGTGGACGTCAGCTTGAATTTTCATATGACGGCATCTTCTATGAAATTTTAGATGAACTTGGGGAAATGCCACTTCCTCCATATATTAAAGAGACACTGGAAGATCGCGATCGCTATCAAACAGTATATGCGAAAGAAATCGGTTCAGCAGCAGCGCCGACAGCGGGACTTCACTTTACAGAAGAGTTACTTGAGAAGTTAAAGAAAAAAGGCGTTCAGTTAGCATTTATTACACTTCACGTAGGGCTTGGAACATTTAGACCAGTTTCTGCAGATACGATTGAAGAGCATCATATGCACGCAGAATATTACCATATGTCTGAAGAGACAGCGGCATTATTAAATCGTGTGAAAGAGAATGGTGGACGTATTATTACTGTAGGTACGACATCAACTCGTACGTTAGAAACGATTGCGACTGATCATAGTGGTAAGCTTTGCGCAGCTTCTGGCTGGACAGATATTTTTATGTACCCAGGATATGAATTTAAAGCAATTGATGGTTTAATTACAAACTTCCATTTGCCGAAATCAACATTAATTATGCTTGTAAGTGCATTTTCAAATAGAGATAATGTACTTCATGCTTATAATGAAGCAGTAAAAGAAAAATATCGTTTCTTTAGCTTTGGTGACGCAATGTTCGTTGCATCTCACGCTAAAATGAGAAACAAATAAAAGGAGTAAATTATGACAGCAATTCGTTATGAATTTATTAAAACTTGTAAACAAACGGGTGCGCGTTTAGGTCGTGTACACACGCCGCACGGTTCATTTGATACACCAACATTCATGCCAGTTGGTACACTTGCAACAGTTAAGACAATGTCACCAGAAGAATTAAAAGCAATGGATTCTGGCATTATTTTAAGTAATACGTATCATTTATGGCTACGTCCAGGTCACGAAATTGTTCGTGAAGCAGGTGGTTTGCATAAATTTATGAACTGGGACCGTGCGATCTTAACGGATTCTGGTGGTTTCCAAGTATTCAGTTTAAGTGACTTCCGCCGTATTGAAGAGGAAGGCGTTCACTTCCGTAACCACTTAAATGGAGATAAATTATTCTTATCACCAGAAAAAGCGATGGAAATCCAAAATGCATTAGGTTCAGATATTATGATGGCATTTGATGAGTGTCCACCGTTCCCAGCTACTTTTGAATATATGAAGAAATCTGTAGAACGTACAAGCCGCTGGGCAGAACGTTGCTTAAAAGCGCATGAACGTCCACAAGATCAAGGTTTATTCGGTATCGTACAGGGCGGAGAGTTTGAAGAGCTTCGTCGCCAAAGTGCAAAAGACCTTGTTTCAATGGACTTCCCTGGTTATGCTATAGGTGGTTTATCTGTTGGTGAACCGAAGGATATTATGAATCGTGTGCTTGAGTTTACAACACCACTTCTTCCAGATGATAAGCCACGTTACTTAATGGGAGTAGGTTCTCCTGACTCGTTAATTGATGGGGCAATTCGCGGCGTTGATATGTTTGACTGCGTACTTCCAACTCGTATCGCTCGAAATGGTACATGTATGACAAGTGAAGGCCGTCTAGTTGTAAAAAATGCGAAATTCGCAAGAGACTTCGGTCCGCTTGATCCTAATTGTGATTGCTACACATGTAAAAATTACTCTCGTGCGTACATTCGTCACTTAATGAAATGTGATGAAACGTTCGGAATTCGTTTAACGTCTTATCACAACCTTCATTTTCTGTTAAACTTAATGGAGCAGGTGAGACAAGCTATTCGTGAAGACCGTCTTGGCGATTTCCGCGAAGAGTTCTTTGAACAGTATGGCTTTAATAAACCGAATGCTAAAAACTTCTAATACATAATTTAAAAGGAGGAACAAAAGATGAATGCAGGTATGATGAATATCGTTATGATCGTTGCGATGTTTGCGATTTTCTATTTCTTATTAATTCGCCCGCAACAAAAGCGTCAAAAAGCAGTTGCTCAAATGCAAAACGAATTAGCAAAAGGTGATGCTATCATAACAATTGGTGGCTTACACGGTACAATCGAATCAGTAGATGAAACGAAAATCGTTGTTAAATCTGGTGGTGCACACTTAACTTTCGATCGCAATGCGATTCGTGAGGTTGTGAAAAACTAATGAGGAAGGCCCTGCATGAAATGTGCAGGGCCTTTTTTTAATTATTTTGCTTTGACATATTTACACCGAAAATACCACCGAGTGTACTCGCGCCCATTAATGCCAATTGGTAAAGTAACTGTGAGTTCGATAAAGTTTGAGAGAAGCCTAAATAGTTAACTAGAAAAACGAGTATGGCGAATGTGAGTCCTGTTGTAAAACCTACTAGCCAACCTTTCCCTTGTGCTTTTTTACCAGCAATAAACCCAGACATAAGCATAGATAAAAGAGCTAGTATCAAAATAGTGACGATTAATGTACCTTCATTCATGTTCGTAAACTTTAATAATAGAGCCATAACCATGCTAGTAATAGATGCGAGAATTAGTAGGGTAATAATACCGAAACCAATTGCAGTTGATAATTTTTTCGTTCCATCCATTTATGCATTCCCCCTTTTTAATACAAGCATATTTCTCTTTTGCTTAAGTTAGACTATTTTCTTTTCTATAGGGGAATCTATAAGTAAAAAAGGAGATGTAGAAATGGAATGGGTATCGATAATTGGCCGGACGATGCTTTTGTATATCATTATCTTAATTATTTTCCGTCTTATGGGTAAACGTGAAATTGGAGAGCTAAGTGTATTAGATTTAGTCGTATTCATTATGCTTGGTGAAATGGCTGTAGTAGCAATTGAAAATACAGATAAATCACTTTGGCATCAATTAGTTCCGATGACTTTCCTTATGTGCATACAAATCATTTTGTCGGTTATTTCTTTGAAGTTTCAACGATTTCGGCATTTAATAGAAGGGGAGCCTGCTATTCTTATAAATGCGGGGAAAATTGATGAAAAAAAGATGAGAAAACAGCGCTATAACATAGATGATTTAATGATGCAATTAAGGGAGCAAGGGGTCGGAGACGTGCGGGATGTGGAATACGCTATTTTGGAACCATCAGGGAAGTTATCCGTTTTTCAAAAACAAAAAAGTAAAAAGAGTAAAAATGATACGCCTATTTTTACTCTCCCATTAATTATTGATGGAGAAATTCAATCTAATCATTTGCAAATGATTGAACATACAGACGAATGGCTCATTGAAAAACTAAAAAACTTAGGTTATAACGATATAACACAAATTTTATACTGTAGTTTTCAAAATGGACAATTTTTTGTTGATTTGAAAGAAAACTAAAGGCTTACCATTTTAAATAGTAAGCCTGGAAAAGTCTCGCTAATGAAAGTTTTACTTTATTTCAAAAATGAAAGTTTACGAATGATAGGGAGGCGACGTAACTCCTCTTTTCGAATTAGTTTAAAGATGAAGAGGAGAACGACATAAACAATTGTTGTTAAAGTGATTTCCCATAATGTTTGTATACCAAGAGAATGAGAGAAAATAATATACTTATGAAGGTAAAAACCGAAGGCACCTGCAATACCGATGGCAAGTCCGCCGAAAATATAGTCTTTTGCGTAAATGGTAAATGTAATCTTTTTTAAAACGGTAGCGTAGTGAAGGAATGTTACTGTTACTATATTTGCTGCAATAGCGAGAGCAACCCCCATCATTTGAAATTCTGGCTTTGAAGCTAGTACAAAAATAACGATTAATTTCACGATGGCGCCAATAAATGTGTTCATCATAGCAGCGCGTGCTAAATTTAAAGCTTGCAATACAGATGTAAGTGGACTTTGAAAATAATGAAATAAAAAGCAAGGTGCAAGTAGCTGAATGAATGCTGTTGCGCTGTCTGATCCGTACATAAGAGTTAAAACAGGGGAAGCGAATACGTATAATATAACGACAGACCACCCACCAGTAATTAATGAAATTCGAAGTGCTTGTTGTAAACGGTGCTCCACTAATTTATGTTGCCTTTTTGCCATTGCTTCACTAATTGAAGGAACGAGCGCTGTAGAAAGAGCGTATGTAATGAAGGCGGGTAGTGATAGGAGCGGGAATGCATAACCGTTTAATATACCGTATTGCTGGGTTGCGACAGAAGCGGCAACACCGGCAATTGCTAAACTTTGCATAACGACGATAGGTTCAAAAAAATAAGAAACAGAACCGATTAAACGACTTCCTGTAGTTGGAAGGGCAATATCCATAAGAGAATAAAATGTACCTTTGCTCTCCTTTACGGTAGTGAAAAATCTAGAGCGTATAGATAAGTGTTTTTCACGTTGGAATAAAGTGAGTAAGAATAATAAGGATGCAATTTCGCCGAGAACGGCTGATAACATAGCGCCGGCTGCAGCATATTCTACGCCATAAGGTAAAAATATTCGAATACATACAGCGATAATTGTAATGCGGACAACTTGTTCGATCACTTGAGCATAAGCGCTAGGTTTCATATTTTGTTTCCCTTGGAAATAACCGCGTAAAACAGAAGAAACAGCAATAACAGGAACGACAGGTAAAATGGCCATTAATGGATAGTACGTTCTTTCATCGGTTAATAATGTTTTCGCTAAAATAGGTGTGAGGAGCATAATGCCAATTGTTAAAATGATGCTAATAAAGGAAGTGACAGCTAGTGATACGGTTAATATTTTTTTTATTTTTTGTTTATCGTTCACCGCTTCCGCTTCTGCTACAAATTTTGCGATTGCGACAGGAAGACCGATTTGTGTTAATGTAATTGCTAAAATGAATGTGGGAACGGCCATCATATAAAGGCCAACGCCTTCTTCTCCTAGTATACGTGCCATTACAATCCGGTTAATAAATCCAAGGATTTTGGTAATAAAGCCGGCAATCATTAAAATAAATGCGCCTTTTAAAAAGCTTTGTCTCGTCATGGTCTTCTCCTACCTTCTCAAAATCAGTGGAATGATTTACAATAATTTATATGCACGTACGAGACAAGAATGACAAGCATTTAAGAGAGTGAAGTATGATAGTGCTCTTGAAAGTAGTTATTGCTGTCCATTAGAGCGGGAATAAAAGCGACTTTTCGTGCTGAAATTATAAGGAGATGTTACGTATGTTAGAAAAAGAAGATTTGGTAGAATCATACCGCGGACAGTTACAAGTCGTTTTAGTTAGTAAAGTAGAGGAGTTTCAAATGTTCGGTTATGACAGAGTGACAGATGATGACATTTGGAAGTTTCTTAAAGTGAAAAAATGGAAAAAGATAGACAGTAATGTTAGGTTGTATGAATTAGTGAACGATGTATTAAGAATAACACCTAATGAATATATGACATATTTAACTGTTGAAGCATACCAAGCGCCACTTTGGTCATTTGATGAGTATGAAAATAAATAACTGACTGCAATTGGTTTGTTCTTCCTTTTGCAGTATAATGATAGGTATTGATAAAGAGGAAATAACGATGTCTAAGATTATATGTAAAGGAGGTAGTGAAGAAGAAAAATAAATAATGAAAGTGTAGGTATTGCGTAAGGTTTACCGACACAGCTAGTGATGAACTAGCAAAAAACAAATGTATTTTATAGAAAGGAAGTCTACTAACTAGGTGTATGCACACGTATAGCAGTGAATCGTAAGAGATTTATTGAAAGTGTTAGTAGCAGAAAGAGGGTACATATGGCAAAGCGTGGTACGAGAATTGCCGCCTTTTTCCTCATCGTTTTATTAATCGGTGGCGTAATTGGTGCGGCAGGAAAAGACATAGCAAAAGGAATTAGTCTAGGACTAGACCTTCGCGGTGGTTTTGAAGTTCTGTATGAAGTAAAACCAGCCAAAAAAGGCGATAAAATTGACCGAGAGGCACTTGTAAGTACAGTAGGTGCTCTTGAAAATCGTGTCAATGTTCTCGGTGTAAGTGAGCCGAACATCCAAATTGAAGGAGAAAATCGAATTCGGGTACAGCTTGCTGGTGTACAAGATCAGCAAAAAGCACGTGAAATGTTATCAACACAAGCGAAATTAACTTTCCGTGATGTAGATGACAATCTTCTTATGGATGGAACGGATTTAAAAGGCGGCGGAGCGAAGCAAACATTTGATGAGCAAGGCCGTGCGAGCGTAGGTCTTACATTAAAAAGCGCTGAAAAATTCCGTGATGTAACTGAAAAAATTTCAAAAATGCCACCACCAACGAATTTAATGGTAATATGGCTTGATTTTGAAGAAGGAAAAGATTCGTATAAAGCAGAATCTGCAAAACCGAATCCGAAGTTTTTATCAGCAGCAACAGTAAGCCAAGTGTTTAACCAAGCTGAAGTATCTATCGTAGGTGGAAACTTTACAGTTGAAAGTGCGAAAGAACTTTCATCTTTATTAAATGCAGGTGCACTTCCTGTTGATTTAAAAGAAATGTATTCAACATCTGTTGGAGCGAAATTTGGTCAACAAGCATTAGAGCAAACGATTTTCGCTAGTGCAATCGGTATTGCTATTATCTTCTTATTTATGCTTGTATTCTACCGTTTACCAGGGCTTGTAGCGGTTATTATGTTAGGTTTATACATTTTCGTTACATTACTTGTCTTTAACTGGATGCATGCGGTTCTTACGTTGCCAGGTATTGCGGCATTAGTGCTCGGGGTAGGTATCGCAGTTGATGCGAATATCATTACGTACGAGAGGTTAAAGGAAGAACTGAAAATTGGTAAGTCAATGATGTCAGCATTTCGTGCTGGTAACCATCGTTCATTAGCGACAATTTTAGATGCGAACATTACAACAATTGCAGCAGCCGGTGTATTATTTGCTTACGGTAATAGTTCTGTAAAAGGTTTCGCAACAAGTTTAATTGTTAGTATTTTAGTCGGTTTCATTACGAACGTATTCGGTACTCGTTTCTTACTAGGTTTACTTGTAAAGAGCCGTTACTTCGATAAAAAACAATCTTATTTTGGTGTTAAGGAAAAGGATATTATTCCATTAACAAAAGGTGTAGTACATCCGCCAACGAGATTTGATCGTATTAACTTCGTAAATATCGGTCATAAATTCTTCTTATTCTCAATTGTAGTCGTAATTGCTGGGGCAATTATATTACCGATTTTTAAAATGAATCTTGGTATTGACTTTGCGAGTGGTACACGTATCGACTTGCAATCAAAACAAGCAGTTACTGTTGCTGATGTTCATAAAGATTTTAAAGAATTGAAAATCGATGTGAAGGAAGAAAATATTGTACCGACTGGAGATGACAATAAAGGTTTCGCAGTTCGTACATTAGGTGTTCTATCAAAAGATGAAATTGCGAAAACGAAAACATTCTTCCACGATAAATACGGTACAGATCCGAATGTAAGTACAGTTTCACCGACAATCGGTAAAGAGATTGCACGAAATGCATTTATCGCAGTATTAATTGCTTCTGCAGTAATCGTTTTATACGTAAGTATTCGTTTCCGTCTTACGTACGCAGTATCTGCAGTAATCGCATTATTACATGATGCCTTCGTTATGATTGTTGTATTTAGTCTTTTCCGAATAGAGGTAGACTTAACGTTTATCGCTGCGGTATTAACCATTATTGGTTACTCTATCAATGACTCAATCGTTACGTTTGATAGAAACCGTGAATTATACAAACAGAAAAAACGAGTTCGCGATTTAAAAGATTTAGAAGAAATCGTAAACTCAAGTATTCGTCAAACAATTGGTCGTTCAATTAATACTGTTTTAACAGTGTTGTTCCCAGTAATTGCACTACTTATTTTCGGTAGTGAATCACTGCGTAACTTCTCACTTGCGTTATTAATTGGATTAGTTGTAGGTACGTACTCTTCTATTTTCGTTGCTTCTCAAATTTGGTTAATGCTTGAAAACCGTCGTTTGAAAAAGGGCAAAAACAAGAAGAAGGTTGAGAAAGAAGTATCTGAACCGCAAGTATAAAAAGGTGATGCCTCATTAGGAGGCATCTCTTTTTTCGTTTGTGGATACAATAAGATAGCAACTTTTTACAGAAGAAAGATGGAAGAAAGTGGTGATGTTATCGTTGTTTTTGATACAATAAATCGGGATAACAAGATAGGTTAAGAAAAGAAGGGATTTTAATTATGGAAAAAGATGAACGTTTTAAACAGGCCGAGTTTGGTGCTATTGTCGGGATCGTTGGTAATATTATATTAGCGATTGTAAAGGCGGTAATTGGTTATATCGGGAACAGTAAAGCACTATTAGCGGATGCGGTGCATTCTGCATCAGATGTAATTGGTTCGCTAGCTGTACTTTTTGGATTGCGAGCAGCAAAGCAACCACCAGATGAAGATCACCCGTACGGTCATGGTAAAGCGGAATCGATTTCAGCGATTATTGTTGCAGTATTATTATTTATTGTGGGAATCGAGATAGCGATTTCGTCTATAAAAGCTTTTTCGCAAGAACTAGAACCACCGAAAGGAATTACGATTTTTGCTGTTATTCTTTCGATTGTCGTGAAAGAAGGAATGTTTCAATATAAATTTCGATTAGGGAAGAGGGTAAATAGTGATGCAATTATTGCAAATGCATATGAGCACCGTTCGGATGTATTTTCTTCAATTGCAGCTTTAATCGGTATTTGTGCAGCTATTATCGGTGGTAAGCTAGGTTTAGATTGGCTTGTATATGCGGATCCGGTTGCGGGGTTATTTGTTTCACTCCTTGTTGCAAAGATGGCGTGGAGTATTGGGGCGGAAGCGATTCATGCAACGCTTGATCATGTACTTCATGAGGAAGATGTTATTCCGCTTAGAGAAGCTGTCCTGCAAGTAAATGGTGTGAAAAAAATCGGTTCTTTATATGCGAGAGAACATGGTCATTATGTTATTGTCGATATTAAAGTTTCTGTAGATCCATACATTACTGTAGAAGAAGGACATAGCATTGGAAAGCATGTGAAAGAAACGCTTATGAAACAAGATAATGTACAAAATGTGTTTGTACATATAAATCCGTATTCTCCAAATTAAATATCATTAACATTTTAGTATATAGATGTTGCATCGTAGTTTGCATTATATTGTCACCCCTTAATCTGTCTTGTATAATAAACAGGTTAAGGGGTGATTTCGTGTTACAACCGAAGACGCGTTGGAAAGAAAAAGAATATAATGAAGAGCGAGTGAGTGAATTAGCAAATAAATTACAATTGTCACCACTTGTCATTTCGTTATTCCTCGGTAGAGGATTAGATACAGAAGATAAGATTTTAGATTTTTTAAATACAGAAAATCAAGAATTTCACGATCCGTTTTTATTAGAAGGAATGGATAGAACGGTAGAACGTGTAAATAAGGCGATTCAAAATGGAGAGCAAATATTAATATTTGGTGATTATGATGCGGACGGAGTAAGTAGTACAACGGTTTTATATCTTGCTCTGCAAGAATTAGGTGCAGAGGTAGAATTTTATATTCCAAACCGTTTTACAGAAGGTTATGGACCGAACGAAGAAGCGTTTCGTTGGGCGCATAGTGCAGGGTTCTCACTTATTATTACTGTCGATACTGGTATCGCAGCGGTACATGAAGCGAAGGTAGCGAAGGAACTTGGAATAGATCTTATTATTACGGATCACCATGAGCCACCGCCAGAATTACCAGAAGCACTCGCGATTATTCATCCAAAACTAGATGGCGGTGTGTATCCGTTTCATTATTTAGCCGGTGTAGGTGTTGCGTTTAAAGTTGCGCATGCACTATTAGGTCGTGTGCCAGAACATTTATTAGAAATTGCAGTAATCGGTACGGTAGCCGATTTAGTATCACTTCATGGCGAAAATAGATTGCTAGTGAAGCGCGGTTTAAAACATATGCGGATGACGAAAAATATTGGTTTAAAGGCATTGTTTAAAGTTGCTAACGTTTCGCAAAGTGAAATTACAGAAGAAAGCATTGGATTCTCAATCGCACCGCGTATTAATGCAGTTGGGCGTTTAGAAGATGCTACGCCGGCTGTACACCTATTATTATCAGATGACCCAGAGGAAGCGAAAGAACTGGCTGAAGAAATTGATGAGCTGAACAAACTTCGAAAAGATATTGTAAAGCAAATTACAGAAGAGGCTATCGCTGAAGTGGAAAATAAATTCCCATCAGAAGAAAATAAAGTGTTAGTGCTTGCAAAAGAAGGCTGGAATCCAGGTGTAATTGGAATTGTCGCTTCTAAATTAGTTGAACGTTTTTATCGTCCAACAATTGTATTAAGCATTGATCCTGTCAAAGAAACAGCAAAGGGTTCAGCACGTAGTATCGCGGGATTTGATTTGTTTGCAAACTTGTCGGATTGTAGAGAGTTATTACCGCACTTCGGAGGGCATCCGATGGCCGCGGGAATGACGCTACATATGAATGATGTAGATGAGTTACGTCGCCGCTTAAATGCGCAAGCGGATGCAATTTTAACAGAAGCGGATTTTATTCCAATCACAGCAGTTGATACATTTTGTAAAGTGGAAGATGTAACACTTGCAGCAATTGAGGATATGCAAAAGTTAGCGCCATTTGGTGTTGGAAATCCGAAACCACGTCTTGCAGTGAAAAATGCTGAATTAGAAAGTATTCGTGCAATCGGATCAGATGGTTCACATTTGAAAATGGCACTTCGTGACGGACAGGCAACACTGGATACAATTGGATTCGGATTTGGTGCGTATGCAAAAGAAATTTCGCCAGTTGCTAAGGTATCTGTAATAGGAGAGGCATCCATTAATGAATGGAATAATTTTAAGAAGCCACAATTAATGGTACAAGATATTGCTGTAGAGGCATGGCAATTATTTGATTGGCGTAGTATGCGTAATGTGGAAGCAAATTTAGCAGAACTTCCGAAAGAAAAAATAACAATGGTGTATTTTTCTGAAGAGGTATTGAATAAGTTTTCTTTAGAAGACTATAAAGAACATCTTGTGCATGCATCAGAGGTAACTCATTTAGATGATCAATACATCGTGTTACTCGATTTGCCAAAAGGAACAGATGAATTACGTGACTTATTTAAAGTAGGATTCCCATCTAGAATCTATACGTTATTTTATCAAGAGAACAATCATCTATTTAGTACAGTCCCAACGAGGGAACATTTTAAATGGTACTATTCTTTCTTAAACCAAAAATCACCATTTTCTTTAAGACAATATGGGGAACAACTATGTCGCCATAAAGGTTGGTCAAAAGATACAGTAAATTTCATGACACAGGTGTTTTTTGAGTTAGAATTTGTTACAATAAAAGACGGTGTCATTTTTATGGCCGAACAAAAACAAAAGCGTGATTTAATTGAATCGAACACATATCGTGAGAAAATGAACCACTTACAATTAGAAAAAGAATTGGTTTATAGCACATATCAGCAACTATATACATGGTTTGAAACGATTCGTAATCATAAATAAGTAGAACAGTTAGGGTAAAGGATTTGTATTTACAAACCTTTTATATCTGAGGAGGATTCAGAAATATGGATTTCAAGCAACATATCGCAATTGTACCGGATTATCCGAAAGAAGGTATTGTGTTTAAAGACATTACACCTTTAATGAACGACGGTAAAGCATACAAAGCAGCAACAGATGCAATCGTTGAGTATGCAAAAGAAAGAGATATCGATGTTGTAGTAGGACCAGAAGCTCGTGGTTTTATTATCGGTTGCCCAGTTTCTTATGCATTAGAAGTAGGATTTGCGCCAGTTCGTAAATTAGGAAAATTACCACGTGAAGTAATTACAGTTGACTACGGCAAAGAATATGGTACAGATGTTTTAACAATCCATAAAGATGCAATTAAACCAGGTCAACGCGTATTAATTACTGATGATCTATTAGCTACAGGTGGAACAATTGAAGCAACAATTAAGCTAGTTGAAGAACTTGGCGGAGTTGTAGCAGGGATTGCGTTCTTAGTAGAGCTTACTTACTTAGATGGTCGTAAAATGTTAGATGGTTACGATGTATTAGTATTAGAAAAATACTAATCACTATATAGGTAAAACTACGGTGATAAAAAGTACCCGTGAATCTCTTGGAGAGGAGCGGGTACTTTTGTATAATTGAACAAAAAAATAAGGTGAAATGTCAGTAAAATCTTTTCCTTTTCACAATTCACAATCATTGGGTTATAATGATAGAATATAATTTATTCTATTTAATAAATACAAAGTCAATTTTCAATAAAAGGTGATTCGATGGCAAATGAGCAAGTACTAACAGCTGAACAGGTACTCGAGAAAGCAAGTCAATATTTAGCGGTTGAAGATATTGAGCTAGTGGCACGTGCTTATGAATATGCACGCGATGCACATAGCGAACAATATAGAAAATCGGGTGAACCATATATTATTCACCCAATTCAAGTTGCAGGTATTTTAGTTGATTTACACATGGATCCAGCTACAGTATCGGCAGGTTTCTTACATGATGTAGTGGAAGATACAGAGATTACATTAGAAGATATTGAGCGAGAATTTAATAAAGAAATCGCTATGCTTGTCGATGGTGTTACAAAGCTCGGAAAGATTAAATATAAATCTCATGAGCAGCAACAAGCAGAAAACCATCGCAAAATGTTTATCGCAATGGCTCAAGATATTCGAGTTATTTTAATTAAACTAGCTGATCGTCTTCATAACATGCGTACATTGAAACATTTGCCTCAAGAGAAGCAGCGTCGCATTGCGAATGAAACGTTAGAAATCTTTGCACCTTTAGCACATAGACTCGGAATCAGTACTATTAAATGGGAGTTAGAGGATACGTCACTTCGCTATTTAAATCCGCAACAATATTATCGTATTGTAAATTTAATGAAGCGTAAACGTGCAGAGCGTGAAGAATATTTAGATGAAGTAATGACTGGTATTCGTGAGAAATTAAAAGAAGTTTCCATTCAACCTGAGATTTCTGGAAGACCAAAACATATTTACAGTATTTATCGTAAAATGGCATTGCAAAATAAACAGTTTAATGAAATTTACGATTTACTAGCTGTACGTGTCGTTGTAAATAGTATTAAAGATTGTTACGCGGTGCTTGGAATTATTCATACTTGCTGGAAGCCAATGCCAGGTCGTTTCAAAGATTATATTGCAATGCCGAAAGCAAATCTATATCAATCTCTTCATACGACGGTAATTGGACCGAAAGGTGATCCGCTAGAAGTGCAAATTCGTACGAAAGAAATGCACGAAATTGCAGAATTCGGTATCGCGGCACATTGGGCGTATAAAGAAGGAAAGACCGCAGAAACAACAGGTACATTAGAGAAGAAACTAACTTGGTTCCGTCAAATATTAGAATGGCAAAATGAAGCTTCTAATGCAGAAGAGTTTATGGAGTCATTAAAAATTGATTTATTCTCTGACATGGTATTCGTCTTCACACCGAAAGGCGATGTAATGGAATTACCACTTGGATCTGTTCCAATTGACTTTTCTTATCGTGTCCATTCAGAAATCGGGAATAAAACAATTGGTGCAAAAGTAAATGGGAAAATGGTGACCCTTGATTATAAATTAAAAACGGGTGACATCATTGAAATTTTAACATCGAAACATTCGTATGGCCCAAGCCAAGATTGGGTGAAACTTGCTCAAACATCTCATGCGAAAAATAAAATACGTCAATTCTTTAAGAAACAGCGTAGAGACGAAAATATTGAAAAAGGCCGTGAACTTGTTGAAAAAGAAGTACGTGGTCTAGAGTATGAGATGAAAGAAGTGTTAGCTCCTGACAATTTAAAACGTGTTGCTGAGAAGTTTAATTTTGCAAATGAAGAAGATATGTTTGCAGCAGTTGGATATAGCGGAATTACAGCGTCGCAAATTGTTACGCGACTAACGGACAAGTTCCGTAAGCAGCGTGAAGAAGAAGAAATTGTTGAAGTTAAAGAAGTTCGTAAACCGATGAAAATTCGAAAATGGGATTCTGGTGTAAAGGTAAGTGGTGCTGACAATTTATTAATTCGTTTGTCAAAATGCTGTAACCCAGTTCCAGGTGATGATATCGTTGGGTATATTACGAAAGGTCGGGGCGTATCGATTCACCGTCGTGATTGTGTAAATATTCATACAGAAGAAGCTGTAGAGCGCTTATTAGAAGTAGAGTGGGAAGGTAGCCCTGAAAAAGAAATTGAATACAACGTTGATATCGAAATTTCAGGCTATGATCGCCGTGGTTTATTAAATGAAGTATTGCAAGCTGTTACAGAGACGAAAACATACATTTCAGCTGTTTCTGGTAGAAGTGATCGTAATAAGATGGCAACGATTAATATGTCGATCTCGATTCGTAACTTACAACACTTGAAAAAAGTAGTAGAACGCATTAAACGTGTTCCTGAAATTTATGCAGTACGACGTATGATGCACTAATAGGGAGTGTAGAAAAGATGAGAGTTGTTTTACAACGATCAAAAGAGGCGTCTGTCACAGTAGATGGTGAGATTGTAGGACAAATTCCATTCGGTTTAACATTACTAGTTGGCATTACGCATGAAGATACTGAAAAAGATGCAACGTACATTGCGGAAAAAATCGCGAACTTACGCATCTTTGAAGATGAGAGCGGAAAGATGAACCATTCTGTACTCGATGTAGAAGGACAAGTTCTATCAATTTCGCAATTCACATTATATGGCGATTGCCGCAAGGGAAGACGTCCAAACTTTATGGATGCTGCGAAACCTGACTATGCAGAGCATTTATACGATTTCTTTAATGAAGAAGTTCGTAAACAAGGATTGCATGTAGAAACAGGGAAGTTCGGTGCAATGATGGACGTTTCTTTAATCAATGATGGTCCGGTGACCTTAATTGTAGAAAGTAAATAGTATGGCCCAAGAAGAGAGGATTATATAATCCTCTCTTTTTTATACTTTGTTGTATATTTTGTTCATTTATCCCGCTATTTGTGGGCAGTAAGACCCCCACCTCAAAATTCAGCGGAAGCAAAGAAGTTAGGTGGGGGTCGGGCTGCCCGGAAAAGCCCAATTG
The DNA here is from genome assembly GCF_016483345.1 of Bacillus cereus group sp. N24. Classification (NCBI taxonomy): domain Bacteria; kingdom Bacillati; phylum Bacillota; class Bacilli; order Caryophanales; family Bacillaceae; genus Bacillus; species Bacillus cereus group sp. N24. Next base: position 287,111 of record NZ_JAEHCA010000005.1, read on the forward strand.
GTGAGGGCTGATAATCAGTGGAGGATGAATAAAACCCCCACTGATTAAAGTTTCACTTTATCATAGGATTAATTCGAAGGGGAATAAAAGGAAAAGAAGGTGTAGCATGCTTCAAGAATTCAATATAACTTTACGTTTTATGCTAGAGTTATGTGTTCTTGGGATTGTTGGATACTGGGGATTTCGGGTAGGAACAATAACGGCTATAAAAATTACACTTGCTATTATTTTTTCGATTGTTGTTGCAGTCATTTGGGAGCTATTTGGAGCTCCGCATGCAGAATGAGAAGTACAAGGTATATTGCATGTATTGTTAGAGATTATCATGTTTGGAGCGGGTGTTGCAGCGTTGTATCATTTGAAGCATCCTATGCTGGCGAGTGGATTGGTAACTATTATTGTTATAAATCGAATGCTGATGTTGATTTGGAATCAATAGCTTGGGTTATCCATTATATAGTATAATGTAAAAAATGGTAAAAACATTCGGATGTATGTGTGAAAAGGGGAGATAGTATATGAATTGGTCAATCTTTAAAGATTTGAAATTTTCATTGCGATTTAGCTTAGCTATTTTTTTACATGCATTAGGAGTTACTTTCGCAGTGCTAAGTTACAGTACTTGGGTAGTATTTGTAATAATAGCAATGGTTGTAACAACCTTTATGATTCAAAGAGCGGATTATTTATATAAAAGTGGTATGGAATAACGTTATTCGTTTATACGTATAACTACCTCATCAATATGGAACAATAAAAAGTAAAACATCCATATTGAATGTGAGGGATATACGTATGCGTATGAATGAAAAAGGGCATTCTGTTACAAACGGTGCAAATCAACTGTTTAACGTGAATTTTCATGATTTTATTTCAAAAGAACAAAACAATACTTCGATGGAGCTTGCTTCTGAGTTTGGAATTTCTCTTCAAGATGTAAAGCGTCTTAAGAAGCAGATTGAACGCTCTTAGAACACTTGACAATCGTACTTAACAAACGTATAGTAATTTTATATTTACATATGAATATAACCGTTGATAGAGAAGAGTAAATGAGATACACATGGAAAGAGAAGAGATGTCTTAGGCTGAAAACATTTCTACATGATGACTGATTGAATGACACTCTAGAGGTTTCAACTTGAACGGCATATATGCTTAGTAGGGATGAACGCACATTTAAGCGTTATTAAAAAAGTGGAAGCATACGTGCTTCAATTAGGGTGGCACCACGGGTATAATACTCTCGTCCCTACTGTTCAAACAGTAGAGGCGGGAGTTTTTTTATTTTTATTAAGATTAAAACAATTTGAGGAGGAACTGAATATGTCTATTCAAATCCCACGCGGAACGCAAGATATTCTTCCAGGCACTGTTGAGTTATGGCAGTATATCGAAGGGCAAGCACGCGAAATTTGCCGTCGTTACAATTATAAAGAAATTCGCACACCAATTTTTGAACACACTGAGCTATTTTTACGTGGTGTTGGTGATACGACAGATATCGTACAAAAAGAAATGTACTCATTCCAAGATCGTGGAGAACGTAGTTTAACATTACGTCCAGAAGGTACTGCACCTGTTGTACGTTCTTACGTTGAAAACAAAATGTTCGGTGACGCAACGCAACCAACAAAGTTATACTATATCGGTCAAATGTTCCGTTACGAAAGACCACAAGCAGGTCGCTATCGTCAATTCGTGCAATTCGGTATTGAAGCAATCGGTAGTAACGACCCTGCAATTGATGCAGAAGTAATTGCACTTGCTGTAGAGTTTTACCGCGGCATGGGCTTAAAAAATATTAAAGTTGTATTAAACAGCTTAGGTGATGCAGCGAGCCGTCAAGCGCACCGCGATGCATTAATCGCTCATTTTGAGCCACGCATCGGCGAGTTCTGCTCTGATTGCCAATCTCGCTTAGAAAAGAACCCACTTCGTATTTTAGACTGTAAGAAGGACCGTAACCATGAATTAATGGGTACAGCACCATCTATTACAGAATACTTAAACGAAGATTCAGCAGTATACTACGACAAAGTTCAAGAACTATTAACGATGATGGATGTTCCATTTGAAAAAGATCCAAACTTAGTGCGTGGTTTAGACTACTATCAACACACTGTTTTTGAAATTATGAGTGAGGCGGAAGGTTTCGGTGCTATCACTACATTAAGCGGTGGTGGCCGTTATAATGGACTTGTACAAGAAATCGGTGGACCAGAAATGCCAGGTATCGGTTTTGCGATGAGTATTGAACGTCTAATTATGGCGCTAAAAGCTGAGAACATTGAGTTACCAATTGAACATAGTATTGATTGTTACGTTGTAGCTCTTGGTGAAAAAGCGAAAGACCATGCTGCGAAAGTTGCGTTTAATCTTCGTAAAGCTGGATTATCAGTTGAAAAAGATTATTTAGATCGCAAAATGAAAGCACAATTTAAATCAGCAGATCGTTTAAATGCGAAATTTGTAGCTGTATTAGGGGAAGATGAGCTAGATAAAGGTATCATTAACTTAAAAGATATGGCAACAGGCGGACAAGAAGAAGTAGCATTAGATGTATTTGCTTCATACGTAGCAGAGAAATTAATATAGGGGGAACTTACAGTGGCTGAAAGAACACATGCATGTGGAAAAGTAACAGTAGAAGCTGTTGGACAAACAGTTCAATTAAAAGGTTGGGTACAAAAACGTCGTGACTTAGGTGGATTAATCTTCATCGATTTACGTGACCGTACAGGTATCGTGCAAGTCGTATTTAACCCAGAAACATCAAAAGAAGCGCTAGAAGTAGCAGAAACGATTCGTAGTGAATACGTATTACACGTAGAAGGTACAGTTGTTGAACGTGGTGAAGGCGCAATTAATGACAATATGGCAACTGGTCGTATTGAAGTACAAGCAACGAGAGTAAACGTATTAAATGCAGCGAAAACAACACCAATCATTATCGCTGATGATACAGATGCATCAGAAGATGTGCGTTTAAAATATCGTTACTTAGACTTACGTCGTCCTGTAATGTTTAACACATTCAAAATGCGTCACGACGTAACGAAAACAATTCGTAACTTCCTAGATACAGAAGACTTCTTAGAAGTTGAAACTCCAATTTTAACGAAGAGCACACCAGAAGGAGCTCGTGACTATTTAGTGCCTAGCCGTGTACACGACGGTGAATTCTATGCATTACCACAGTCACCACAATTATTTAAACAACTTCTTATGGTCGGCGGATTTGAGCGTTACTATCAAGTAGCACGCTGTTTCCGTGACGAAGATTTACGTGCGGATCGTCAACCAGAATTCACGCAAATCGATATCGAAGCTTCATTCTTAACGCAAGATGAAATTTTAGATATGATGGAGCGTATGATGACGAAAGTCATGAAGGATGCAAAAGGTGTAGAAGTTAGTGCACCATTCCCTCGTATGAAATATGCTGATGCAATGGCTCGCTACGGTTCTGATAAGCCAGATACACGCTTTGAAATGGAACTAACGGACCTATCTGAATTTGCAGCAGATTGTGGATTTAAAGTATTTACAAGTGCTGTAGAAAGCGGCGGACAAGTAAAAGCAATTAATGCAAAAGGTGCTGCAAGCAAATACTCTCGTAAAGACATCGATGCATTAACTGAATTCGTAAAAGTATACGGTGCAAAAGGTCTAGCTTGGCTTAAAGTGGAAGAAGATGGCTTAAAAGGACCGATTGCGAAATTCTTCGGTGAAGAAGATGCAAAAGCGTTAATGAGTACATTAGAAGCTACTGCTGGCGATTTATTACTATTCGTAGCAGATAAGAAAAGCGTTGTTGCAGATAGTTTAGGTGCACTTCGTTTACGTTTAGGTAAAGAGCTTGAGTTAATCGATGAAAGTAAATTTAACTTCCTATGGGTAACTGATTGGCCACTTCTTGAGTACGATGAAGATGCAGATCGTTACTTCGCAGCTCACCACCCATTCACAATGCCATTCCGTGAAGACGTTGAGCTATTAGAAACAGCACCAGAAAAAGCACGTGCACAAGCATATGACCTTGTATTAAACGGTTATGAGCTTGGTGGTGGATCACTTCGTATTTACGAACGTGACGTACAAGAAAAAATGTTCAAAGCACTTGGATTCTCACAAGAAGAAGCACAAGAGCAATTCGGATTCTTATTAGAAGCATTCGAATACGGTACACCACCACATGGCGGAATTGCATTAGGTTTAGACCGTCTTGTTATGTTACTTGCAGGTCGTACGAACCTTCGTGATACAATTGCATTCCCGAAAACAGCAAGCGCAAGCTGCTTATTAACAGAAGCTCCAAGCCCAGTTGCAGAAGCGCAGCTTGAAGAACTGAACTTAAAATTAAGCTTGAAAGAAGAGAAGTAAGAATAGGGTCTAGATGGTTATACTATAGCCGTCTAGACTTTTTTTGAGAGGAAGTTTAAAAAGTCCGGTTTAGATAACTGTCGCATTTCGTCGTTGCTTCGCCAGTCCGGTGCTCGAGTAGTAAAGCTACACTGCGCTCCTCCTGGCATCAGCGCCTCGACCTGCTCGGTTATCTAAATCCTCCTTTTTAAACGTATATTGAGAGGAAGTTTAAAAAAGTCCGGTTCAGATGGCAGTCGCATTTCGTCGTTGCTTCGCCAGTCCGGTGCTCGAGTAGTAAAGCTACACTGCGCTTCTCCTGGCATCAGTGCCTCGATCTGCTCGGTTATCTAAACCGGACTTTTTAAACGTATATTGAGAGGAAGTTTAAAAAGTCCGGTTTAGATAACTGTCGCATTTCGTCGTTGCTTCGCCAGTCCGGTGCTCGAGTA